>NZ_JAVSMH010000002.1:0-531600 GCF_033283605.1 Staphylococcus sp. NWU MKU2 | reverse complement strand
TTAGCCAAACGTACAATCAAATACAGTTTAACACCTTATTCAAAAAATTAAAATTGAACGGTTTAGTTAAGTAATGCATA
Source organism: Staphylococcus sp. NWU MKU2 (assembly GCF_033283605.1). Classification (NCBI taxonomy): domain Bacteria; kingdom Bacillati; phylum Bacillota; class Bacilli; order Caryophanales; family Staphylococcaceae; genus Staphylococcus; species Staphylococcus sp. NWU MKU2. Next base: position 531,520 of record NZ_JAVSMH010000002.1, on the reverse strand, counting down.
TTTTATTTGTAAATGCTTGACTAATCGTAGGAGATGGAGTGAGACAACATGAGTAACATAACAATCCAAATTGATGAAACATTTATGAATAAATTGATTGAAGATAAACTAGAAAACTTACTGAAAAATTATAAGAGGCAATATGCTTCAGTAGGTATTAAAGATTTAGTAACTTTAACTGGATTAAGTAAATCAACGCTTCAAAATAAAATAGTTTGTGAACCTGAAATAGTTGAAGTAACTCGCCGGATTGGATCTAGAGTAATATATCTTTATCCACAAGTGCTTGAAGCTTATCAAAAAGTTATTAATAGAATAGGCGTATGATAAAGGGTAGTACTTTAAACTATAGGTGACTAAAATAATAAAACAAAGTATAATATTGTATTATACTACTTAAAATTCAATATTAACGTGGTAGTGAATGTGATTAACATGATTGCTTAAACTTTTAAGAGGAGAATAAAAAGTGGAATTTAATATTAAAGTCACTATAGAAAAACGTGAACCATCTAAAAAAGAAATAATCATAGGACTTTTTGGATTAATTGTAATTATAGCCGGTATTTATTATAAACTACATTAAAAAACAGTCTGGGACATAAATAATATAATAATGCTATTTAGCAAATTCGCAGTAGCTGACTGAACTGAGAAGGCGCTTAAATCAAGCTTTTCTCAGTTCTAGTCATCCTTGCGGGGGTGGGACGACGAATTTAAAAGAATTCTGTCCCACTCCCTTCTCTATAATCAAATTAACTCTAATAACTTATCTACATTTTCTTCGGTAGTAGCCCAACTTGTCGCAAATCTAACAACACGATGATTATCATCATATTTCTCCCAAATCGCGAACTTTACTTTTTGTTTCAACTCTTTAATCTTTTCTTCACTAAGTACAAAAAATTAAAATTGTTGATTAGTAGGTGAATCAAAGTAAAGTTGATAGCCTTTTTCAAGAAATCCTTTTTTCATTTTATTAGCCATATTAATGGCATGACGGCTAATATCTAAATATAAATTATTAGTGAATAATTCCAGAAATTGTACACCTACTAAACGACCTTTAGCAAGTAAAGCACCATGTTGTTTGATTCGAGTGGTAAAGTGTTTTGGCTCATTATTTTTAGTGAATACGATGGCTTCACCACATAACGCACCTATTTTAGTACCACCTATATAAAAGATATCACAGTATTTAGCAATGTCTTCAAATGTTAAATCACTTTGATCACTCATTAAACCATAGCCTAAATGCGCACCGTCCATAAATAATGGTACTTGATGTTCTTTACACACGTCAGCAAGATTCTTCAATTCTTCTTTACTATACAAAGTGCCGTATTCTGTAGGGTGTGAAATATAAACCATTCCTGGAAAGACCATGTGTTCACGTTTAAAATCATTGTAAAAAGTATCTAGATATGCATTAACTTCTTTTGGTCTAATTTTACCTTCGTGAGATGGGACAGTTAAAACTTTATGACCACTAAATTCGATCGCGCCGCCCTCATGTACAGCTACGTGACCAGTGTCAGCTGAAATCACACCTTCATATGGCTCTAGTACTGAATTAATAACAACTTGATTGGTTTGCGTACCACCAACTAAGAATCGTACAGTCGCTTCTGGACAATTGATAACAGATTTTATTTGTTCTGCTGCTTGCTTTGAAAATTGATCATCACCATAACCAGAAGCCTGGATTAAATTGGTATCAAATAATCGTTGTAATACGTTTTCATGTGCACCTTCAAGGTAATCATTTTCAAAAGAAATCATATAATACCCCACAATCTAAATAATTTAATTATTCTGAAAATTTTAATAGAATGACTTTAGTATACAATAATTTATCTCTTATGTGAATTTAATATTTTAAATATATAATTGTAAGCGTTTTAATAAAATATAAGTTATAGAATGAATTAATTTGCGATTTAAATGTAAAAAGACTATGATTTAAACAAATAAGTTGAAATGGAGTGTTGTAGAATGAGTAAAATCAAATTTAAAAAGATTCAAGAAAAAACACTGGATGAGTTAGAAAAAGAGATTAATATGTATCTTGAAAGTGATGAAGGAAGTCAATTTGAAGTTCTAAATATTTCAATAGACAAAATAGAAGAACGTAAATTTCCAAATAATGAAGAAGTGCTAAATGCCATCTTGGTCTTAAATGCTAAGTAAATAATTTAAATTATAAAATTAAATAGGAGTATTATTTTATGAAATTCATGTTCGGCCCAGATTTGGGAACTGTTTTTACGATTTTATTAGCACTAGGCTTTGTGATAAATCTAGTATTAGCTTTTATTATCATCTTTTTAGAAAGAAATAGAAGAAGTGCGTCTTCTACATGGGCGTGGCTCTTTGTATTGTTTGTTTTACCATTAATCGGGTTTATTCTTTATTTATTTTTTGGCAGAACTGTTTCAAAAAGAAAAATGGAGAAAAATAATGGTAAGGAATTAGATACATTTAAAAGTGTTATAAAGGATCAAGTTAAACAATTTGATGCACACAATTATCAAACTGATAATCAACAAGTAACAAAACACAGAGATTTAATTAGAATGTTATTAAACAAACAAGATGCATTTTTAACCGAAGATAATCACATTGACTTATTTACAGATGGTCATAAGCTATATAAGAAAGTCATTGAAGACATTTATAACGCTAAGAACTACATACATTTAGAGTACTATACATTTGAACTTGATGGCTTAGGTCATCGTATTCTAGATGCATTAGAAACGAAACTCAAAGAAGGACTAGAAGTTAAAATATTATATGATGATGTAGGCTCTAAAAAAGTAAGAATGTCGAAATTTCATCATTTTGAATCATTAGGTGGCGAAGTTGAAGCGTTTTTTGCATCTAAGTTTCCACTTATCAATTTTAGAATGAATAACCGTAATCATAGAAAAATTATAGTGATTGATGGTCAAGTTGGTTACATTGGAGGATTTAATATTGGCGATGATTATTTAGGACTTGGTAAACTAGGATATTGGAGAGATACGCATATACGTGTTGAAGGTGACGTTATAGACGCATTACAAATACGTTTTATATTAGATTGGAATTCACAAGCGCACCGCCCACAATTTGAATATGATGATAAATACTTCCCTAAAAAAAGACAGCATAAAGGGAAATCAGCGATTCAAATTGCTTCAAGTGGTCCAGCATTTGATTTACATCAGATTGAATATGGATATACTAAAATGATTATGAGTGCAAAAAAATCTATATATATGCAAAGCCCTTACTTTATTCCAGATCAATCGTATATCAATGCACTTAAAATGGCAGCGAATGCTGGCGTTGATGTACACTTGATGATTCCATGTAAACCAGATCATCCGTTTGTATATTGGGCGACATTTTCAAATGCTGCCGAATTGTTAAGTAGTGGTGTGAAAATTTATACGTATCAAAATGGCTTTATTCATTCAAAAGTCATGATGATTGATGATGAAATTTGTAGTGTCGGTTCAGCTAATATGGATTATCGTAGTTTTGCTTTAAACTTTGAGGTAAATGCTTTTATTTATGATAAAGAGATCGCTAAAAAGATCAGAGCAGCATACGAAGAAGACATTGAAAAATCAAAACTATTAACTTTAGAGGAATACAAGAAACGTTCGCTTTCAATTAAAGTTAAAGAAGATATTGCAAAATTAGTATCACCAATTTTATAGCAAAAGGAATCTAATTTAATAGTTAAAAATTATGAGATTAAGCAATTTAAAGTTGCTTAATCTCTTTTTTTGATACCTCGTCGTAGTTAATATGACAAATGTCATATTAAAGTCGTGACAATTTGAACTAATTTTAAATTCGATTAAAAGATAAAGTAGATATATAAATTAAAAGGATGTGAGGTCGTTATGATATATATCAATCAATTAAAGAAATCGTTTGGTAAAAAGACGGTTTTGAATAATATCTCATTAGATATCGAGGAAGGAAAGTGTACTGCATTAATCGGAAAAAATGGTGCAGGAAAGTCCACTTTAATAGATATACTTATTGGTCATAAGCATGCGAATAGTGGAACAGTCGAAGATAAATTTAATTTAATATCCTCACATAATATGGGCATATTATTTCAAACTACGAATTTACCTAAGCTCATTAAAGTAAAAGAGCTATATCATTTATATCAACAATTATATACCAATCCTATGACATTTAATGAGTTTCAAAAATTAACTCAATTTTCTAATCTTCAATTGGAACAATATGCTAATAAATTATCAGGAGGTCAAAAGAGATTATTAGACTTTGTTCTAACTTTAATAGGCAAACCTCAATTTTTAATATTAGATGAACCAACAACATCAATGGATATTGAAACAAGAGAACACTTTTGGAATCTAATTGAACAACTTAAAGAAGATGGTATAACTATACTTTACACCTCTCATTATATTGAAGAAGTCGAAAGAATGGCTGATAAAGTTGTCTATTTAGAACAAGGAAGTATCAAAATTAATGATACACCACATAATATCTTATTTAGTCAAAATAATTCAATTATTGAAATAATGACCTTTACGGAAGAACAATATCAAATACTTTCAGAAACATATGATATAGAAATTACGAATGGTAACTTAAAAATTCAAACAGAAAATGTTGAAGCAGTTATTACAAATCTAATTAAAATAAATGTAGATTTAAATCAAATCACAATTTATAAAAAATCTTTATTGGAACTCATGTTTTCAAAAGAAGAAAGAGTGGTGCAATAGACTATGACGAACATCATAACGTTACTTGATATTGAATATAAACTATTATTTCGACGCAAATTATCATCATTTATGGCTTTCATCTTCCCTTTGGCATTCTATTTATTGTTTACATCATTAATTGATATGCCAGCAGATGCGAAAAAAGTATTTTACAAAGAGTATATGTATAGTATGACGGTATTCAGTTTAATGGGATTTTGTCTGATGCAGTTTCCATTAGAAATAATCGAGGAAAGAAACAGTGGTTGGTATAAAAGATTAATTTCTACACCAATCACAGTATTAAATTATTATTTGGCTAAGATTATTAAAACTATGACTTTATTTTTAGCTTCAATATTGCTTTTATTCAGCGTAGCACACTTCTATAAAGGGGTAGATCTAAGTGCAAGTGAATGGATTTTATCTGGTGTTTCTTTATGGTTAGGTGCTAGCATGTTTTTGACATTAGGTTTAATCATTACGCAATTTAGTGAGACACAGAAAGCAAGTAGCGTAGCTAATCTGCTTAATATTGTATTAGCCATTATTGGTGGATTGTGGTTCCCTGTTAGTACATTTCCTGATTGGATGCAAACAATTGCTAAACTAACACCAACGTATCATTTACGTCATTTGGCACTTGAATTTGGTAAAGGTAATGGCTTTAATGTACAATCATTCATAATTTTAGGTATTTATAGCATTATTTTCTTAATTATTGCATTATTAATTAATAAGAGAAAAGAGGTGGAATAAATGAAGCGTAGTTTAGGCGCTAAAATGGGAGAGATTTCATCTTTAATTTACTTAATATTTCCATATTATGGTTTGTATTTAACATGGCAAGATGATAGCTTTTTATTAAATTTATTTATTGTAATCATTTTTACATTTGCATATGCTAGTTTAATTCTTTTTCATGAAGCATTAAGCCATCGTATCAATTTAATATTATTTTTTATTCATTTTTTAGCGATTATTTACTTTGTATATGCATACAATCCAACATTGAGTTTATTTTTCTTCTTTAGTGCATTTGCTATACCATTTTTATTTAAAAAGGGAGTAAAATCAATGGAGTTTATGTTATTAATAAGCTCAATGATTACATGTATCATCATAACGATTATACAAACGAATCACTTTTATGTCGTGAGTATTATTATTTATTATATTGTTATTTTAGCAATATTATTTGGTAATTTTAAAATAATGAAAGAGAGACAATATCGTCAACAAATTGAAGAAAAAAATAAATATATTAATATTTTGATTGCGGAACAAGAACGTAATCGAATAGGTCAAGACTTACATGACACGTTAGGACATGTATTTGCAAGTTTGAGTGTTAAATCAGAATTAGCTGCAAAACTAATCGATAAAGATCCGATAGCAGCTAAGAAAGAAATATTAAATATAAACGAAATTTCGAAAGATACATTAGAGAAAGTAAGACATATTATTGAAAATTTAAAAGTTCAAACTTTTGAAGAAGAAATTCAATCTATAGAACAAATCTTAAAGGATGCAAATATTCACTTTAACTTTGAAAATATAAGAGGTGCGAGTTCCCTCAACCCAACTAAACAGACGATATTATCAATGATACTTAGAGAAGCGGTTAACAATGTAATTAAGCACGCGGAAGCCTCTGAAATTAATGGGAAAATAGAAAGTTACGACAATGGTATTAAATTAATCATTAGTGACAACGGTATAGGTCTGAAACAACCTAGCGAAGTAAAATTAAAGAGTATTAACGATAGGGTAGCGTTATTGAGCGGGACAGTTAATATCACTTCTAAACAGGGTACGACTATCGATATTATGATTCCGAGAGAAGGTGTACAATGATTTCAATCGTAATTGCAGAAGATCAAAATATGTTGCGTAAAGCAATGATACAATTAATTGAATTTCACGACGATTTAAAAGTGATAGATGATTTTGATAATGGTATTGACGCATTACAATCTATTAATAGTCAACAGCCTGACATTGCTATTTTAGATATTGAGATACCAGGAATGACGGGTTTAGAAGTATTATCGCAATTAAGAGAAAATAAAATTAATACAAAAGTGATTATTGTCACGACTTTTAAAAGGCCTGGTTATTTTGAAAGAGCTGTTGCAAACGATGTTGATGCCTATGTGTTAAAAGAACGATCGGTAGATGATTTAGTTGCAACCATCCATAAAGTTTTAAAAGGCGAAAAAGAATATAGTGCGTCTTTAATGACATCTTTGTTTAAAGAGGCTAATCCATTAACGCATAAATAACAAGTCGTGTTACGTGAAATAGGAGAAGGATTAAGTAATAAAGAAGTCGCTGATAAACTCTATCTTTCAAACGGTACTGTAAGAAATTACACGTCTAATATAATTGATAAACTTGAAGCGGAGAACCGCTTTGATGCATGGAAAAAAGCAAATGAAAAAGGTTGGATATAGAATTTAATTGTTGTAGTTAAATATGAAGAAAAGAGTCAGTACATAAGTTTGCTCTTAAGAGAATGGTTTCCAAGAACCAAAAAACTCTATGTCCTGACTTTTGTGAAATATAATACTATATTTTAAAATTTGAGATTTGGCTTGGTAAATTCACTAATGATCTCTTTTTTGAGTTTCTAGATTGTCAACATGAGTGGCTAATAACCGTAACACTTGAGCAACCTTATCTGGAGGTGTATCTTTCGCCAAAGTATGTTCGAATACATGGCCATTTTGTGTTTGTACTTTATAAATTAGACCGTGATTATCTATAATTACGTCTAGGATTTCCATAATAACACCTCGCTAATTGTTTAATGATGAGGCTTTTTGATAGTTAAAATTGTGATAAATTAATCATATTTTAAAATTAATTTTATACATTTAAGGTATTTCTTATAAATACCACAATATTAAGAAGTTAACCTTAAATATAAAAAAGTTGGGAGTAAGATAAAATATTCAGTTTGAATTCTTTGTCTTACTCCCATTAGTATTGCAAGTAAAATTTCTATTAAGATTTTCTAATTGTGCTACTTGTTTTTTCTTTTGCGAATTATAGATTGAATGATATAAGCAATAAATCCTACTAAGACGCCTAATAATACAGCTACTACGACAGAGACAATAATAGGTAACTTATAGACAATTTGTAGTATTACACCGACGATTATGGCTATAATTACGGCTATAACTGTCACTAAATTTTCATTTTTCTCAGACATTGATGTCACTCCTAACGCATTTATTATAGCATGATAAGATTAATAATTTCATTTTTTGCGAGTACAGTAGATACTAACATCGTCTAACTAAAACAAGTTGTCATTGACGATTAATTTTAATTTATATATGATATTTATTATTGAAATAAAAAGCGTAGGTGACATCTTTGAATTCGAAAAAATCATTAAGTATCATCGTTTTAGCTGTTTTAGTGGTAGGCGTTTTAGCCTTTCAATTTATAAATCATACAGGACCTTTTAAAAATAATGGTTCTCAATCATCAAACAGTACAAACATTAAGGATAAAGAGAAAGTACATGTAGACCGAGTAGTAGATGGTGATACCTTTGTTGCTACAAATAGTGAAGGAAAAGAAATTAAAGTTAGACTTATAGGTATAGATACACCAGAAACAGTTAAACCTAACACACCAGTTCAACCATATGGTAAAGAAGCATCTAATTATAGTAAACAACACTTAAATGGGAAAGATGTGTATTTAGAATATGACAAAGAGAAAGAAGATAGATATGGTCGGACACTTGCATATGTGTGGCTAGATGAGAACACTATGTACAACGAAGAATTAGTCAAAAATGGATTAGCACGTGAAAAGTACTTCTCACCGAATGGCAAATATCGTCATCTTTTTGAAAAAGATGAACAACAAGCTAAAAAAGATAAAGTGAATTTATGGAGTTAAAAAATAAGCGATTGAAACGTGTATCTGTATCTAGATTCACTGTCGATCGCTTATTATGTGCATTAATTATTAAAGCTGTTTACAATTTTGGTAACTAGGTCTTCAGAAAGTGGATGTTTAGATAAATCAATTGCATTTTTGATTACCGCTTCAAGTGATGATTTAGTTGAAACGGTGTCTACATATTGAGCTCTTTCCTCTGAACCCTCAATGATATTTACGCTACCATCGCTAAAGTAAACGACTCCGATGCTTTGTACTTTATGATTAAAATGATTTTCAATTCCGTCTTTTAAAACTTTTGAATTAATCGCTGCTTGTTCATATGGATCATGATCATAAAATTCATAAATCACACGATTATTTTGAATTTTTTCGACGAAAGTATAAATTTCACTGCGTGGTGAATCAAACTGACTGTGATATTGTTTACTTACATAATGACCGACAATCTGATTTACATCATTTGTGTCAATTTGCATATCGTCGTCTACTGGTGCATCAAAATGGTAAAACGTTTTTTGTTTCCAGTTTTTGACGTCAATATTGATTAAGCCAACATCTGAAACGACAATGTAATCGAATGTTCTAGCGTATTCAAAGAAAGGATGTTTTGTAGCTAAATTACTTGTCGTTATAATATCGTAATACTTTAACTTGCCTTGGTCTTTATACTTATCAAGAATGCTAGTTAAAACGTGTTTCGCGTTGCGCTTTGCATGTGAACTTACATCATTATTAGAACTAAGCATTTGATTTTTAAGTTCTAAATTTTCATTGCTAAGCGTCGCATTCTTAGTTACCATCTGATTTCTTGCGTACACTTCTGTATCAACTCTATCTTGCATGTAACGTTGATTTAAGATGAACGCCAAAATAAGTATAACGATGATAACAATTAAGATAATTGTTAATGTCATAATTCATCACCTATGTTCGAATTTTAATTTTATATCACTCAATAAATTTGAAAGTTATAACATGAGCGATATGAAATAACATATAAATTATATCTATTATAATTGCGTAGTTCAACAAAATGTAAATTAAGTTAAATTAATAAAATAATAAATATTACCTAATTTTAGCAATTTTATTATTTTGTTTAACATCAAATTTAGCAATACTTCACAATTCGTAAATTGAAATCAGAAATAAGGATATGTATAATTAATGTATGAAAGCGTTTACTTTGGAGGTAGTAATATGGAACATCAACAACATGTAGAAGAGCTAGTTAAAATATTAAAAAATGAATGTCGTACTTCATTCAAATTTCATGGGGAAGTCGCAATGCAGCTATTTTTAAGTAATAATTTTATTCTACCTTCTAGAGTCGACATATGCGTAGAACGTAAACAACTAGTTGAAGTATTAAAAGTAATTCCGTCCACATATCATTTAAATTATTATGATAAAAATAATAAGTTAATGAATCGAGATCAATTAAGTGTACCCGAAATTGCACACATAGATATTACTTTTAACGAGAAATTATTAATGAATATCTTTATTTATGATGTCGTAAATGAAGAGTGGATATTTAGATTAGATAGTAATATTAGAATTCCTAAGAATAGTATTTATTTTCATTCGCTGACATGGGGAGTAGATTATATTAAACCAGAAATCGTGCTAATGTACGACTTATTGGATAATCAAAATTACCATCAATTACCTAATTATAAAATGGTTTTAGACTCATTAAGTTATTATCAATTTGTTATATTAAAAGTTGTCGTAGGGGAGCAACGTATCAATGAGGCATTAGCTCATAACAAATTATAAAGAAGCATCTAATATTTAAGTGGAATGTACAAAACATGACTACTTAAATACTAGATGCTTTTTAACTATGCTTGCTTATTTAGATTTTTCAAACAAATGCCATGATAACAATATTCATATGTAGATAAAACAGCCTTGTCTGCATCTTCAATTGAAATACCGAACATCATTGATATTTCAGACGAGCCTTGGTTGATCATTTTCAAATTGATGTTAGACTCTGCTAACGCATGTGTAATAGTGTTTGCAGTACCGATTGCTTTATTCATTCCTTCACCAACAATCATTAAAATCGCTAAGTCGTGTTCAATACTTAATTCATCGACATCGCAACGTTTACGTATAGCGTTAAGTACATCTTTTTCTTTACCTTTTAATTGATGTGTTCGAAGGATGATACTAATACTATCAATACCTGAAGGCATATGGTCGAAAGAAATATTGTAATCTTCTAATATTTCAAGAATTTTACGTGTGAAACCGACCTGTCTATTCATTAGATATTTTTTAATATTAATAACACTAAATCCTTTATCACAGCTTATACCTATAATGACATTTTTATCACTTACATCTCTATCATGGCGTATAAATGTACCTTTATCTTGAGGGCGATTTGTATTTTTTATTACCACTGGAATTCTGTGTTTATAGAGTGGCTGCAATGCTTCATCATGGAAGACGCTAAACCCAGCATATGAAAGTTCTCGCATTTCACGATACGTAATTTCTTCAATAAGATCTGGATTGTTAATTATATTAGGATTAGCCTTATAAATACCTGATACATCAGTGAAGTTTTCATATAAAGACGCTCTAATTCCTCTAGCGATAATTGCACCTGTAATGTCAGAACCGCCTCTTGGGAACGTAACGACATAATCATTATTAGAAACACCGAAGAATCCTGGGATAATAATTTTACCTTCAATATCTTTTAATTTACTAATCTTCTCATAAGCTTCTTCCAGGATTTGAGCTTGTTGTGGTAAATCTGTAACTAGAATACCTGCATCTTTTGGAGAAAGATATGTCGTTTTAAAACCTTGTGAATCATTATAAGCTGCAATTAATTGCGCATTAAAATTCTCACCACAAGAAAGAATAGCATCGTATAATCTTAAAGGCTTATCTTTTAAAGTTGAAATAATCTCTTCTAATGTGTCATCAATTACTTTTAATAATGAATCATCCATATCAAGTTCATGTAAAATATCTGCATAACGTTGAATAATTTCTTTCTTTTTATCCTGATAATTAAGATTATTCATTACTTTTTCATATAATCGAACTAGAAGATCGGTCGTTTTGACATCATCTTTGTGTCTTTTGCCTGGTGCAGAAACAATGATAATTTTACGATCTGAATCGCTATTAACGATATCTAGGACTTTTTTGATTTGTGTTGCATTTGAAACTGAACTACCGCCGAATTTTGCCACTTTCATATACCTAATCAACCTTTCTAAAAAATCAGAAAATTCTATTTAATTTTCTGATACCACATGATAATATAAAGCTAAGTATTTACATTTTTTACTAAAAGTCCTATCAATTTAATATGGTTTAATAGTATACTAAAATAAAGTATATTTCAATAAAACAATTGTATTTCTCAGTTATACAAATGGGGGGAAGATAAAAATATGAAAGAATTAAATATTGCTTTACTTGGTCTAGGAACAGTGGGATCAGGTGTAGTTAAAATAATTGAAGAGAATCGACAACAAATTATAGATACATTAAACAAAGATATTGTTATAAAGCATATTTTAGTGCGTGATAAATCTAAGAAAAGACCTATAAATATTAGTCGATATCATTTAACTGAAGATGTTAATGAAATTTTAAATGATGATTCTATCGATATCGTTATTGAAGTAATGGGTGGCATTGAACCTACTGTTAATTGGTTAAGAGATGCTTTGAAAAACGGTAAACATGTAATTACTGCAAACAAAGATTTATTAGCCGTACATTTGAAGCTACTAGAAGATTTAGCTGAGGAAAAGGGACTTGCGTTGAAATTCGAAGCGAGTGTTGCCGGTGGTATCCCTATAGTAAATGCTATTAATAATGGATTAAATGCTAATAACATTTCTAAATTTATGGGAATACTAAATGGTACATCTAACTTCATCTTATCTAAAATGACACGTGAACAAACAACGTTTGAAGAGGCTCTTGATGAAGCGCAAAGGTTAGGTTTTGCTGAAGCAGATCCGACTGATGACGTAGAAGGTATTGATGCAGCACGTAAAGTTGTTATCACTTCTTATTTATCATTTAACCAAGTCATTAAATTAAATGATGTTAAAGTTCGTGGTATAAGTCAGACCACTTTATCTGATATCAATGTCGCGGACAAATTAGGTTATAAAATTAAATTGATTGGTAAGGGAACTTATCAAAATAGTAAAGTTAACGCATCAGTTGAACCAACATTAATACATAAATCCCATCAACTAGCTACAGTTGAAGATGAATATAATGCAATCTATGTCGTGGGCGATGCAGTGGGCGATACAATGTTCTATGGGAAAGGTGCAGGTAGCTTAGCTACTGGAAGTGCTGTTGTAAGTGATTTACTAAATGTGGCATTATTCTTTGAATCAAATACGCATACATTACCACCTCATTTTGAATTGAAAACCGATGCAACTCGCGAAATTATGGATACGGAAGATGTCGTAGCTATTCAAGAGAAGTTAAACTATTATGTTGTTCTTAATAGTGACTTATCAAAAGAAAAATTTGAATCATTATTGAAAGAAACGTTACCTTTCCATAAATCACTACAAGTTGAACAACGTGATGAACAAACGTATGATGTAGTTATTATAGGTTTAGATCAGTCACCAGAGGACGTTTTAAGTAAAGCTGATTTTAATATCGAGAAAATTTATCCAGTTGAAGGGGTTTAATGTTTATGAAAAGATGGCAAGGTTTAGTTGAAGAGTTTAAAGAATATTTACCAGTTAACAGCGACACACCAAAGTTAACATTAAATGAAGGACATACTCCATTAATTCATTGTGAGAACTTGTCTAAGATGTTGGATATTGATTTATATGTAAAATATGAAGGTGCAAATCCTACAGGTTCTTTTAAAGATAGAGGTATGGTCATGGCTGTTACTAAAGCAAAAGAACAAGGGAAAAAAGTTGTTATCTGTGCATCTACTGGTAATACATCAGCCTCAGCAGCTGCATATGCTGCACGAGCTGGATTGAAAGCAATTGTAGTTATTCCAGAGGGTAAGATTGCACTCGGTAAATTATCGCAAGCTGTTATGTATGGTGCTGAAATTGTTTCTATTGAAGGAAACTTTGATGAAGCTTTAGAAATTGTTAAGGAAATTGCTGAAAATGATGAAGAAATTGAGTTAGTTAATTCAGTGAATCCACATCGTATTGAAGGTCAAAAAACGGGTGCATTTGAAATTGTTGAACAATTGGAACAAGCCCCAGACGTACTCGCAATTCCAGTTGGAAACGCAGGCAATATTACAGCTTATTGGAAAGGTTTTAAAGAATACCATGAGAAAAAGGGTAGTCAATTACCTCGATTATTTGGCTTCCAAGCAGAAGGTGCGTCACCAATTGTTCAAAATAAAGTGATTAAAAACCCTGAAACAATTGCTACAGCTATTCGAATTGGTAATCCAGCTAGTTGGACTAAAGCTACGAATGCGTTAGACGAATCTAATGGATTGATTGATAGTGTTACTGATGATGAAATTTTAGAAGCTTATCAATTAATGACTTCTAAAGAAGGTGTATTTAGCGAACCAGCTAGTAACGCCTCAATTGCAGGTCTGATTAAATTACATCGAGCAGGACAATTACCTAAAGGCAAAAAAATAGTAGCTATTTTAACTGGTAATGGATTAAAAGATCCTGATACTGCTATTTCAATATTAGATAACCCTATTCAACCGCTTCCTAACGATAAATCAAGTATTATTGATTACATTAAAGGGGCTTTGTAAAAATGACTGAACAGTTGCACTTAAAGATACCAGCGTCTACTGCTAATTTAGGCGTTGGTTTCGATTCGATAGGTATGGCTATAGATAAATATTTACATCTTTATGTGAAACGAATTGAAGGGGAAGAATGGGAATTTACATATTTAAATTCCGAATTAGATTCACTTCCTAAGAACAAAGACAATTATGTTTTTAAAGTGGCCCAGCAGGTCGCATCTAAATATAATGTAGAATTACCTAGCTTAAGTGTAGAAATGCGAAGTGATATACCATTAGCTAGAGGTTTAGGTTCATCGGCGTCTGCATTGGTAGGCGCTTTATACATTGCAAATTATTTTGGCAATATTCAGCTTTCTAAATATGAATTACTTCAATTAGCTACAGAAATAGAAGGTCATCCAGATAATGTTGCACCTACAATTTATGGTGGCTTATTAGCAGGCTTCTATAATCCAGATACTAAAGAAACGAATATAGCACATATTGATGTGCCAGATGTTGATATAATTCTAACTATACCTCCATATGAATTAAAGACTGAAGATTCTCGTAACGTTTTACCTGATCAATTTTCTCATAAGCGCGCGGTTCAAAGTAGTGCAATAAGTAATACGATGCTGTGTGCATTAATTCAACATAATTATGAACTTGCTGGGAAAATGATGTCACAGGATGGCTTCCACGAGCCATATCGCCAACATTTAATATCTGAATTTAAAGAGGTAAAAGCTATAGCTCAACAATATGATGCATATGCGACAGTAATTAGTGGTGCAGGGCCTACCATATTAACAATGAGTCCTAAGGAGACGAGTGGTCAATTAGTTAGAGCGTTAAGACAAGCCGTTACAACATGTCATTCAGAATTAGCAACAATCAATGAAATTGGCGTTGTTGAAGAAATTGTGTATCCTTCATAAAATTTATTGTAAAATATAAACGAGTAAATTTCGAAAGGAGTACACTTCAGATATGAGTAATTATAAAATGATCGTTATGGACATGGACGATACTTTAATTAATAGTGAGAATAAAGTAAGTAAAGAAACTAAAAATTACTTGATAGATATTCAAAATCAAGGCTATAAAGTAGTGTTAGCTTCAGGAAGACCAACTGAAGGTATGCTACCAATTGCAAAAGAATTACAATTAGATGTTCATGATAGTTATATCATCAGTTACAACGGCGGTAAAACGATCAAAGTAGCAACAGAAGAAGTAGAAGTGAGTCAAAGTGTATCTAAGAAGAATTTTGACCTTATTGTGGATTTTTGTCGTGAACATAACTTTTTAATCCTGACATATCAAGATGGTCATATTATCCATGATGGTGATCATGAATATCGAGATATTGAATCAGAACTTACCGGGCTACCTATGAAACGTGTAGATGATATTAAAGCTTATATTAACGATAGCGTTCCAAAAGCGATGGGCGTTGATTACGCAACAAATATTGCTAAAGTACGTGATGATATGCATGGAAGTTTTAACTCAGAAATTGATGTAACAACAAGTAAACCATTCTTTTTAGAATTTATGGCAAAGGATGTTTCAAAAGGTAATGCGATTAAAGCATTATGTGAAAAATTAAATGTATCATTATCTGAAGTGATTTGTTTTGGTGATAGTTTAAATGATCAATCAATGTTTGAAGTAGTGGGTTGTGCTATCGCGATGGGAAATGCAAATGAGGAACTGAAGGCTATTGCAGACAAAATAACGTTAGATAACGATTCTAATGGTATTCCCGCAGCTTTAAAAACACTTTTGTAATACAAAATAAGGCATGAGAATACGAATGTTGTTTATTTCATCATAATTACCATGATGAATGATTCATTCGACCTCATGCCTTTTTATTATTTAGCAGTATGTGTCCATTCGTGCTTTCCTTTTGAACGCTTTACATAAGCGTAAACTTGATCAGCAGCATAATCTAAATTTGTATACACTGTAATTGTAAATGCAGACTGGTTTTCACTGAATGGTTCAGTACTAAATACATCTTTTAAATGTGTAAATAAATTTTCCATTTGGTCATGTTCAAGACTAGGGTACTCTCTTAATGTACGTTTTAGTAATTGACCATTTTTTTCTTCTAGAGATTGTACAACTATAACGAAACGTTCTTCACTCTTAATGACATCATCAAATAAGTTTGTTTGACCAACCATCTTGCTTTCACCTCTAAGTCATTATCTTTACTACTATTATACTAGATAACTGTTTTTTCGAAAATATCAATATGTTGAAACCAAAAATGCGAGTCACTAAAAAGGATTTACTATACTTTCAGTGCTCGCATTTAATTATTTAATTATCTTTATGATAATGATGTGGTGTGATATCCATATCATTTAGTTTAACGAACTTCGTTTTTCTTATTAATTTATGAGCTAAGAAAATGAGTCCTAAAATAATGATAGGTAAAATGTTAACGAAAAATTTACCTATATTACCATCGAATAAATCTCCAATTGAATTACCAAAGTATAAGAAAATTAAAGTTGCAAATACTAAAATTGGTCCAAGAGGGTACAATGGTGATTTATAAGGTAAAAGTTGATTGATATCTTGACCTTGACGTTTAATAGCTTTACGCAATCTTACTTGTGCCCATGAACTAGCTGCCCAAACAATGATTACCAATGAACCAATAATATTTAACAAACTAAAAACAGCATTTGAATAAAAATTAGCAATTATAATAATCGCTACAATCAAAATATATGTTGTAACTAATGCTCTTAAAGGTAATTTAGACTTATCGTTTAGATTACTTAAGAATTTAGGTGCCTGTTTTTCATCACTTAAAGAGAACAACATTCTACTAGTAGTATAAACACCTGAGTTTGTCGCAGATAATAATGATGTCAATATAACAGCATTAATAACAGAAGCGGCAAAAGCAACACCAATTCTATCGAATACAATTGTGAAAGGACTTTGTGTAACAGATTCATTCTCATTTAACAATAATGGGTCAGTATAAGGAATGATAGCTGCAATAACGCCAATTGATAATACATAGAATAATAAAATTCTCCAAAAAACTTGTTTAACAGCTTTAGGCATTGTTTTTTCTGGATTATCAGATTCTCCAGCAGTCACTGCTACAACTTCAGTACCGCCAACTGAGAATCCTGCAACGAGTAAGACACCTAAGAAACCAGATAAACCACCCACGAATGGTGCCTCACCTTTAGTATAATTTTCAAAGCCATAAGAATGGCCACCTAATATACCGAAGATCATCAAGAAACCAACAATAATAAATATAATAATAGTTACTACCTTAATTAGTGATAACCAAAATTCAGTTTCTCCAAAAGCTTTAACCGTGAAGATGTTTAATAAAAATACAATAGTGATAAAGATTAAACTCCAAGTAAGTGGACTAAAGAATTTAAATACATCCCAATAATACAATACGTTTGAAGCAACCATAACATCTACACTGGAAACTAGTGCCCACATAATGTAATATAACCATCCCATTGTAAAACCTAGAGAAGGGTCTACAAATCGCGTTGCGTATGAACTGAATGATCCTGAAACTGGATAAAATGTTGCCAACTCTCCAATTGACGACATTAAAAAGTAAAGCATTATGCCAATTAATAAATAGGCTAATATAGCGCCCCCAGGACCAGCTTGAGCAACAACACTACCTGTTGCTACAAAGAGCCCTGTACCAATTGCGCCACCTATAGCAATCATAGATATGTGTCTTGAGTTAAGACCTCTTTTCATATTGTTATCTTCCATATGATGTCTCCTAATTCTAAAATTTAAAATATACAAACCATTTTAATCCTTTTAGGGACAGTATTCAATAACTTTTAAACAATTTAGCTTAAAAATTTTAAATTTTCTGACATTTTATAAGGTTTTTTAAAATGTTTTAATTATAGGGGTTATGGGTTTAATTATAGTAGATTCTAAATTATAATAATTATAAATAAGTGAAAGGGGAATTAACTATGGCGAAAGATGATAAAAGATTAACTGGTTTATTTGGGCACCCTGTTTCAGATAGAGAGAATAGTATGACAGCTGGTCCGAGAGGTCCACTATTAATGCAAGATGCATACTTTTTAGAACAAATGTCTCATTTTGATCGTGAAGTAATACCTGAACGTCGTATGCACGCTAAAGGTTCAGGTGCATTTGGTACATTTACTGTAACAAATGATATTACGAAATATACAAATGCTAAAATCTTTTCAGAAATAGGTAAACAAACAGAAATGTTTGCACGATTTTCAACAGTTGCCGGTGAACGTGGGGCAGCTGACTTAGAGAGAGATATCCGTGGATTTGCACTTAAATTTTACACGGAAGAAGGTAACTGGGACTTAGTAGGTAACAATACACCCGTGTTCTTCTTTAGAGATCCTAAGTTGTTTGTTAGTTTAAACCGTGCTGTTAAAAGAGACCCACGTACTAATATGAGAAGTCCTCAAAATAACTGGGATTTCTGGACTGGCGTACCAGAGGCACTTCACCAAGTTACAATTTTAATGTCAGATAGAGGTATGCCAAAAGACTTCCGTCATATGCACGGTTTCGGTTCACATACGTATTCTATGTACAATGACGAGGGTGAACGTGTTTGGGTTAAATATCATTTCAGAACTCAACAAGGCATCGAAAACTACACAGATGATGAAGCGGCTGAAATTGTAGGTCAAGATAGAGAATCATCACAACGTGACCTATACGATGCAATTGAAAATGGCAATTATCCAAAATGGAAAATGTATATCCAAGTTATGACTGAGGAGCAAGCTAAAAATCATCCAGATAATCCGTTTGATTTAACTAAAGTTTGGTATAAAGGTGATTACCCATTAATTGAAGTGGGTGAATTTGAGCTAAATAGAAACCCAGAGAATTATTTCATGGATGTTGAACAAGCTGCTTTTGCTCCAACAAACATTATTCCTGGTCTAGACTTCTCACCAGATAAAATGTTACAAGGACGTCTATTCTCATATGGTGATGCGCAACGTTATAGATTAGGTGTCAATCACTGGCAAATTCCTGTTAACCAACCTAAAGGTGTTGGCATTGAAAATATGTGTCCATTCAGTCGTGATGGTCAAATGAGATTCCTTGATGGAAATCAAGGTGGTGGTCCTCATTATTATCCAAATAATAAAGGTGCTTACCAATCACAACCTGAATATAAAAAACCAGCATTTCCAGTAGATGGAGACGGTTATGAGTACAATCAAAGACAAGATGATGATAATTACTTTGAACAACCTGGTAAATTATTCCGTTTACAATCTGATGATGCCAAAGAAAGAATCTTTACTAACACAGCAAATGCAATGGATGGTGTGAGTGAAGACGTTAAACATAGACACATTCGTCATTGTTATAAAGCTGATCAAGAATATGGTAAAGGTGTTGCCAAAGCATTAGAAATCGATATTAATGATGTTGATTTAGAAGGTACTAACGACGAAACATACGAGAATTTTAAATAGTACTATAAAATTAGATTGCGTAGAGCATTTTAATATGGTAAAATTTTAAATCGTAAGTATTCCTAGTTAAATGAGAAAGGATGTTAATTATGCGCGTTAATGTAACATTAGCTTGCACAGAATGTGGCGATCGTAATTATATTACTACTAAAAATAAACGTAATAATCCTGAGCGTATTGAAATGAAAAAATATTGCCCAAGATTAAATAAATACACGCTACACCGTGAAACTAAATAATCTCTTATCTTTTAAATACGACATTAAAGATAAAGTAAGAACTTGCCGAAGTATAATAATCTTATACTTCGGTTTTTTAATTATTTAAATGAAATTAAGTCATCAGTCTTGTAAATTTAAAATCATGTGTTATTATATAAAAAGTAATTATTACGATTTAAAATAACGGGAGTGATATATATGGCAAAAAAATCTAAAATTGCTAAAGAAATGAAAAGAGAAAAATTAGTTAATCAATATTATGAATTACGTAAAGAATTAAAAGCTAAAGGAGATTATGAAGCATTACGTAAGTTGCCACGTGATTCTTCACCAACGCGTTTAACTCGAAGATGTAAAGTAACAGGACGTCCAAGAGGTGTATTAAGAAAATTTGAAATGTCTAGAATTGCTTTTAGAGAACATGCACACAAAGGACAAATCCCGGGCGTTAAAAAATCAAGTTGGTAAAATACAAATCTAGTACTTTAGTCCATTTACAAGACAATTAAAAAATTGTAAAGTATATAAGGGTGAGAAAATGAATGATTTTTATATTTAATATACTAAACGTTCGTTTTTACTTAATAAATATGATTGTATAGGGGCTAAAAAGTATGAAAATTTTTGATTATGAAGATATTCAATTAATTCCAAATAAATGTATAGTTGAAAGTCGTTCGGAATGTGATACAACTGTTCAATTTGGACCGAAAACGTTTAAGTTACCTGTTGTGCCAGCGAATATGCAAACTGTTATGAGTGAAGAATTAGCGCATTGGTTCGCTAAAAATGATTATTTTTATATTATGCATCGATTTGACGAAGCAGCTCGTATTCCATTTATTCAAAACATGCAAAAAGAAGGATTGTTTGCTTCTATTTCTGTAGGTGTTAAAGCAAATGAATTTAAGTTTATTGAAGAATTAGCTGACAAACAATTAGTTCCTGAATATATTACGATTGATATAGCTCATGGTCATTCGGATTCAGTTATTAAAATGATTAAACACATAAAAAAATATATTCCAAAAACATTTGTAATTGCTGGAAATGTTGGTACGCCAGAAGGTGTTAGAGAACTTGAAAACGCTGGTGCAGATGCAACTAAAGTTGGTATTGGACCAGGTAGAGTTTGTATCACAAAAATAAAAACTGGTTTTGGCACTGGTGGTTGGCAATTAGCAGCATTAAATATTTGTAGTAAAGCAGCGCGTAAACCTATAATCGCTGATGGTGGCTTAAGAACACATGGCGATATTGCTAAATCAATTCGATTTGGTGCAAGCATGGTAATGATAGGATCTCTATTTGCGGCTCATGAAGAATCACCAGGTGAAACTGTTGAATTAGACGGCAAACGTTATAAAGAGTATTTTGGTAGTGCATCTGAATTCCAAAAAGGTGAACACAAGAATGTTGAAGGTAAAAAAATGTTTGTTGAACATAAAGGATCATTAAAAGATACTTTAGTTGAAATGCAACAAGACTTACAAAGCTCGATTTCATATGCAGGTGGAAAAGATTTAAAATCATTAACAACTGTCGATTATGTTATAGTGCGAAATTCAATTTTTAATGGGGACAAGGATTAGAACTTGAGTGGTAGGTGTATGTTATTAAAAAATTCCTTTTATTTTCTTTGGTGTTATTAGTTGTAGCTTTATTCATACCATTAAAGGAAAATCAAACACTAGTAAAATTTCAGAATGACGTAAGAAGTAAAGTTCAGCAAGTTATGAATCAAGATTCGAGTTTAAAAAACAATAGGCTCAAAACACCTACAGAACAGGACTTTGCTATTAATAATATTCAGATGAATATGTCTAAAGACAAAGTTGAAAATCAATTGGGGAAACCTAAAAGAGTAACATCTAATGAATATGGCGCTAAATGGTATACCTATTACAATAATGATTACGATAATTTCATAATGGTTAGCTATTTAGGGAATAAAGTCAATGCTTTATATAGTAATCAAAATGTCATTACATCTAAATCTAAGGTGAAATATAACACCCCTAAAAATGCTGTTGAGGATAGACTCGGTAAACCTTTAAAGGAAATTGTTAAAGGTAGATACCGTGTTGATATAAGTAGCGATGAGTATGATGTTTTCCATGAAGATAATATTTATACAACTGTTTTTTATGATAAACATAATGACAATGGTGTTACTGCATTACTTCAAGTTAGTGACGCCATGGAAAAAAGGTTGACTCAACATTACGGTGCGCCATCTTCAACATTAGAACAAAGCTTTGAATATCAAAATTATGATTTAGTTAATTCTGAGCGTAAACAGCATGGGCTGAATACACTTAGTTACTCGAAAGATGTCTCCGATACAGCAAGAAATCATAGTGAAGACATGGTAAAACAAAATTACTTTGATCATAACAATTTAGATGGTGAATCTCCTTTTGATCGATTAAAAGATGATGACATTGATTTCAATGCGGCAGGTGAAAATTTAGCGTATGGGCAACAAAATAGTATATTTGCTCATGAGGGGTTAATGAATTCACTTGGTCATAGAAAGAATATATTGAATACAAATTTCAGTACTCTAGGCGTAGGCGTTGATTTTAATGACAAACGACAACCATATTGGACAGAAAATTATACGGGCTAAGTGTTTTAATGCGACTTATTAAGGGTATCTTTTAGTTGATAAGGAAGTTGATATTATGACAACTAAAGATGTTAATAAACTAGATATTCTAGATAAGGTTAAAGAAATTTTGAATAAAAAAGAGAATGAAAAGCAAAAGAACTAGCAAAGTTTACATTGTAGACTTTGCTAGTTCTTTGTATATAGAAATATATAAGAGAGAGGTTAACGTAAATTTTAGAAATTAAAACTACAGTTCTCTGTATAAACCAATAACTTTACCGATAACAGTAACGTTATCAAGATAAATAGGACTCATTGTACTATTTTCAGGTTGTAATCTATAACGTGTTTTTTCTTTATAGAAGCGTTTAACTGTTGCTTCATCATCTTCAGTCATCGCAACAATGATGTCCCCATTTTCAGCAATGGTTTGGCTTCTAACTATAACTTTATCTCCATCTAAAATACCTGCCTCAATCATACTTTCACCCACAACATTTAAAATAAAGATATCACTATTGTGAGTTGATGTTAAATGTTCTGGTAAAGGGAAATATTCCTCAATGTTTTCAACTGCAGTAATCGGAATTCCGGCAGTAACTTTACCAATTACAGGAACATAAATTGTTTCCTCCATATTAACTGCATCGTTAGTTTGTTCGCTAACAATTTCAATGGCTCTCGGTTTCGTAGGGTCTCGTTTAATATATCCTTTTTCTTCCAGTCTAGATAGATGACCATGAACAGTTGAACTTGACGCTAACCCTACTGCTTCACCAATTTCTCGTACGCTTGGTGGATATCCTTTAGTTTGTACTACATGTTTAATATAATCGTATATTTCACTTTGACGTTTAGTTAATTCTCTCATATATAGGCACTCCCTAATTTTATTTAACTATATTATAGCACTGATTTAAACATTGAACAAACATTTGTTCGTTTTTATGTTGACTAAGAACAGATGTTCTGTTAAAGTATGTATACAAACAAATGTTCTAGAGGTGAAAGTAATGTTTAATAAATATAAAAATAAATTATTAACTAATATAGCTGTTGTATCAATATCTTGTGTTGTTTTTATAGTATTTTTCATGAATTTATATCATAACGCTCAAATGGAACAAACGTACGAAATAACTGACCATACTATTTCTAAAAAGGCAATTATTAAAGATGATAATAAGAACGTAAATAATACAAATGGGGAACAAAATGACTACAAAGTGTTCGCATTTGTAAGATGATTATAAATTTGAGGTCTGTCAAAGCTATTTAAATGTCAATAGCTTTTGTCTAGACCTCTTTTTTGTTATATTCTATGAAGTAAAAGAGAAAATATTAATGGAAATATAGAAAGAGTGATAGTTATGTCTAATGATAATTTAAATATAGATAGAATTAATGAGCTTGCTAAAAAGAAAAAGGAACAAGGTTTAACTGAAGCTGAAGCTAAAGAGCAATCGAAATTGCGTAAGAAATACCTCGAAGCATTTAGAAAAGGGTTTAAACAACAAATTGAAAGCACAAAGGTGATAGATCCTGAGGATAATGATGTGACACCTGAAAAATTAAAAAACATACAAGAACAAAATAAAAATTAATAAATATTAGAATATAGTTCGTTGAGTTTAAACGATTATCAATTTCAATATTTTTAAGTTATAATATACGAAAGATGATTAAAGTAGAAGGGAAGTATTAGAGATGTTTAACGAGAAAGATCTATTAGCGATTGATACGATTAGAGCTTTAAGTATTGATGCAATCGAAGAAGCTAATTCAGGTCATCCTGGATTACCTATGGGAGCTGCACCAATGGCTTATACTTTATGGACACGCCACTTAAATTTTAATCCTCAATCTAAAGACTATTTTAATAGAGACCGTTTTGTATTGTCGGCTGGACATGGATCTGCGCTATTATACAGCTTGTTACATGTTTCAGGCAGTCTTGAATTAGAAGAATTGAAGCAATTTAGACAATGGGGTTCTAAAACACCTGGACACCCAGAATTCAGACATACTGATGGTGTTGAAGTTACTACTGGCCCACTTGGACAAGGCTTTGCTATGTCTGTAGGTATGGCTCTGGCTGAAGACCATTTAGCTGGTAAATTTAATAAAGATGATTTCAATATTGTTGACCATTATACTTATGTGCTAGCTTCTGATGGTGATTTAATGGAAGGTATTTCTCATGAAGCTGCTTCATTTGCTGGCCATAATCAATTAGATAAGCTAATTGTTTTATATGATTCAAACGATATTTCATTAGATGGCGAATTAAATAAAGCCTTCTCTGAAGATGTTAAGAAACGATTTGAAAGTTATGGTTGGAATCACATATTAGTAAAAGATGGTAATGATTTAGACGCTATCGATAAGGCAATAACTAAAGCTAAGTCTCAAAATGGTCCAACTATGATTGAAGTTAAAACAATTATCGGTTATGGCGCTCCAAACGTGAGTGGTACTAATGGTGTCCATGGTGCACCACTAGGTTCAGATGAGAGAAAATTAACTTTTGAGGCATATGGTTTAGATCCTGAAAAACGTTTCAATGTCCCAGAAGAAGTATATGAAATTTTCCAAACAACTATGTTAAAACGTGCAAATGAGCATGAAGATGCATGGAAAGCATTACTAGAAAATTATTCTAAACAATATCCAGAATTAGCAGATGAATTTAAATTAGCTATTAGTGGTAAACTACCTAAAAACTATAGAGATGAATTACCACGCTTTGATAGCGATCATAATGCAGCAACACGTGCTGATTCAGGTGAAGTAATTCAAGCATTAAGTAAATCAGTTCCGTCATTCTTTGGTGGTTCTGCTGACTTAGCTGGTTCTAACAAATCTAACGTTAAAGAAGCGACTGATTATGATAGAAATACACCTGAAGGTAAAAATATATGGTTTGGTGTACGTGAGTTCGCTATGGGTGCAGCTGTAAATGGTATGGCAGCACACGGTGGATTACACCCTTATGGTGCAACATTCTTTGTATTTAGTGACTACTTAAAACCAGCGTTGCGTTTATCAGCTATCATGGGATTAAATTCAACATTTATCTTCACACATGATTCAATCGCTGTAGGTGAAGATGGACCTACTCATGAGCCAATTGAACAATTAGCGGGTTTAAGATCAATACCAAATATGAATGTCATTCGTCCAGCTGATGGAAATGAAACAAGAGTAGCTTGGGAAGTAGCTCTTGAATCAGAACAAACACCAACTTCTTTAGTATTAACTCGTCAAAATCTACCATATTTAGATGTAGATGAAGAGACAGTTGAACAAGGTGTTCGTAAAGGTGCTTATGTTGTCTTCGAAACTGAAACTAAACCTGAGTATCTATTACTTGCTACTGGTTCTGAAGTTAGCTTAGCAATTGAAGCAGCTAAAGATTTAGATAAACAAGGTAAAGGTGTACGTGTAGTATCAATGCCTAACTGGTTTGCTTTTGAGCAACAATCAGAAGAATATAAAGAGTCTGTAATTCCTAAAGAAATTACTAAACGTGTTGCAATTGAAATGGCATCTCCATTAGGTTGGCACAAATATGTAGGCACTGAAGGTAAAGTGATAGGTATTGACCAATTTGGTGCAAGTGCCCCTGGCGACTTAGTCGTAGAAAAATATGGTTTCACTAAAGAAAATGTATTAAATCAAATTCGCACATTTTAATATTAGATAAGAAATTAGAGAACTGAGAAGGCTTTCATTGGAAAGTCTTCTTTAATTTGAATGAGTAATACAAAATAATTTTTAAGTTAGCTAAAAATAAATATTACATTTGTTTAAGTATTTGTTATGATAACAAATGGATGCAGAATTACTAACTAGCTCTTGAAAATAGAATAGTAATTTAGTAAAATTCAGTAGGATATAGAAAGTGGGTGAAACAATGGCAACATGGTTAGCAATTTTATTAATCATTGTAGCGCTTATCGGTGGACTAGTTGGTGGTTTCTTTTTAGCACGTAAATATATGATGGATTATTTGAAAAAAAACCCACCTATTAATGAAGAAATGTTACGAATGATGATGATGCAAATGGGTCAAAAACCATCGCAAAAGAAAATCAATCAAATGATGACAATGATGAATAAAAACATGGATCAAAACATGAAAAGTTCAAAAAAATAATTTTTAAATGGATTGTAGTACCTTTAAGGTTTACAATCCTTTATTTTTGTAGTAAAACAACTTTAGTGTTATTTAAAAAAGAAAATTTTTAAAAATCTAAATAACTTACAATGAGAAATAAAGAGTAAGAGTTTATGAATATATAAGAAGGTGTAACGTTGGCGTATTTAATTTTTTCTGTTGTATTTGCTTTATTTATGGGTATAGTAGTAATTTTTATTCGAATGAAAGCTCAAAACTTTCCTGTTAATGAAAAGAAAATTATATTACCTCCATTTTTCATGGCTACAGGTGCATTGATGTATGTGATTCCGTACTTTAGATTGACTGGTACTGAAATTTTAGAGTCGATTATTCTAGGTGTCTTATTCTCATCTGTTCTTATATGGACAAGTCACTTTGAGGTACACGGTACTGAAATTTATATGAAGCGTTCAAAAGCATTTCCAATCATTTTAATTTCTTTATTAATTATACGCACTGTAATTAAAATATTTATCAGTAGTAAAATTGATCCAGGTGAAATTGGCGGCATGTTCTTCTTACTTGCGTTTAGCATGATTGTTCCTTGGAGATTAGCAATGTTATATAAATATAAAAAGTTGAAAAGGTCAACTGTCAAATAATTGAATAATGATTTAAAAAATGATGTATTTTAAATTACTTTGAAAATTTTAGTAGAGCCTGGGACATAAATTAATATCTCAGGCTATAATTACATATTGGAAGTAGTTGAATGAATTAAAAACACACTTGTAACAAGCTTTTTTAATTCGATTCAACCTTGCCGGGCTGAGCGGGACCCCAACAAAGAGAATTTCAAAATAAGAAATTCTACAAGCAATGCAAGTTGGGGTTATTAATAGCTGCTTAATAACATAGGTGGGACAATGAATTTAAATTAATCATTGTTCCATCTTTTTTAGTTTGAACAATAGTATGATTCAAGATATAATATACACGAACAAACGTTCTAAAGGGAGGTCATTATGAAGGTTATTCACACTGCTGATTGGCATTTAGGTAAGATTTTAAATGGTAAGCAATTTTTAGAAGATCAACATTACATATTGAACAAATTTATTGATAATTTGAAGGAAGAGAAACCAGATGTTCTGGTTATTTCGGGTGATATATACGATACGTCTTATCCTAGTAAGGAGACCATTAGACTTTTTGAAGAAACGATTAAAACTATAAATGTAAATATGAAAATTCCTACAATTATAACCAATGGAAATCATGATGGTAGAGAAAGATTAAATTATGGGTCAACATGGTTTGAGTTTTCACATTTATATATTAGAACGCAACTAGAATTAATGTCTACCCCTATAACTATTAATAATATTAACTTTTACACACTTCCTTTTGCCACTATTAGTGAAATTAAGGCTTACTTTAATGATGATGATATCAAGACATATGAGCAAGCAACTCAAAAGTGTATTAACCACATTTCGAAGATTATAGACCCTAATCAAATTAATATTTTAATTGGCCATTTAACCATAAAAGGTGGTAAAACATCAGAATCTGAAAGGCCACTTACAATTGGAACAGTTGAAAGTGTAGAAAGCGCTAACTTCCAAATTTTTGACAAAGTACTATTAGGGCATCTTCATCATCCATTTAGTATTACTGATAATATTGTTGATTACAGTGGTTCGTTATTACAATACTCATTTTCTGAAGTGAACCAGGCCAAAGGATACAAAAAATTAATGATTAGTTCAAAAAATGACATAAATACTAAGTTTGTACAATTAAAACCTTTAAGAGAGTTAGAAGAAATTGAAGGTGACTACTCGGCTGTTATACAAGGAGACGTTCCTGTGAAAAATAAGGGCAATTATTTTCACTTCAAACTTAAAAATATGTCTCATGTCACGGACCCTATCATCCACCTTAAACAGATATACCCAAATACACTCTCGCTTAGTAATATCACTTTTGAAAATGATAATAAATCAACGTACGCAGATTTTAAAACTACAGATGATCCTACAATAATTAAAAATTTCTACAAAATAATTACGGGTGAAGAGTTAACAAACTATCAAGAGAAGAAAATACATCAATTATTAAATCAAGTTATCAATAGGGAGGATTAAATAATTGAGACCAACTAAATTAATACTTAATAATTTTGGACCTTTCATACATGAAGTTATTGATTTTGAACAAATAAATAATGAACAGTTATTTTTAATTAGTGGAAAAACTGGTTCGGGAAAAACTATGTTATTTGATGGCATTGTTTATGCTCTATTTGGTAAGGCTTCTACAGAGGGGAGAAATGAGGGAGAATTACGAAGTCATTTTGCAGATGGTAAATCCCCGATGAGTGTAGAATATGAATTTAAAATTAACGATAAAAAATTTAAAATATCTAGACAGGCTGGATTTATTAAAGAGGGGAATACTTCTTTAACACCTGGTAAACTTGATGTTTTTGAATTTGATGAAGAAAGTCAGCTTTACGAACTACGAGAGAGTAAAATCAGCTCTGGTAATGGTTTTATCAAAGATCTGTTAGGTATCAACGCTGAACAATTTAGACAATTATTCATATTACCTCAAGGAGAATTTAAGAAATTTTTAGTATCTAACAGTTCCGATAAACAAAGTATTTTAAGAACATTATTCAATAGTATTCGTTTTGAAGAGATGCAAAATTTATTGTTAAATCAAGTTAAAGACGAGAAGAAACAAATAGAATCACGTTATAGTCAGATTCAAATACTTTGGGAAGATATTGAAACATTTGAGAATGATGGATTAATTCAATTTAAATCTTTGAATAGTATGCAAACCAAAGACATTATTAATGCAATACCTCAGTTTGAACAAGTAGGTCAACACTTAAATGAAAAATATGAACAATTAAAATCTGAACACCATGATGCGCTTGAAGCTATTAAAAGAAAAATTGAAGAAAACAATAAATTAATAGAATCACTTAAAGAACTTGATCGAAATAAAGATAAGAAAGTGCAACTAGAAAGAAACAAAGATAGTATTGAAAAATTAAAAGCTGAATTACGTAAAATTATGGAAATTAAACCCTTGAGTCAATTGTATAATCAAAGAAACGCAAAGGAACAAAAATATGAAAATACTAAGGTTAAGTTAAATTCTATTCTTGAAGAGTTAGATGAACTTAATGATAAATTAGAGAAATTTAAGATAGAAAAAGAAATTTTAAATCAACAATCAGAAGATATTAACATTAAGTCTGTATATATTGATAAAACTAAACAGTTTTATACAAACATAAATAAGTATCGTGAAGCTTTTAACGAAATTAAACAAAATGAAACATACTTAAAAGAGAATAATCAAAAGCAAGAAGAAAATAAGAATTTAATTGATAAATTAAATAATGATATAGCTAAAATAGATGTAAATAACGAGAATATTGACGAAATAACACAGGAGATATTCCAATTAAAAAACACTTTTGATAAAAAAGTGACTTTGAGAGAAAACAAGAAAAAATACCAATCTTTAAGTCAAAAATACAACGAAACAGAGAATAGTATTAAAAAAACTAAAGAACAAATTTCAGATTTAAAACTTCAATTAGAAAATATAGACAAGTCAAATATTGATTTAAATGATAAACAAACATTTATTCAAGAAATTCAAAATGCACTTCATGTTGGAGATACATGTCCTATCTGTGGTAATGAAATTGAGTCTCTCAATGAACATATTAATTTTAATGAAATAGCTAAGAATCAAAATTTAATAAAAGAAGTTAATAATCAGTTAAATAAAGAAATAAATGAGTTAACTAAACTTGAAACCACTTCTGATTATATTAGTAATCAAATGAGTGAGTTAGAAATAAATGATGATGAAATTAGTGATATCGACGAAATAGAACAACAATTAAGAACTAAAAATAAGGAAAAAGAAAAACTACAACTTCAAATTAAGCAACGTGAAAAGTTTAAAAGTGCACTAGATAAGCATAAAGATGTTAATCATAGCTTACAAATTAAGCATGAAAAACTTTTATCATTGAAGCATCAATTTGAAACACTAATAAAAGAATTTAAAAGCTACACTAATTATGATGAAACTAATAAATTTGAACAGTGCTTTAAGCAATATGAACAGATAGTAACTGATCATGTTTCTAAGAACGAAGTATTAGAGAAAGAAATAAATCAAACAAAACAACAAATTGAAATCGAAACAAATAATCTAAACAATAATCAATTAGTTATTAAAGAACTTGAACAAGAAATTAGTGGTCATAGCGATGAAATTAATCAAGAAATGAAGCGAATTGGACTAAATTCATACAAAGATGTTGAAATTTTATTATCTAAGTTAGACAACAAAGAGCAAATTGAAATGAAAATTCAGCAATATGAGCATGATCATCAAAAACTTACTTTAGAAATTGAACGACTATCTCAACTTACAAAAGACAATAAACCTGAATCGGTTGAAAAATTGGAAGCTACAAAAACTGAAATTGAATCCAACTATAATAAGTACGTTGAAGCGAGTGCTACAATTCAATATCAAGTACAGAAAAATAAAGACAAATTTAATAGTATAATGGATCATATAAATTATTTAGAGAAAGAATTAAAAGAACAACAAGAAATCTTTGAATTATCAGAGGTACTATCAGGAAAAAATAGTAAAAAATTAACGCTTGAAAACTATGTGCTTGTTCATTACTTAGAACGAATCATCCATCAAGCAAATATTCGTTTAGAACGTATGAGTGGGGAAAGATATCAGCTAAAAAGAAGAGAATCTATATCTCATGGTTATAGTGGTTTGGAAATTGAAGTGTTTGATTTTCATTCAAATAAATCTAGACATATTAGTTCATTATCAGGTGGTGAAACGTTCCAAGCATCTCTAGCTTTAGCGCTAGGATTGAGTGAAGTGGTTCAACAAGAGTCTGGTGGTATTACCCTTGAGTCAATGTTTATAGATGAAGGCTTTGGTACGTTAGATCAAGAAACATTAGAAACTGCTCTAGATACTTTGGTTAAATTAAAAACTTCAGGCAGGATGGTTGGTATCATATCTCACGTTAGTGAACTTAAACAACGCATTCCATTAATACTTGAAGTAACATCAAATCAATATCAAAGTCAAACTCGATTTAAGTGGAACTAAAAAAGAGCGTATGGCAAAATTAATACAATATTGCCATACGGTCTTAAATTATGATTATTTAGCTCTTAACAAATCGCGGATTTCTGTTAATAAAACAGTATTTTCTTCGATTTCTTCTTCAGGCTCTTCTTTCTTCACTAAAGTATTTGCGATTTTAACAAATATAAATAGTGCGATTGCTACAATTATAAAATCAATAATTGATTGGATAAATAGGCCATATTTAATACCCCAGAATTCCCAATCTTTAGCAAAATCAACAGAACCGAAAATTTTACCAATTAATGGCATGATAATGTATGTAACTAATGATGTAACAATTTTATTGAATGCTGCACCCATAACTACAGCGATTGCTAAATCTAGCACGTTACCTTTAAGAGCAAACTCTTTAAATTCTTTAAACATAATTCAATACCCCTCACATAAGAATAAAATATATTATACAATATATAAATATTTTAGTAAATGTTTAATTTAAAAGAAATTTGATATTGTATAAAGGCTTTGTTATCCTTTAATATAGCGTCTTAAATTACTTCATAGTTATTTCAAACTAATTTTTAAATTTAATATAGGAAAGGGGTAAGTAAATTATGAATTCTTCTTCTGAAGAAACAAAACAAAACAAGAAGTTTTCATCGGTTTTTATTTACAGTGCTATCGTAGTAGCCATTGTTGTATTAATCGGTGCATTTTTACCTGAGCAATTCGGTAAAATTACAGGTGACATCAGTAGTTGGATTACTGAAAAGCTTGGCTGGTATTACATGATTTTGATTACTGTAATAGTGTTCTTTTGTATCTTTTTAATTTTTAGTCCAATCGGTAAACTTAAACTAGGTAAACCTAATGATAAACCTGAATTTAATACTGTTTCATGGTTTGCGATGTTATTTAGTGCCGGTATGGGAATAGGTTTAGTGTTCTACGGTGCAGCTGAACCTATGGCAGATTTTGCCTCACCACCTAATGCCGATCCTAAAACTACTGAAGCATATACAGAAGCATTACGTTCTACATTTTTCCACTGGGGATTCCATGCTTGGGCTGTATATGGTGTAGTTGCATTAGCTTTAGCTTACGCACAATTTAGAAAAAATGAACCAGGTTTAATTTCTCGTACACTACGCCCTATTTTAGGAGACAAAGTGGAAGGACCTATAGGAACAATTATTGACGTTCTTTCAGTATTTGCGACTGTTGTAGGTGTAGCCGTTTCACTTGGTATGGGAGCGTTACAAATTAATGGTGGACTTCATTACTTATTTGGTGTTCCAAATAATGTATGGGTTCAATCTATTATAATTGTCGTAGTTACAATATTATTTATTGCTAGTGCATGGTCTGGTTTAAGTAAAGGTATTCAATATTTAAGTAACTTAAATATTGGTTTAGGTACTGTTTTAATGATTATTGCTTTAATTATTGGACCTACTGTACTTATTTTAAATATGTTTACTAGTTCAACTGGTAGCTTATTAAATTCATTCTTATTCAACAGTTTTGACACTGCAGCATTAAATGGTCAAAAACGTGAATGGATGTCTTCATGGACCCTTTATTATTGGGGTTGGTGGTTAAGTTGGAGTCCATTCGTAGGTGTATTTATTGCACGTGTGTCTAAAGGACGTTCAATTCGTGAATTTATCTCAGGTGTTTTACTAGTACCAGCAATCGTAAGTTTCTTATGGTTCAGTGTATTTGGTGTGTTAGGTATTGAAACAGGTAAAAAACACCCTGAATTATTTAAAATGACACCTGAAACTCAGTTGTTCGGTGTATTCCACCACGTTCCATTAGGAATGGCATTATCACTTATAGCATTAGTACTAATTGCTTCATTCTTTATCACATCTGCCGATTCAGCTACATTTGTGTTGGGTATGCAAACAACATTTGGTTCTCTTGAACCTTCTAGTGCTGTGAAAGTAACATGGGGTGTTTCTCAATCATTAATCGCATTCATCTTATTACTAGCAGGTGGCGGAAACGGTGCTGACGCATTAAATGCTATTCAAAGTGCGGCAATTATAAGTGCGTTCCCATTCTCCTTTGTAGTTATAATGATGATGATTAGTTTCTATAAAGATGCAAACCAAGAACGTAAATTCTTAGGATTAACACTTCAACCAAACAAACATAGACTTCAAGATTATGTTAAAAGTCAACAACAAGATTATGAATCTGATATTTTAGAAAAGCGTGAATCAAGAAGAAACGCTGAAAAATAATATGAAGTCATCATAATAACATTATTGCCCTTAAGTGCTTTTATAAGTACTTGAGGGTTTTTTATGAATTTTAAAGAGATCATGTTATATATTAATGAAAATCATTCTCAATTAATAATATTTACTTATAGTGGTAAGCACATATGATAAGAATAACTTATATACACTGATTATAAATGCGAAAGCTAAATCACATGAAATGTAGGTATATACAGTTGTTTTGAAAAACATATAATTATACAATTTATTTAAAGGCATATAAATATGAATTTTAATATTCAAGGGGGATATATAAATGACTTCTAACATTAAGCAACAAGCTAAAAAGACATTTGAAGCAAATGGCCAGTCATATACGTACTATGATTTAAAAAGTTTAGAAGAACAAGGTTTAACAAAAATAAGTAAATTACCTTACTCAATTCGTGTTTTATTAGAATCAGTATTAAGACAAGAAGATGAATTTGTCATTACTGATGAACATATTAAAGCGTTGGGTAACTTTGGCAATGAAGGAAATGAAGGTGAAGTACCTTTCAAACCATCTCGTGTTATTCTGCAAGACTTCACAGGTGTTCCTGCAGTTGTTGATTTAGCATCATTACGTAAAGCAATGAACGATGTTGGTGGGGATATTAATAAAATCAACCCAGAAGTGCCAGTTGACTTAGTCATTGACCACTCTGTTCAAGTTGATAGCTATGCTAATCCAGATGCATTAGAAAGAAATATGAAATTAGAATTCGAACGTAACTATGAGCGTTATCAATTTTTAAATTGGGCGACTAAAGCATTTGATAACTATAATGCTGTTCCCCCTGCAACTGGTATTGTTCACCAAGTAAACTTAGAATATCTTGCAAATGTTGTACACGTTCGCGATGTTGATGGAGAACAGACGGCATTTCCTGACACACTTGTAGGAACTGACTCTCATACTACAATGATCAATGGTATTGGTGTATTAGGTTGGGGTGTTGGTGGTATTGAAGCTGAAGCGGGTATGCTAGGACAACCTTCTTACTTCCCAATCCCTGAAGTAATTGGTGTTCGATTAACTAATTCATTACCACAAGGTTCAACAGCTACTGATTTAGCATTACGTGTGACTCAAGAACTACGTAAAAAAGGTGTAGTTGGCAAATTTGTTGAATTCTTCGGTCCTGGTGTAACTGACTTACCATTAGCAGATCGTGCAACAATCGCTAACATGGCGCCTGAATATGGTGCAACTTGTGGTTTCTTCCCAGTTGATGAAGAATCTCTTAAATATATGAGATTAACTGGACGTAAAGAAGAGCATGTTGAATTAGTTAAAGCTTATTTAGAACAAAATAATATGTTCTTCACTGTAGATAAAGAAGACCCAGAATATACAGATGTCATCGACTTAGATTTATCTACTGTTGAAGCTTCATTATCAGGTCCAAAACGTCCACAAGATTTAATTTTCTTAAGTGATATGAAGAAAGAATTTGAAAAATCTGTTACAGCACCTGCTGGTAACCAAGGACATGGACTAGATAAAAGTGAATTTGATAAAAAAGCAAATATCAATTTTGCTGACGGTTCAACTGCAACAATGAAAACAGGTGATATTGCTATCGCAGCTATCACATCATGTACAAATACATCTAACCCATATGTTATGTTAGGTGCAGGATTAGTTGCTAAAAAAGCCGTTGAAAAAGGTCTTAAAGTTCCTGAATTTGTTAAAACTTCATTAGCACCAGGTTCAAAAGTTGTAACTGGATACTTAAGAGATTCAGGTCTTCAAGAATATTTAGATGACTTAGGATTTAACTTAGTTGGTTACGGCTGTACGACATGTATTGGTAACTCTGGTCCATTATTACCTGAAATCGAAAAAGCAGTGGCTGAAGAAGATTTACTAGTTACATCAGTATTATCTGGTAACCGTAACTTTGAAGGTCGTATCCATCCATTAGTTAAAGCAAACTATTTAGCTTCTCCTCAATTAGTAGTAGCTTATGCATTAGCTGGTACAGTGGATATTGATTTACAAAATGAGCCAATTGGAAAAGGTAAAGACGGTCAAGATGTTTACTTAAACGATATCTGGCCAACAATTCAAGAGGTTGCAGATACTGTAGATAGTGTTGTAACACCTGAACTATTCTTAGAAGAATATAAAAACGTGTATAATAACAATGAAATGTGGAATGAAATTGATGTAACAGATGCACCATTATATGACTTTGATCCTAATTCAACATATATCCAAAATCCATCATTCTTCCAAGGTTTATCAAAAGAGCCTGGTACAATTGAACCACTTAAAGATTTAAGAGTTATGGGTAAATTTGGCGATTCTGTTACGACTGACCATATTTCTCCAGCCGGTGCAATCGGTAAAGACACACCAGCTGGTAAATATTTGTTAGATCATGATGTACCTATTAGAAACTTTAACTCTTACGGTTCTCGACGTGGTAACCATGAAGTAATGGTAAGAGGTACATTTGCTAATATTCGTATTAAAAACCAATTAGCGCCAGGTACTGAGGGTGGATTCACTACTTACTGGCCTACAGATGAAGTAATGCCTATATATGATGCAGCTATGAAATATAAAGAAGACGGTACTGGTTTAGCTGTTTTAGCAGGAAACGACTACGGTATGGGTTCTTCTCGTGACTGGGCTGCAAAAGGTACAAACTTATTAGGTGTGAAAACTGTTATCGCTCAAAGCTATGAACGTATTCACCGTTCTAACTTAGTTATGATGGGTGTTTTACCATTGCAATTTAAAGATGGTGAATCAGCAGAATCATTAGGATTAGATGGTAAAGAAGCTATTTCTGTTGATATTGACGAAACAGTAAGTCCACGTGATACTGTGAAAGTACATGCTAAAAAAGAAAATGGTGAAGTCGTTGATTTTGAAGCAATTGTACGATTTGATTCACTAGTAGAATTAGATTACTATCGTCATGGTGGTATTTTACAAATGGTTCTTAGAAATAAATTAGCGCAATAATATATGAATTTTAAAGCCATGCTGACTTTATGTTGGGATGGCTTTTTTATGTTAATATGAATTATGAATGATTTTGGAAAAGAGGTACTTAAGAATGATATACAGTATGACTGAAATTGAAGCTAGATATCAAGAAACAGATAAAATGGGTGTGATTTATCATGGTAATTATGCAACATGGTTTGAGGTTGCACGAACAGATTATATCCGAAAGTTGGGTTTTAGTTATGCAGATATGGAAAAAGAGGGCATCATTTCTCCAGTTGTAGACCTCCAAATAAAATATAGAAAATCAATTTTTTATCCTGAAAAAGTGACAGTCAAAACATGGGTTGAGCAATATTCAAGACTTAAATCAGTTTATTGTTATGAAGTATATAATGAGAATGGAGATCTTGCCACAACTGGTTCAACTCAATTAATTTGTATGAAATCAAGTAATTTTCGACCAATTAGATTAGACCGTTACTTCCCAGAATGGCATAAGGTTTATAGTCATGTAGATAAATTAAATCAAGATGGAAAAGATTTTGAAGTGACACAATCAAGCGACCTTGAAATATAGATGATATACAAGACTTAGGGAGAGGAATGTATTCATTTAACCCCAGCTTGCTTAGCTTGAAGAATTTCAGGGCGAAATTCTCTATGCTAGGGCCCCGACCCCAGCTTGCTTAGCTTGAAGAATTTCAGGGCGAAATTCTCTATTCGAGGGCCGACCATCATTTACCTTACCTTTAAAATTTTTATTGTGATTTCAAGCGTTTAGATTTATCACTAATATGTATTAAAAAAACTGAGAAATGCTACATGCGAGCGTCTTCTCAGTTCTTTTATATATGCTTAGTTAAATTCAACGGTTTTTATGACTTACTTCAATTTAGAATAGGCAATTTCATCATCATGATCTACTTTTTCAACGAGGACTTCATTGTCCTCAAAATACCATAGATCTTCTTCTGAAACGACTAATATCAAATCATTATAATTTTCTTCGTAACCAATTTCTACATCTTCTCTTGGTTCAACGCGAAAGGCAGGACTGAAACCTTGTTTAAGTTGAAATTCACCACCATAGCGAACGTAAAACTGTAAAACTTTGTTATTTTCAGGTAAGTCTAGTTCATCTTTAAACCATTCTACAGCTTGATCTGTTAGTTTAATTTTCATTACATTATCCTCCTACCTTATTTATCTATTACTTGGATTTTAATTTTTAAATGGAACTCTTAGAATTATAACATATCCATATTTTGAGATAATCCTTAAAATTTCAATGAAGATATAAAAAAGCACTAAGCGAATTGATACGCTTAATGCATTATTATCGGTATTGGATTTACATCCATTTTATTTTTGGCTCTTCGCCTTTAAAAATTCTTACAATATTGGTGCGATGTCTTACTATTAAAATTATTGAAACGAGTAAGCTCATCCCAAATAATATGTAATCTTGTATGATGAGAGAGCCAATAACGCAACAAATTGCTGCAATAATACTTGAGAGTGAAACATATTTAAATATATATAATACTCCAAAGAATATAATTGCCAATATAAGTAGCAAGATAGGATTTACGCCTAAGACAACACCAGCACTTGTAGCTACAGCTTTTCCACCCTTAAATCTAAGATATATTGGATATACATGGCCAAGTATTGCGAATAAACCTACAATTAACCCATGTGTGAAGAACGTGCTAAGCGGTCCATCTGCATGCACTGGAAACCAAATAGGAAAGAACACAGTAATAAATCCTTTAAATATATCTAAAAAGGTTACAATAAATCCTGCTGGTTTACCTAGAACTCGGAAACTATTAGTTGCGCCAGTATTACCACTGCCATATTGTCTAATATCTTTTTTGAAAAAAAGCTTTCCTATAACATATCCATTAGGAATAGCACCGATGAGATAGCTTAATATGAGCATGACTACTATCATCATATAACTTTACACATCCTTTAATAACGTAGCTATATTTTACCATAATCTAATAGATAACAACGACCAATTTTAAAAATTTGTTCTTAACAAGAACTTTAAATAGATTAGTTTTTAACTCACGCTTGCAATTTAGACCAATTTATATAAGAATAACTATTGTATAGTTTTTAAAACGAACGTACGTTTGTAGGAGGCGAACGCATTGGCAACAAAAAATTCAAATCATTACTCAGATGATTCTATTCAAGTATTAGAGGGATTGGAAGCTGTAAGAAAGCGTCCAGGTATGTATATAGGATCTACTGATAAACGAGGACTACATCATTTAGTGTATGAAGTAGTAGATAACTCCGTAGATGAAATTTTAAACGGATATGGTAATGAAATAAATGTAACAATAAATCAAGATAATAGTATTTCTATTGAAGATAATGGTCGTGGTATGCCTTCAGGTATGCATGCATCGGGTAAACCTACTGTAGAAGTTATTTTCACGGTATTGCACGCCGGTGGTAAATTCGGCCAAGGCGGATATAAAACATCAGGTGGATTGCATGGGGTTGGTGCATCTGTAGTTAACGCATTAAGCGAATGGTTAGAAGTAGAAATACATAGAGACGGGAATATTTACAAGCAAAGCTTTAAAAATGGTGGAGTGCCAGCATCTGGATTAGTTAAATCAGGTAAAACAAAAAAAACAGGAACTAAAGTTACATTTAAACCAGATCCCGAAATATTTAAAGCTACAACTACATTTAATTTTGAAACCTTAAGTGAGAGGTTACAAGAATCTGCCTTCCTATTAAAGAATCTTAAAATAACATTGAAAGATTTACGTAATGGCAAAGAACGTGAAGATGTTTATCATTACGAAGAGGGGATTAAAGAGTTTGTTAGTTATGTAAATGAAGGCAAAGAGGTTCTTCACGACGTAACTATGTTTACAGGTGCTTCAAATGGTATAGAAGTAGATGTCGCTTTTCAATATAATGATCAATATTCAGAAAGTATATTAAGCTTCGTAAATAACGTGCGTACCAAAGACGGCGGAACACATGAAGTAGGATTTAAAACTGCAATGACACGTGTGTTCAACGATTACGCAAGAAGAATCAATGAATTGAAAGAAAAAGACAAAAATTTAGACGGTAATGATATTCGTGAAGGTTTAACTGCAGTTATATCAGTTCGCATACCTGAAGAATTGTTACAATTTGAAGGGCAAACTAAATCTAAATTGGGTACTTCAGAAGCTCGTAGTGCTGTTGATTCAGTAGTTT
Source organism: Staphylococcus sp. NWU MKU2 (assembly GCF_033283605.1). NCBI lineage: Bacteria > Bacillati > Bacillota > Bacilli > Caryophanales > Staphylococcaceae > Staphylococcus > Staphylococcus sp. NWU MKU2. The sequence goes on along the minus strand of NZ_JAVSMH010000002.1, from coordinate 490,957 downwards.
CTGATAAATTGCCATATTATTTAGAAGAAAAAGGTCAACTTTCTAAATCTCTAGTGAAGAAAGCAATTAAAGCACAACAAGCTAGGGAAGCTGCGCGTAAAGCACGTGAAGATGCACGTTCAGGTAAGAAGAATAAACGTAAAGACACTTTATTATCAGGAAAGTTAACACCTGCTCAAAGTAAAAATACTGAGAAAAATGAATTATATCTAGTCGAAGGTGACTCAGCAGGCGGTTCAGCTAAACTTGGAAGAGATAGAAAATTCCAAGCGATTTTACCTTTAAGAGGTAAAGTTATTAATACTGAAAAAGCAAGACTTGAAGATATTTTTAAAAATGAAGAAATTAATACTATCATTCATACAATTGGTGCTGGTGTTGGAAACGACTTTAAAATAGAAGACAGTAATTATAATAGAATTATTATCATGACTGATGCCGACACAGATGGTGCGCATATTCAAGTATTATTATTAACCTTCTTCTTTAAGTACATGAAACCGCTTGTACAAGCTGGAAGAGTATTTATCGCATTACCGCCATTATATAAACTGGAAAAAGGAAAAGGTAAATCTAAGCAAGTTGAATATGCATGGACTGATGATGAACTTGAAAAACTTCAGAAGAAATTAGGAAAAGGATTTATGTTGCAACGTTATAAAGGTCTAGGTGAAATGAACCCTGAACAGTTATGGGAAACAACTATGAATCCTGAAACTAGAACATTAATTCGTGTTCAAATTGAAGATGAAATGCGTTCGTCTAAACGAGTTACAACTTTAATGGGTGATAAAGTTGCGCCACGTCGTGAATGGATTGAAAGTCACGTTGAATTTGGCATGCAAGAAGATCAGAGTATATTAGATAATACTGAAGTACAAGTACTAGAAACTGAAGAATATACTGAGGAGGAAACAAATTGAGTGAGATAATTCAAGATTTATCACTTGAAGATGTGATAGGCGATCGTTTTGGAAGATATAGTAAATATATTATTCAAGAACGTGCATTACCGGATGTTCGTGATGGCTTGAAGCCAGTACAACGAAGAATTCTTTTCGCAATGCATAGTAGTGGGAATACGTATGATAAGAATTTCCGTAAGAGTGCGAAGACAGTCGGTGACGTTATTGGTCAATATCATCCTCATGGCGACTCATCAGTATATGATGCAATGGTACGCTTAAGTCAAGATTGGAAATTACGTCATGTTTTAATTGAAATGCATGGTAATAACGGTAGTATCGATAATGATCCTCCTGCAGCCATGCGTTATACTGAAGCGAAGTTAAGCCAATTATCGGAAGAACTTGTCAGAGATATTAACAAGGAAACTGTTGCATTTGTTCCAAACTATGATGATACAACTTTAGAACCAATGGTTTTACCAGCAAGATTTCCTAATTTATTAGTTAATGGTTCAACAGGGATTTCTTCAGGTTATGCGACTGACATCCCACCGCATAATTTAGCAGAGGTAATTCAAGCAACATTGAAATATATCGATAATCCTGATATTACTGTCACTCAACTAATGAAATATATAAAAGGTCCAGATTTCCCTACTGGCGGTATTATTCAAGGTGTGGATGGCATTAAGAAAGCTTATGAGACTGGTAAAGGTAAAATTGTTGTACGTTCTAAAGTGGATGAAGAAACCCTTCGTAATGGTCGTCAACAACTTATCGTTACTGAGATTCCTTACGAAGTGAATAAAAGTTCACTAGTCAAAAGAATCGATGAGTTAAGAGCAGATAAAAAAGTAGATGGTATTATCGAAGTCCGTGATGAAACTGATCGCACTGGATTACGAATAGCAATCGAACTGAAAAAGGATGTAAATGCAGAAGCTATAAAAAACTATTTATTCAAAAACTCTGATTTACAAATTGCTTATAACTTTAATATGGTTGCAATTAGTGACGGTCGTCCAAAACTAATGGGTATTCGCCAAATTATTGATAGTTACTTAAATCATCAAATTGAAGTTGTGGCAAATCGTACGAAATATGATTTAGATCACGCTGAAAAACGCATGCATATTGTGGAAGGTTTAATGAAAGCACTATCAATATTGGATGAGGTTATCACGTTAATTCGTAACTCTAAAAATAAAAAAGATGCTAAAGACAATTTAGTTGCTGAATTTGAATTTACGGAAGCTCAAGCAGAGGCTATTGTTATGCTTCAACTTTATCGTTTAACTAATACAGATATCGTTGCATTGGAAAATGAACATAATGAGTTAGCTAATTTGATTAAAGAATATCGTCATATACTTGATAATCATGATGCATTGTTACAAGTAATTAAAAGTGAATTGACTGATATTAGAAAACGATTTAAATCTGAACGTTTATCATCAATTGAAGCGGAAATCGCAGAAATTAAAATTGATAAAGAAGTTATGGTTCCAAGTGAAGATGTTGTTTTAAGTATTACACGTCAAGGATATATTAAACGGACATCTACACGTAGTTTCAATGCCAGTGGTGTCACTGAAATAGGGCTTAAAGATGGAGACAGTTTACTCAAATATCAAACAGTTAACACGCAAGATACGGTACTTGTTTTTACAAATAAAGGAAGGTATTTATTCATTCCGGTTCATAAATTAGCAGATATCAGATGGAAAGAACTTGGACAGCATGTATCTCAAATTGTTCCCCTAGATGATTATGAAACTGTAGTTGATGTTTACAATGAACAAAGTTTTAAAGATAACGCATTTTATGTACTAGCGACTCGAAATGGAATGATTAAAAAAAGTAACGTTAGCTTATTTAAAACGACTCGTTACAATAAACCATTAGTTGCTATGAAAGTTAAAGATAATGATGAATTAATAAATGTCATTCGATTAAATGAAGATCAACTCATCAATGTATTAACACATAAAGGTATGTCATTAACATATTCAAGTGAAGAACTATCTGATACGGGATTACGAGCAGCTGGGGTGAAATCTATCAACTTAAAAGATGAAGATTTTGTCGTTATGACGGATGTTGTAGATAGTGATAGCTCAATTATAATGGCTACTCAAAGAGGTGCTGTAAAACGAATTAGCTATAAGATTTTACAACAAGCTAAAAGAGCACAAAGAGGTATTACATTACTTAAAGAGTTGAAGAAAAATCCGCATCGTGTTGTTGCAGGTTATGTTGTTAAAGATGAAAGTATGTATACTCTATATTCTGAAAGTCACTCTGAAGAAGGACAAATCACTGATATTCATTTATCTGAACAATACACAAATGGGTCATTTGTTGTTGATGTTAAAGAGTTTGGAGACGTCTTAGATATGACAATCGACTAATGGATTATAAAAATTATATTTTCAATTTTAAAAGAAAATGATAAAATTGAACTTGTTATTTTAACCAATTTTAATCTTTCAAGAGATTTATATTGATGTTGTATAACACTCAAACGTAATATGTACTAGTATTATTTTATTGGGTTTATTCAATACAGTATAAATCTCTTGTAGTATATCTTAGGATATTAATTTATTGTAGATGAGAGGGATTTAATGAGTGATTTTGATAATTTAATACCTGGGTGGTTTAAAACAATTGTTCAGGTAGGTAATGATTTAATTTGGTCGCAATATTTAATTGGATTGCTATTAACTGTAGGGTTCTTCTTTACTATTAGTTCTAAATTCGTGCAATTACGTATGTTGCCGGAAATGTTTAGAGCTTTAACTGAAAAACCTGAAACATTGAATAGTGGTGAAAAAGGTATATCGCCATTCCAAGCATTTGCAATTAGTGCTGGTTCCCGTGTTGGTACTGGTAATATTGCAGGTGTAGCTACGGCAATTGTACTAGGTGGTCCTGGCGCAGTATTTTGGATGTGGGTAATTGCTTTTATCGGTGCTGCAAGTGCATTTATGGAGGCAACTTTAGCTCAAATTTATAAAGTTCATGACAAAGAAGGTGGATTCCGAGGGGGTCCCGCATATTACATAACTAAAGGTTTGAACCAAAAATGGTTAGGTATCTTATTCTCAATATTAATTACAATAACATTTGCGTTTGTATTTAATACTGTTCAATCTAATACGATTGCAGAATCATTAAACACACAGTACAACGTAAGTCCAGTTGTAACAGGAATTATTTTAGCTGTTATTACTGCAGCAATTATCTTTGGTGGTGTCCGCAGTATCGCGACATTATCTTCATTGATTGTTCCAATCATGGCTATTATTTATATCGGTATGGTTTTAGTTATCTTATTATTAAATATCGATCAAATTGTTCCGATGATTGGCACAATCATTAAGAGTGCATTTGGTTTCGAGCAAGTTACAGGAGGCGCTGTAGGTGCAGCGATTCTTCAAGGTATTAAACGTGGTCTATTCTCTAACGAGGCTGGTATGGGTTCTGCGCCAAACGCAGCAGCAACAGCGGCAGTGCCACATCCAGTTAAACAAGGTTTAATTCAATCACTAGGTGTATTTTTCGATACAATGTTAGTTTGTACAGCCACAGCGATTATGATTCTTTTATATTCAGGATTAAAATTTGGAGAAAATGCACCTCAAGGTGTTCAAGTTACACAATCAGCATTAAATGAACATTTAGGTTCAGCTGGAGGTATCTTCTTAACAATCGCAATTACGCTATTTGCATTTTCTTCTGTTGTTGGTAACTATTATTATGGTCAATCTAACATAGAGTTCTTATCTAAAAACAAAGTAGTTATGTTTGTTTTTAGATGTTTAGTTGTCTTATTAGTATTTGTTGGATCAGTAGTAAAAACTGAAACTGTTTGGAGTACTGCCGATTTATTCATGGGATTAATGGCAATTGTTAACTTGATTTCTATAATTGGTCTTTCAAATATAGCGATAGCTGTAATGAAAGATTACCAAAGACAACGTAAAGCTGGTATGAAACCTGTGTTTAAACCAGAGAATCTTGAAATTAACTTATTTGGTATTGAAACTTGGGGTAGAGAAAATCAACTACCTAAAAAATAATCGCTTAATTGATTGATTAAAATAAAATTTATTCATACTCCTTTCAATGTGTTGAAACTTTCATTCAAAACGTTGAAAGGAGTTTTTACATTAAGTTAGAAATCTTTTCATTTTTAATAAATAGATTTATAATTCATATATTACAGAGAAAGGTGATTATGATGAGTGAGTATACCATTTCTAAAGCTTTAAACAATAACGTCATCATATGCACTTATAATAATCAAGAGGTCATACTCATTGGAAAAGGTATTGGCTTTAATAAAAAGGCTGGAATGACTTTAGATGAAAGTGCTTCAATAGAAAAGGTTTATAAATTAGAGCAAAAACAACAACAAGAATATTACAAATCTTTAGTTGAAATTGCCGATGAAGATGTTCTACAAGCGATTATTGAAGCAGTCAATTTTATTACAAGTACAACTCATACTACAGATGATAAAAACCTTGTTGTTGCATTGACTGATCATATTATATTTGCATATAAAAGATTAAAACAAAATCAAATTATTAGTAATCCATTTGCTATCGAAACCAAACATTTATATAGTGGTGCGTACGCTATTGCAAGTCAAGTTATTGATAAATTGAATCAACGACTAGATGTTAAGTTCCCACCTGATGAAATTGGATTTATTGCATTACACATTGCTTCAAACACAGAGGATTTAACGATACATGAGATGTCTTTGATCAATAAATTGATTAGTAAAAGTATACTTATTATTGAAAATGATTTAAATCATGAAATCGATAATCATACGGTTCAATATCAACGTTTTATAAGACATATTCAATTTTTAATTCGACGACTTAATAAAAAAGAATATATATATGCTCAAGATGTTTTTATAGATATGGTTAAAAATCATTACCCAAATGCATATAATACTGCTTTTAAAATTTCAAAAATGATTCAAAAGCACTTGAATATTCCTATCGATGATTCCGAAATTGTGTATCTTGCTTTACATATTTATCATTTTGAAAATCAAATAAGTTCATCGCATAACTAAGGAACACTTAATTATTTTTTGTGTTATGATGTAAAATAGCTTTAGTTTTAATAGTAAGTTAAGGTATGGTGAAAAACATGGCAATTGAAAATAAGCAAGTTGAAGAAAAAAACGCAAAAAAATTTAGTTTTACAGAAACGCGTTTTATGAAATTCTTAGGCGGTAAAGATTTATTATTTGCTTTGCTTTCATTAGTGCTCATAGGTATTGTAATATTTATATTTGATAAAGTTTCTTATGTTTTTGAACCATTTATCATCATATTTAATACAATTGTAGCACCAATTATTTTATCGCTTATTTTATTCTATCTTATTAATCCAGTGATTAATTTGATGGAGAGATATAATATTCCAAGATTACTAGGAATCATTATTGTATTTTTAGCTATTGTTGGTGGAGCGACATTAATTATTAATTTATTAATTCCGCTTATTGGAGATCAAATCACACGTTTAGCTAACAACTTCCCTAAATATGTAGATAAATTTAATAACGCAATAGATCAAGTCACACATTTTTCTTTCTTATCATCATTTTATACTCAAATACAAGATTGGTTAGACTCAGTTTCCAATAAGATACCTTCTATGGTTTCGAGTTATTTTGATGGATTTGGAACTAAAATTAGAAGTTTTGCAGAAGCTATTGTTAATGTAGGTGTAGTTCTTGTCACAACACCTTTTGTATTATTCTTCATGTTAAAAGATGGTCACAAATTTAAAGAGTATTCAACGAAGATTATGCCACCTAAATTTAGAAAAGATTACCATGATTTAATGGAAAAAATGAGTGTACAAGTTGGATCATATATCCAAGGTCAAATTATTGTTTCATTTTGTATTGGTATCTTACTCTTTATAGGCTATTCAATTATTGGTCTTGATTACGGTCTTGTACTTGCTTGTATAGCTGCTGTTACTAGTGTTGTACCTTATCTAGGACCAACGATCGCTATTTCACCAGCCATCATTATAGCGATTATTACATCGCCATTCATGTTATTGAAATTAATTGTAGTATGGACGCTTGTTCAATTTATTGAGGGACATTTCATTTCACCTAATGTTATGGGTAAAACATTGAAAATTCATCCTTTAACGATTATTTTCATCTTATTGAGTGCTGGTAATTTATTAGGTATTGTTGGTGTTATTTTAGGTATACCTGGTTATGCAATACTTAAAGTATTAGTCTCACACCTATTCTTATTATTTAAACGTCGTTATAACAACTATTATGGTGATGATTCAGGAGAATATGAAATTAAAAAAGAAGAAACTAAAGAATATACTCAAGCTGAATAAACTTTAAACGAGTATTAAGTGTAAAAGCCAGTTTATCTAGCTTTCCCAGTTTTAGTTACCTTAGCGGGAATGAGATAATGAATTCATTTTGGATTCTGTCTCATTCCCGTCCTTTTTTTAAAAGTATTTAATCTTACACACATTACAATACTGTTAGTATGAGTTATACATATTCATATGTTCATTCAAATGAAGGTATGATATATTTTTAAATAATCGTAGGTAAAGGTAGAGGTATGACATGACTGAAGAACTTAAGAATAGATTATTATCAATACTCAAATTTGTTTTTGCTGCAGTTTTATTTATAGCAGTTGTTGCAACGCTATATCATGAATTAGCACACATTAATTTTAAACAAACACTTGAAGCATTTAGCAAAATTAATCGTTGGTATCTAGTTGGCTTATTCATTTGCGGTGGTTCAGCTATGATTTTACTAAGTTTGTATGATCTTATCTTAGTAAAAGGGTTAAAACTGGATATACCGCTTATTAGGGTTTTTAAAATTAGCTATATCATTAATGCACTTAATGCCATTGTTGGCTTTGGTGGATTTATAGGGGCTGGATTTAGAGCATTTATTTATAAAAATTATACAACTGATAGAAAAAAATTAGTTCATGCCATTTCAATCATACTGATTTCTATGTTAACGGGTTTGAGTCTTTTATCAATCCTTGTCGTGTTACATATTTTTGATGCTTCTCATATAATAAATAAAGTAAGTTGGGTTCGATGGATTTTATATGTTGTTGCATTATTTTTACCTTTATTTATTGCCTATACCATGATTAACCCTATTGATCGCAACAATAAATATTTAGGTGTTTATTGCACATTAGTATCAAGTTTTGAGTGGCTTGCAGCTGCGACAGTACTCTATTTATCAACAGTTATTGTAGATATTAACATAGCATTCACGACTGTTATCGGTATATTCATCATTGCTGCTCTTTCTGGATTGGTTAGTTTCATACCAGGTGGCTTCGGTGCTTTCGATTTAGTTGTATTATTAGGTCTTAAGTCTTTAGGTGTTCCTGAAGAAAAAGTATTATTAGCGTTATTATTATATCGTTTCGCTTATTACTTTGTACCAGTTATTATTGCACTTGTTTTATCTACATTTGAGTTTGGATCATCTGCGCGAAAATACTTCGAAGAATCTAAATATTTTGTACCTGCAAGAGATGTAACATCTTTTTTATTCTCTTATCAAAAAGATATTATTGCCAAGATTCCGTCATTTGCCTTAGCTACGTTAGTACTAATAACAAGTTTTGTTTTCTTTATTAATAACATTACAATTGTTTATGATGGTTTATACGACGATCATCATTTCGCATATTATATTATGTTATCTGTGCATACAAGTGCTTGCTTATTATTACTTATCAATGTTAGAGGTGTATTTAAACAAAGCCGACGTGCTATTTTGTTTGTAATGATTTCACTTGTTTTAATATTTAGTGCAACAGTATATACTTATGCATCTTTAATTCTTTTATCATGGATTTTATTAATATTTGTATTACTTGTTCTCGCTTATCGTCGTTCTAAAGTGATGAAACGACCATTCAGATTAAAACGTTTAATTTTTACAATTATTTTAAGTATGCTAGTGTTGTATGTTAATCATTTTATAATTTCAGAAACTTTATATGCACTTGATATTTACCACATTGAAATGGATACTTCTTTATTGAAATATTATTTCTGGTTAACGATTCTTGTAGTAGTCATACTTGTAGGTATCGTCGCATGGTTATTGGGGTCTAGATACACTAGACCACACCAATTAGAAGATTTATCGAGATGTAAATCAATTATTGAAACGTATGGTGGCAATTATTTAAGTCATTTAATCTATAGTGGAGATAAAGATGTCTTTATGCATGAAGCGCAACAAGCTTTTTTAATGTATCGCTACAAAGGTAACGCTCTTGTTGTGTTAGGAGATCCAATCGGTGATACGAAGGCGTTTCAGTCTTTACTTATTGATTTTTATAACTACGGTGAAAAGTTAGGCTATGACATTATATTCTATCAAGTGTCAGATCGCTTTATGCCGCTATATCATAATTTTGGTAATCAGTTTTTCAAACTTGGTGAAGAGGCCATTATAGATTTAACTCAATTTACGACATCAGGAAAGAAACGTCGTGGTTTCCGAGCAACACTTAATAAATTTGATGATTTAAATATTCAATTTGAAATTTTAGAGCCACCTTTTTCGAAAGATCTCATTTTTCAATTAAAACAAGTTAGTGATCAATGGCTAGATGGACGTAATGAAATGCATTTTTCAGTAGGTCAATTTACAGAAGAGTATTTACAACAAGCACCTATTGGAATAATGAATAATGAAGAAGGTAAAGTCATTGCGTTTTGCACTTTAATGCCTACTTATTATAATGAAGCTATTTCAGTAGATTTAATTCGTTGGTTACCTGATTTAGATTTACCTTTAATGGATGGCCTATATCTACATATGTTACTTTGGGGTAAAGATAAAGGCTATAAAGCATTTAACATGGGTATGGCAACTTTATCAAATGTAGGTCAATTAAATTACTCTTACCCTCGAGAGCGTGTAGCTGGGCGTGTATTTGAACACTTCAATGGTCTATATCGCTTTCAAGGACTACGTAAGTACAAAGAAAAATATAGTCCAAATTGGGAACCAAGATTTTTGGTTTATAGAAAAGATAGTTCACTATGGTATAGTATGTTAAAAGTAATGAGGGTTATTCGTCATAAATAATTGTAAAAAAAGGCATCCAACAAGTGAATGGGTGATAATCACTTTGAAGGGTGCCTTTAATCATTTAAAACTTTAATTGGATTTATAGTTTGCTCGGTCTTGTTGTTCTTGAGCATATCGCTCAGGGTTCTTTTTGTAAAAATCTTGATGATATTCTTCTGCTTTGTAAAAAGTTGAAGCGGGTAATATTTTAGTCGCTATTGCTTTTTCTGAATGAATTGTTTGCTCGAGTTGGTGAACGTATTGCTCAGCAAGTCTTTTTTGATCCTCATTCGTGTAGAATATAGCTGTTCTATATTGTGAACCTCTATCTTGAAACTGGCCACCATCATCAATGGGATCAATAACCGAGAAAAATACTTCTAATAATTTATTATAAGAAAACAATGCAACATCATATTCAATTTTTACAGTTTCATAATGTCCTGTGGTCCCACTTTTCACATCTTCATAAGTAGGGTTGTGAGTTGAACCACCCATATAGCCAGATGTTACTGTTTCTATACCATCGAATTGATCGAAAGGTTTGGTCATACACCAGAAACACCCACCAGCAAAATATGCTGTATTAATATTCATTTATGCCATCCTTTCATTGGAACTTAGTACCATTTATTTAAAAATTACTTGATTTTTTAAAGCAACTTCTATAATTTAATTATATATAATTATAGTACATAGATATACAATTTTGAAGATTTTTACTAGACGTAAGGTAGGTAAATATGACAGAAGAGAAGGATAAGACAGTATACAGACGACAAGCAGACGCACAGACACCTTCTAAACGACGGAATAAGAAAAAACTACGTAAATTACCTTTTATCATTTTGATTATATTGATATTGCTAATCACAGCTATTATCTATATTGTCCATGGTTATCGTAGTGGTGTTAATTACGCTGAGAAACATGCAAAAGATATCAAAGTACATAAGTTTAATGGACCAGTAAAAAATGACGGTAAGATTTCTGTACTTGTGTTAGGTGCTGACAAAGCTAGCGGTGGCAAGTCGCGTTCAGATTCCATCATGGTAGTTCAATATGATTATATTCATAAGAAAATGAAAATGATGTCAGTGATGCGTGATATTTATGCGGAAATACCTGGATATCAGAATTATAAAATTAATGCAGCCTATTCACTTGGCGGACCTGAACTTCTTAGAAAGACTTTAAATAAGAATTTAGGTATTAATCCTGAATATTATGCAGTCATTGATTTTACGGGCTTTGAAAAGATGATTGATGAATTAGAACCTAATGGCGTTCCTATGGACGTAGAAAAAGATATGTCTGAAAATATTGGCGTATCTTTAAAAAAAGGTCATCATCGTTTAAACGGTAAAGAATTACTTGGATATGCGAGATTTAGACATGATGAGGAAGGAGATTTTGGGCGAGTTAGACGTCAACAACAAGTTATGCAGACGTTGAAAAAAGAGTTAGTTACACCTAGCTCAGTAATGAAATTGCCTAAAGTAGCTGGTATATTAAGGGGCTATATTAATACAAGTATGCCAAATTCAGCTATCTTCCAAACAGGTATTAGTTACGGTATAAGAGGAGATAAGAACGTAGAATCTCTTACGGTTCCAATTAATAATTCGTACCAGAATATTAATACAAATAACGATGGCAGTGCCTTAGAGATTGATAAGGAGAAAAATAAAAAAGCTGTCAAAGAATTTCTAAATAACTAAAACGTAAAAGAGTGCACTCAATTGGGTGCACTCTTTTTTTACGCTTTTAATAAATACCATAATATTATTATGTAAACTAATCAAAGTTTTATTCTGCGTCTGATTTTCTAACTCCTGCAACGCCATAGTGATTTTTTTGCATTTCTTCAATAATCACATGAATTGCCTCTCTGTTAGCTCCAGTAGTTTTTTCAACTGCATTTGTTACTTCTGTTACTAAATTTTTTAATTGTTCATCTGAGCGTCCTTCTAACAATTTAACATTGATGATTGGCATATTATTTCCTCCTTGAATAAGTAATTTCATCCATAGTATAGCATGTTTTAGGACAGTACTCCAAAAGAAATTTGAGAACATTAGTTCTTATTTTTATTGAAATAGAACAAGTGTTCGTATATAATAAAAATGAATAAGGGAGGTATCTTGGCATGTATGATTATAATTTATTGGAAGAAAGAGACATATTATGTATCGATCAAAAGAGTTTTTTTGCTAGTGTGTCATGTATCCAAAAGGGATTGGATCCTCTAGAAACAAAGTTAGCAGTAGTTGCAGACACTAAAAGACAAGGATCGGTTGTTTTAGCAGCCACACCTAAATTAAAAGAAATTGGTATCAAAACAGGGTCAAGATTATTCGAGATTCCGCATCGTAATGATATTTATATTATCAATCCTAGCATGAGAAAATATTTAGAAGTTTCAATAGCAATTTCTAAAATTGCGCTTAAATATGTACCGGGAGAAGATTTACATCAATACAGTATAGATGAATTCTTTTTAGATGTGACTGATAGCTATCATCGATTTAACTCTACTGTACAATCATTTGCAGAAAGATTACAAAAGGAAATAGAAGATAAAACAGGGATATACTGCACTATTGGTATAGGGTCAAACATGTTATTAAGTAAGGTCGCGATGGATATTGAAGCAAAACATACATCCAATGGTATTACAGAATGGAGATATCATGATGTCCCACAAAAGATGTGGAAAATTACGCCATTACGTGATTTTTGGGGCATTAACAAGAAAACAGAAGCAAAGCTCAATAAGAAAGGGATTGTAACTGTTGGAGATCTAGCTCAATATCCATACAGATTTCTTAAAAGAGATTTTGGTGTATTAGGGATAGATATGCATTTACATGCTAATGGTATTGATCAAAGTAAATTGAGAGAAAAATATAATGTTACTAATCCATCCATATGTAAAAGCCAAATACTGATGAGAGATTATCGGTTTGAGGAGTCGAAAATTGTAATGCAAGAATTAATTGAAGACGTTGCTAGTAGAATAAGAGCACGTAAACAACTGGCAAGAACAATTCACTTTTCATTTGGTTATACAGAAGGCGGTGGTGTTCATAAGCAATATACACTAACAGATGCGACAAACTTAGAACGAGACATCTATAAAGTAGTCAATTATTATGCGAATCAATTGTGTGATAAGAATGCACTGTATCGAACATTGAGCGTATCATTGACTCAACTTATTAATGAGGAAGACCGCCAGCTTAACTTATTTATAGACGAATATGAAAGAAGAAGAGATGAAAAGCTAGCTAAAACCATTGATTACTTACAAAACAAATATGGTAAGGGAATCGTATCTAAAGCGATATCTTACACTGATGCTGGAACAAAGCATGGTCGCTTGGGCTTAATGGCAGGGCATAAAATGTAAAATATATCCTCCTATCAATGAAATGAGCATTTAAAAGAAATCGAGCGCACTTCATTGTATTAGGAGGACATTATTATAGAATGTATGTTTCAAAATCACTGAGCGCCTTAATACCTCGTTCACGATCTTCAGGAGTTTTAAAGCTAATTTGCAAAGCACCTAAAATATCTTCACGAATTTCAAGGATTTTTAAGTTACTTATAGAAATATTATGTAAACTCAAAATAGAAGTTACTTGACTAATCATACCTGATTTATCTGGAATATCTACATAGAGATCATACGCAATACTTAGTGCACCTTGTTGTTTAACGGGCAGATGATCCCTAAACTTTTTAGCACTTGAAAAGAAATTATGGACTTCGTTAGTATCATTTAAACGAATATGGGATGAAATTGAATCTAACTGTTGTTGCAACATTTCTAATAGGTGTAATATATTTTCTTGATTGCTAAACGTAATATCTCTCCACATATCTGCGTTACTACTAGCTATACGTGTGACATCTCTAAAGCCACCAGCTGCTAATTGTGTTACTAGAGTATGATTCTTTGAGTTTGTTTCACTCAAATGAACTAAGCTTGAAGCGATGATATGTGGAATATGACTCACAACTCCAGTAACATAATCGTGCTCTTGTGCCGATGTTGTTATAAATTTTGCAGATGTAGTTGATAACAATGTTTGTAGCTTTTTAGCCGATTCAGCATTACGTGCATCATCATAAACGAGAATGTAATAAGCATTTTCGAATAAATGCTTTTTTGAATTAAGAACACCAGATTTATGACTTCCAGCCATAGGATGGCCACCTACAAGATGAATGTTGTTGTTTAAGAGAAACTTTTCATAGCTTTGAATATTAGATTTAGTGCTACCAGTATCAGTTACAATTAAATGAGATTGTGTTTGATAATTAGGTAATTCTTTTAAGTATAATTCAGTTTGTTGTACTGGGGTAGCGTAAATGATGATATCTGCATTTTTTACGCCTTCACTATAGTCTTCAATTTTTTTATCAATTATTCCTATTGATAATGCTTTTTCAAGTTGATCTTTATCAGCGTCGAATGCTGATATTGTTAGATTAGGTTGATAATATTTTAAATTACTTGCTAAACTGCCACCAATCAAACCGAGTCCTATAAATAAAATATTTTTCATGATGAATCACCTTATTTCAAAATTTTCAGAATATGTACATTGTAAGGTAGAGTGTGCAGATAAACAATAGTAAAATGAATTAATAGTGATAGTTCTATAAATACGATAAAATGTTATCAATAATTATTTTAAAAAAGGGGAGATAATGATGACGCAAAAAGTATTGAAAACAATAAAAGAACTTACAGAAATTAATAGCCCATCTGGTAATGCTACGGAAGCAATTAATTATGTTAAGAACAAGGTTGAAGCGTTAGGTTATGATACTAAGACAACAAATAAAGGTGCCTTAATTATCGAAGTACAAGGTGAAAATGATGAACAACAAAGATGCATTACTGCCCATGTAGATACACTAGGCGCGATGGTCAAAGAAATTAAAGAAGATGGTCGATTATCTATTAGTTTAATAGGTGGATTTACATATAACGCGATTGAAGGAGAGTATTGTGAGATACAAACTGATTCAGGACAAGTATATACAGGAACGATTTGTTTGCATGAAACAAGTGTCCATGTTTACAGAAATAATCATGAAATACCTAGAGATGGCGAACATATGGAAATTCGTATCGATGAAAAAACAACGTCTGATCAAGAGACAAGAGATTTAGGGATTGAAGTGGGAGATTTTGTAAGTTTTGATCCCAGAACTGAAATTACATCATCAGGATTTATTAAATCAAGACACTTAGATGATAAAGCAAGTGTAGCAATGATACTAGAACTGCTTGAGAAACTTAAACAAGAAGAAACGCAATTACCACATACGACTCAGTTTTATATTTCTAATAACGAAGAAATAGGATATGGTGCAAATGCATCAATATCGGATAAGATAGTAGAGTTTATTGCATTTGATATGGGAGCGCTAGGCGATGGTCAAACCTCAGATGAATATACTGTATCGATTTGTGCTAAAGATGGATCAGGTCCTTATCATAGAGAATTAAAATCACATTTAATAAATTTATGTAAAATTAATGACATACCTTATAAAGTTGATATTTATCCTTATTATAGCTCTGATGCATCAGCAGCACTAAAAGCAGGTGCAGACATTCGTCATGGTTTATTTGGTGCTGGTATTGAATCATCTCACGCGCTTGAAAGAACTCATATTGAGTCTATTAATGCAACTCAAAATCTTTTATACGCATATTGTTTATCGCCAATAAATTTATAATTGATTGTTGACAAATAAAATAGAGTTTTGTATTATACTGAATTATAAGAAATATCAAACAATTCTATGAATGAAGTAGATAATATGATTTGTAGCAAATAGAAAGCCAATGGGTGATGTAAATTGGCACAACATATTAATCGAATTGGGTCTAGAATTTTAAATTTTAATAAAGTATGAGTGAACAAAGTATTGTTAACTAAGGTGGCACCACGGTAACGCGTCCTTATAGAGTAAAGCGCGTATGCTGTGGTGTTTTTATGTACAATTAAATAGGCATAATTGAAGTAGTGGTGAGTAAGGTA
Source organism: Staphylococcus sp. NWU MKU2 (assembly GCF_033283605.1). Classification (NCBI taxonomy): domain Bacteria; kingdom Bacillati; phylum Bacillota; class Bacilli; order Caryophanales; family Staphylococcaceae; genus Staphylococcus; species Staphylococcus sp. NWU MKU2. The sequence goes on along the minus strand of NZ_JAVSMH010000002.1, from coordinate 474,826 downwards.
GTGACAGAAAGTTGATGGTAGATGCAAATCAACACCCCTTATCATGAATTTGGGTTTATGCTGAAAGACAAATCAATAAGACTGAGTGAACGCTTAATATTCCGATTATTCGGAATATTGCGTTAATTAAGGTGGTACCGCGCGTCAGCGTCCTTTACATAAGGAGGCTGACGTTTTTTTTAGTGAAAGGGATGAGAAAATGGAATTTTATTATGAAGTATTGAAAGCTCACATAACGCCTGAAGCTTTAGGACAGTTGAATGAACGTAAAATTATATTTGAAAGCGCAAGTCAACAACAATTAAAAGGCAGATACTCTATCGTTGCATTCGATTATTATGGCACCGTCAAATTAAACGATAATGAATTAATTATTAAGACTTTGAAAGAAGATAAAGTTATAACTACTGAGCCATATAATTATTTAAAAACATTCATCAATCAATTTGATTGTGTCATAAATGATGAAAAATTAAAGCAACTGCCATTTATTTCTGGCTTTATGGGAACGTGTAGTTTTGATTTAGTGCGACAAGAATTTCCAATTTTAAAACGAGTGGCTATTAAGAGTATGAAAACAATATCAGATGTGTCTTTCTACATGATAGAGGATGTATTTGTATTTGATCATTACAAGGATGAATTATACGTGATTGCTTCTAATCAATTTTCAAAAGCAAGTAATGTAGAATTAAAATTAAGAGTGAAGCATAGAATTCAAGCATTGTCTCAAATTAAAGTTTACCAAGAGAATAATAAAATGGTGCCTAAGAGATCAGAGATAAAAGCAAATATTTCTGATAAACAATTTATCGATATTGTTACTCAAATGAAACAACGGATTACTGAAGGAGATATGTTTCAAGTTGTACCTTCTAGAATATATAGCTACCAACATCATTTCGGAAAAAATAAAAACCAATTGAGTTATCAGCTTTATCAAAATTTAAAACGTAAGAACCCTAGTCCATATATGTATTACATGAACATGGAAAATGAGATTGTAGTTGGAAGTTCACCAGAAAGCTTTGTAGCAGTGCACAACGGTGAAGTGATAACTAATCCAATTGCAGGAACGATTAGACGTGGCACTACCCCAGAGATAGATGAACGTAATGCACACCAGTTAATTACAGATGAGAAAGAGATAAGCGAACATAGCATGCTTGTAGATTTAGGTAGAAATGATATTCATAGGGTGAGTATTACAGGGACATCTGAGATATCAAAACTAATGGTGATTGAAAAATATGAACATGTCATGCATATCGTTAGTGAAGTAAAAGGAAAAATTAGAAAAGATATATCTCCAATGACGATCATAGCAAGTCTTTTACCAACTGGGACAGTATCGGGAGCACCTAAACTAAGAGCTATTCAACGCATATATGAATCCTATCCATATAAAAGAGGCGTCTATAGCGGTGGCGTTGGTTATATCAATTGTAATCAAAATTTAGATTTTGCATTGGCAATACGAACCATGTTGATTGATGACGACACTGTTAATGTCGAGGCAGGCTGTGGTGTTGTGTACGATTCTATACCTGAAAAGGAACTTGAAGAAACACGACTTAAAGCAAAAAGCTTATTGGAGGTAACACCATGATATTAATTATAGATAATTACGATTCGTTTACGTATAACTTGGTTGATGTAGTTAGTCAAATTGATGAAGTGATTATTAAATATCCAGATGATAAAGATGTATTGAACTATTTAGAGAAAATTGATGGGGTAATCATTTCTCCGGGTCCTGGTCATCCTTTAGATGGCGATGAATTGGTAAAAATTATCGATAAATATCATACTTTACCAATTTTAGGTATTTGTTTAGGTGCTCAAGCATTAACGTGCTACTACGGTGGCAAAGTTATTCAGGGAGAGAAAGTCATGCATGGAAAGGTAGATACACTTGAAGTTAAAAACGAGTCAGAACTCTATTTGATGATACCGCACCAATTCAAAATTATGAGATATCATTCACTTGTAAGTGAGATGAAGTCTTTCCCTAAGAATTTAATCATTACTGGAAGAACATCAGATTCAATACAATCCTTCGAGGACAAACAACATCTTCATTTCGGTATACAGTATCATCCAGAATCATTTGCTACTGAGTTTGGTTCACAAATTATTAAGAACTTCATTCGTATTGTAAAAGAAAGGGTGAATTTGAATGGGATTACTAAAACAATTGGATAATGACATAACTTTAACACAATCAGAGACAACACAATTCATAACCTATCTAACTAATCCTCAAATTGATGTGGAAGACAAGGTCGACTTATTAACGCGATTTACAGAAAAGGAAATTAAACAACAAGAATTAACCTATGTCGTCAATAGCTTAATTCAAACCATGTATCCTAATCAACCAACATATGAAGGAAGTATGTGTGTATGCGGTACAGGAGGAGATAAGTCGAACAGTTTCAATATTTCTACAACAGTGTCTTTTGTAGTAGCAAGCGCTGGTATTCCAGTCATTAAACACGGAAACAGAAGTATAACATCCCATTCAGGAAGTACTGATTTGTTAAATGAATTGGGAATAAAGACGACAAAAGTTTCAGAAGTCCCATTACAAATTGAAGAACAGGGATTGGCATTCATTAGCGCAATGGAGTCTTATCCAATAATGAAATATATTCAACCTGTTAGAAAAATGATTTCTATACCGACCATCTTTAATATAGTTGGGCCACTTATCAATCCATTTAAATTGACCTATCAAGTGTTAGGAGTGTACGACCCAAGTCGATTGTATATGATAGCACAAACATTGAAAGATTTAGGGCGACGGAGGGCAATAGTGTTACATGGAGCAAATGGTATGGATGAAGCTACGCTTTCAGGAGACAATGAAGTTTATGAATTAAATGAAAATGGAGACATAACGCATTATTTTATAAATGCTAAAGATTATGGTTTGAAGCTTGCAAGTAATCAAGATTTACAAGGAGGCAGTCCAAAAGAAAACAAAATGATTACATTAGATATTTTAAGTGGAGATGATAAAACTTGTAGAAGAGATGTTGTTTTATTAAATGCTGCACTTGCGTTATACGTTTCTGAAAAGGTAGATACGATAGCATCTGGAATAAGTTTAGCTACGTTCTTAATTGATAGTGGTCGAGCGATGGAACAATTTATGAAAATGAGAGGTGATATCTGTGACGATATTAAGTGAAATAGTGGATTATAAAGAGCAATTATTAAAAGACGGCTATTATCATGATAAATTACAAAATTTGAAAGAGGTCAAACATAAAAATAAATCACGATTAACGGATACTTTAATTAAAAATTACAATTTAGCATTAATTGCTGAAATTAAATCAAAGAGTCCATCTGTAAAAGCTTTTCAACAAACAAATATATTTAAACAAGTAAGTGATTATAAACGTTATGGAGCAAATGCTATCTCCGTATTAACAGACGAACGATATTTCGGTGGTAGCTTTGAAAGATTACAGCAAATATCAGAGACAACACAATTACCTGTTTTATGTAAAGATTTCATCATTGATCCGCTTCAAATTGATGTTGCACAAAAAGCAGGTGCTTCAATTATTTTACTCATTGTAAATATTCTTACCGACGAAAAGTTACAACAACTCTATCAATATGCAAGTTCTAAGGGACTAGAAGTGTTAGTAGAGGTACATGATGGTATTGAGTTACAACGTGCCTATCAGTTAAATCCACAAATCATTGGGGTAAACAATCGTGATTTAAAATCATTCAACACCGATGTTAAACATACTAATCAAATACTTAAGTGTAAGAAAGAGAACTATTTATATATATCTGAAAGTGGAATTCATTCACAACAAGAGGTTAAGCAAATAGTAAAAAGTGGGATCGATGGCTTATTAGTTGGTGGAGCCTTAATGAATTGTAATGAGTTAGAACATTTTATACCCTCACTTAAATTAAAAAAGGTGAAACAATGATTTTAAAATTTTGCGGTATAAAAACTAAAGTAGAAGCATTAAGCATTCGACCACTCAATATAAACATGGTGGGATTTATACACTATCCCAAAAGTAAACGACATTTGGACATTGAACAAATAAATAAACTAACTAGATTGTTGCCAGACGAAATAGATAGAGTAGTCGTATTAGTTAATCCAACATTGCAATTAATAAAGAAAATTATTAATGCTACTAATATTAATGCCATCCAACTCCATGGTGATGAGACGATAGATTTTATCAAACAACTTCGTTTAAATTTTAAGAATATTAAGATAATTAAAGCTTTACCAGCTACTCAAAATATAATAAATGATATCGACCAATTCAAAGAGCATGTTGACTTATTTATTATAGATACGCCATCAGAGCAATATGGTGGGACTGGACAATCTTTTGATTGGACATTGCTTAAGGGCTTAGATCAATCTATACCGTTTTTAATTGCTGGAGGTATTGACGTTGATAAGATAAAACAAATTGAAGCATTGAAGTTGAATCACTTAGGTTATGACATTTCAAGCGGTATTGAAACAGATGGTATGAAAGACAAAAATAAAATGTTAACTGTGATACAACAAGTGAAGGGAGAATTATAATATGTATAATATACAAACTGAAGCAGATGAATTAGGTTTTTTCGGAGAATATGGTGGGCAATATGTTCCAGAGACATTAATGCCAGCAATTATTGAATTAAAACAAGCGTATAACAAGGCTAAACAAGATCAATCATTTCAAGATGAATTAACTTATTATTTGAAAGAATATGTAGGTAGAGAAACCCCATTGACTTATGCAAAATCATATAGTGAAGCGTTGGGTGGAGCTCAAATATATTTAAAACGTGAGGATTTGAATCATACCGGCGCACATAAAATTAATAATGCAATAGGGCAAGCTTTATTGGCAAAACGTATGGGCAAAAATAAACTAGTTGCTGAAACGGGCGCGGGTCAGCATGGTGTAGCAAGTGCCACAGTAGCTGCGCTATTTGATATGGAATTAAACGTATTTATGGGAAGAGAAGATATCAAACGTCAACAGCTTAATGTATTTCGTATGGAATTATTAGGAGCTAAAGTCGAAGCAGTGGATGAAGGTCAAGGAACACTTTCTGATGCGGTAAACAAGGCATTACAGTATTGGGTAAGTCATGTTGAAGATACACACTATTTACTAGGTTCGGCATTAGGACCTGATCCTTTTCCAACGATGGTCAGAGATTTTCAAAGTGTTATAGGTCAAGAAATTAAAGAACAATTACTTCAAAAAACTGGTCGATTACCAGATGCAGTTGTTGCATGTATAGGTGGAGGGTCTAATGCAATAGGGACTTTTTACCCATTTATTAGAGATAAGGTCAAGTTATATGGTGTAGAGGCTGCGGGACAAGGGATTGATAGTGCTAAGCACGCACTTGCAATTGGAAAAGGACGTCCGGGCGTACTTCATGGTTCAAAAATGTACTTAATTCAAGATGAATATGGACAAGTAGAATTAGCACACTCTATATCTGCAGGTTTGGATTATCCAGGTATAGGTCCTGAACATTCATATTATCACGATATTGGACGTGTGCAATATAAACATGCCACTGATACAGAAGCAATGGAGGCGCTCATCCGCTTCAGCAAAATGGAAGGAATCATACCTGCCATTGAAAGTGCACATGCACTTAGTTATGTTGAAAAGTTAGCACCTAAAATGAATAAAGATGAAATTTTAGTAGTTACTATTTCAGGTCGCGGTGACAAGGATATGGAAACAATTAGACACTATATGCAAAAAAGAGGTGAATCACATGACTAAATTATTTATTCCATACATTATGGGGAATAAGTCATTTATTAAAAATATGAAAATCTTAGATGAGAATGGTGCTGATATAATAGAAATTGGTGTACCATTCTCTGACCCAGTAACTGATGGTCCCATAATAATGGAAGCAGGCAACCGAGCTATCAAGCAAGGCGTGACCATTAATTACATTTTTAATGAATTATCCAAAAACAAAGATGAAATTAATTGCAAATATGTACTAATGACTTATTTCAATATCATTGTTTCTTATGGTGAAGAAGCATTCTTTAAAGAATGTGAAAAAGTAGGTGTTTACGGCGTGATTATTCCGGATTTGCCTTACGAATTAACTCAAAAATTAAAGCATAAAATATCCGAATTTGATGTTAAAATGATATCTCTCATATCAATGACTGCAAATGATGACCGTATAAAAGAAATCGTTAAGCATGCTGAAGGGTTTATATACACTGTAACTATGAATGCAACAACAGGCAAAAATGGAACGTTTCATCCTCAATTAAAAGATAAATTAAAACATCTAAAAGCATATACGGATATACCTGTAGTTGCAGGTTTTGGCATTAGAACTAAAGACCATATAAAGGATTTAGCTACTGTTGCTGACGGCGTAGTCATTGGTAGTGAAATTGTAAAACGCTTTTGTCAAGATAATAACGAGGATACGATTCACTATTTGAAACAAGTAAGAGAAACGCTAGATACGCTTTAGGTAATAAGATGTACCTTGGTGGATAAATAATGTATAGAAGAAGTTTACTAGGGATTAAGACGATATTTGATGTCTTAATCTCTATTCATTTATTTTGCAAAATATTTCAATCTAATAAATGGTTTGTATTTTAGTTTTGTTAATATCTATTGTATACTTAATGAAACTGGATAAATAAATTTTTGGTTGAAGATAAAGATATTATTGAAAATTATAATTTAAATTTTGAACTAAAAAGTAGATAAAGATTCTTTGAAGTAGGAGCAATAAATAATGAAGTTTACAAATTTAACAGCTGCAGAGTTTGGCAATTATACAGATAAGATGCCATATAGTCATTTCACACAAATGACTGAAAACTATGAGATGAAAGTTGCAAATAAAACAGAAACTCACTTAGTTGGTATAAAAAATAAAGATAATGAGGTCATTGCAGCCTGCATGTTGACAGCAGTACCAGTCATGAAATTTTTCAAGTACTTTTATTCTAACCGAGGACCTGTAATTGATTATGATAATAGAGAGCTTGTTCACTTTTTCTTTAATGAGTTAACAAAGTATTTAAAACAGCATAATTGTCTTTATGTTCGAGTTGACCCTTATTTACCATACCAATATTTAAATCATGATGGTGAAATTACAGGTAATGCTGGTAATGATTGGTTCTTTGATAAGATGAAGCATCTCGGATTTGAACACGAAGGCTTTACAAAAGGTTTTGATCCGATTAAACAAATTCGATATCATTCTGTTTTAGATTTAAAAAATAAAACATCTAAAGATATATTAAATGGAATGGATAGTCTACGTAAACGTAATACTAAAAAAGTTCAAAAAAATGGTGTAAAAGTTAAGTTCTTATCAGAAGAAGAACTTCCAATCTTCCGTTCATTTATGGAAGATACAACCGAAACAAAAGAATTCCAAGATAGAGATGATAGTTTCTATTATAATCGCTATAGACATTTCAAAGATCGCGTGCTTGTACCATTAGCTTATATTAAGTTTGATGAGTACATCGAAGAATTACAAAATGAACGTGAAACTTTAAATAAAGATGTTAATAAAGCTTTAAAAGATATTGAAAAACGACCAGACAATAAAAAGGCATTTAATAAAAAAGAAAATCTTGAAAAACAATTAGATGCCAATCAACAAAAATTAGACGAGGCTAAAAAATTACAAGCCGAACATGGTAATGAATTACCAATTTCAGCAGGTTTCTTCTTTATTAATCCATTTGAAGTCGTTTATTATGCAGGTGGAACTTCTAATAAATATAGACATTTTGCAGGCAGTTATGCTGTTCAATGGACAATGATTAACTATGCAATTGATCATGGTATTGATAGATACAATTTCTATGGTATTAGCGGTGATTTCAGTGAAGACGCTGAAGATGTTGGAGTAATTAAATTTAAAAAAGGTTTCAATGCAGACGTAATTGAGTATGTTGGAGACTTTGTGAAACCTATTAACAAACCTATGTATTCAGTGTATAAGACACTCAAAAAGATTAAAAAAAAGATTTAATTAAGAGGGGAATAGACGAATATGAAATTTACAGAGTTAACAGTTAAAGAATTCGAAAACTTTGTACAAAACCCATCATTAGAAAGCCATTACTTCCAAATGAAAGAGAATATTCAAACACGAGAAAATGATGGCTTTGAAGTAGTGTTACTAGGTGTAAAAGATGAAAGCAATAAAGTACTAGCTGCTAGTCTTTTCTCTAAAATACCGACCATGGGAAGCTATGTATATTACTCAAATCGAGGCCCAGTAATGGACTATTCTGATTTAGGCTTAGTTGATTTTTATTTACGTGAATTAGAAAAGTATTTACATCAACACCAATGCTTATACGTTAAAATTGATCCATATTGGATTTATCAAATTTATGATAAAGATATTAATCCACTTGAAGATAGAGAGAAAAATGATGCTGTAGTTAATTTATTTAAATCACATGGATATGAACACCATGGATTCACTACTGAATATGACACATCAAGCCAAGCAAGATGGATGGGTGTTAGCTATCTAAAAGGGGAAACACCTGCGTCATTAAGAAAACAATTTGATAGCCAACGTAAAAGAAATATTAATAAAGCGATAAACTACGGGGTAAAAGTAAGATTCCTTGGTAGAGATGAGTTTCATATATTCTTAGACTTATACCGTGAAACAGAAGCAAGAACAGGTTTCGTATCAAAATCAGACGAATATTTCTATAACTTCTTTGATACTTATGGAGATAAAGTGCTTGTTCCACTTGCATATATTGATTTAGATGAATACATAAAATCATTGCAAGACGCTTTAAATGATAAAGAAAACCGTCGTGATCAAATGATGGCAAAAGAAAATAAAAATGATAAACAACTTAGAAAAATTGCAGAATTAGATAAGCAAATTGAACACGATAAAAAAGAACTCTTACAAGCAAGCGAATTACGTCAGACAGATGGCCAAATCTTGAATTTGGCATCAGGAATTTTCTTTGCAAATTCATATGAAGTGAATTACTTCTCTGGAGGTTCATCTGAAAAATATAATAATTATATGGGACCATATATGATGCATTGGCATATGATGAACTATTGCTTCGAACATGGATATGATCGATATAATTTTTATGGTTTATCTGGTGATTTTACAGAGAACAGTGAAGATTATGGTGTTTATCGCTTTAAAAGAGGATTCAATGTTTACATTGAAGAGCTAATCGGGGACTTCTATAAACCTATAAATAAGGTTAAATATTGGTTGTTTAATACACTTAATAAAATTCGCAAAAAAGTAAAAAAATAAATTGATGATAATAAAGGCTGTGACATGGTGGATGTCGCAGCCTTTATTTATCGTAACTAGTGATAGAGACAAGTTACAATACAGTGTAGGTAAATTCTAAGTTGATTTTCATGTTGCCTCCTACAATTTAATATTACCACACGTCTGATTTTTAGCAATAATATTACAAAACAAATTTATTTTTCTAAATTTAAAATATTTAAATTATTATTCTTTAGCAAATTTAGTTAAGACTAACAATATACATAAATAGATACCAAGATTAATACGAAAGAGTTACGATTCATTTAATTGTAATAATTAAACCTAATATCTAAAATAGAAATTATTACATTTACTTAAATCTATATAATAAGAGTTCTTGATGACTCGCTTTATGTACATGATATTAATAATTGCTGCAGTGCTTAATTAGTTAACAATTAGCTTTGTCAAAGATTAAACACATTATCATAGGATTAATATCTCTAAACGTATAGACATATAAATAACCATGTGTATTTATGAGTTTTAAATTAATTAACTTAGGATGAACAATTTATTTAAGCTGAATAATGTAAGATAACAATCAATCATACATAACAATAATAAAACATGTTCAGAAATCGTCCTGACAGCGTATCAATTTAAAGGTTTTATGTAGATAATTATTTGTGTTTCATTTAGTTTACATAATATATATTATAGGAAGTTATATGTAGTAACTCAGGGGACCTATCTTACTACCTACTATGTCTGATTCTATATGTACATTTACTATCTATTCAGCAATAATTCATTTAAAAATCTGGCTATATATAGTTATATATGCTTGACTTTGAATATACTTATATATAAAGGAGTTAAATATGAATATTGTGTTGGATATTAATGGAACAATTTGCTTTGATGGTCGTCAAATTGACTGTAAAATTACCGACCACCTTTTTAGTTTACATAATATAGGACATAAAATTATTTTTGCTTCAGCTAGACCAATTCGTGATTTATTACCTGTAATACCTAATAAATTTCATGAATTTGCACTTATTGGTGGTAATGGTTCCATTATCTCTATTAATGGTCGTATACAGACATTTGCAACCATTCAGCCTAAATCATTTAATGTGATAAAACATGTCATTAATCATTATGACTTAAATTACATTGTTGATGATGAATGGGATTATGCAGCACGTGTTGATGCTACAAATACAATTTATCAACGCCTAGATCCTCATCGATTAGCACAAAAATTAACTATTAATGAGATTACTTCACCTATTAAGACGATTTTATTGAACATAGATGAAAAAGACTTTGACGAAGTTATAACATATCTAGCTACCAATGCACCTAGTCTTTCACTAATTAATCATTCAAATGAACTTAATATTAATATTACTGCTAAATATATTAATAAATTTACTGCTGTTGAGCATATACTTGGTAAATATCCTACGTATGTTGCATTCGGTAACGATCATAATGATATTGAAATGTTGCAACATGCTAAAGTTGGTTATTTTGTAAATAATGAATCAATGGATGCTTCTATTTTAAAAAATAATAAAAATATCCGTTGTATTAATGCGAATACGGAAGCACTATGTTTATCTTTAAATGAATTAAGCAAAGATTACTAAAATAGCTACATTTATAATGAAATATAAACAACTTCTTATTGAAAATGATTATCAATTGCAAGTATAATAATTTCATAGGAGGTTAATTATGAAAAATACATTTAAATTTATAGCTATACTTTTCACAATAGTTGTATTATTATCTGCGTGCGGTAAGGATTCTACTTTTAAATCGTCGTCATCTTCCAAGGATACGATTACAGTTGAGAATACATATGAGTTTAAAGATAAAAATAATACACATACTAAAGGAAAAATGAAAACAGAGAAAGTTAAAGTTCCAGTAAATCCAGATAGAGTGGCTGTATTAGATTATGGTGCATTAGATATTATGAAACAGATGGGATTGGAAGATAAGATTGTGGCAATTGCGAAAGGTAAAGGTGCTGCTTTCTTACCTTCTTCCCTTTCAGAATTTAAAAATGATAAATATACTAATTTAGGTAACCCTGGACAACCTAATTATGATAATTTAGCTAAAGCTAAACCAGAAGTTATCTTCACATCATTTAGACAAGCACATACTAAAACGCTAGATGAAATAAAAAAAGCTGCCCCTAACGCTAAAATATTATTTGTAAGTCCTGATAATGATCATTATATTGATTCCATTAAAGATAATACGACATTGTTTGGGAAAATATTCAAACAACAAAACAAGGCTAAAATGCTTAATGAGAAACTAAGTAAAAAAGTTGCTGAAACTAAAAAAGTTATTAATGACGATACGGTCTTGTTTTTAAATGTGGATGATAAAGGTGTTAAAGCATTTGGACCTACTGGTCGTTTCGGAGGATTCTTAAATAAAGATTTAGGAATAAAACATGCTGACACTGCCATGAAAGCCAATTCTGCTGGAAATTCTATTACTTATGAGTATTTAAACAAAGTAAACCCAGATAAACTATTTGTAATTGATCGTACTCAAAAAGGAAATGATAAGTCGTTACCTTCTGCATTAAATAACGACGTTATAAAAAAATTAAAAGCTATTAAGAATGATCAAGTTTATCAATTTGAATCTAACGCATGGTATTTTTCTGAGGGTGGAATTGAAACTACCATTGAGCAATTAGACAAAATTTAAAAAAGCTTTTAAAAATAATTAGTGAAAAGCTTTTAATCCACTCACTTTAGAATAGAAAAAAAGCGTTTGAAACATTTTAACATGCAAGTATGCATATATGTCTCAAACGCTTTTTTTATTATCTTCTACGACGACGGATTGTTTCGTCATCATCTTCGTATTTACGTATTTCCTTTTCTAATTGTTTCTTTTTACGTTCGCGACGCCAATTTCTAGTGAAATACCATAATAAAAAGCTGATAATTAAACTGATAATGGCTAGAAAAGCAGCATATCCTAGTAATGGTTGAAATGAGATGTCATAAAAATTAGGAATAAAAAATGCTAAGACAGCTAACGCAACAAATGTAATTACTGCGGATACAAACCATTTCTTAAGTACTAAAGCACAGAAGACAGTTAAAATTATCATTGCAACTATTGTAATCCATAAATAGTTCGGCATATCAAAAATAGTCATGTATATCTCCTATCATAATAAAAATCTTTCTTTTAAATACTATACAATAATATGTAATTAAATTATACCCCTTTGCCTATAAGCATAACTCGGCCTTGAGGCTTAATAATGAGTTTGAAAATGATATTGTGTATAATGATTGTGAAATGATTTTAAAGGGAGTGGAATATATGACGTCAGGTTTACCATTTAGAAAAGATGTTCCAGAACTAGAAAAATGGAATTTAAATGATTTTTTTGATAGTGATGAACAATTTTATGACACTTTAGATAATATACTAAATCAATCGAAGTCATTCAATCAACAATATAAAGGTAAAATTTCAGATGCAAAGATGATAAAAAAAGTATTATCAGAATTTGAAAATATTCTTATTCAACTTGATCGTCTTGGTAATTATGCGGAACTAAGACTAAGCGTTGATACTGCTAATACTGATGCACAAACATTAAGCGCAAAGTTATCGACAAATTATGGTAAGATTTCAAGTCAGTTATCCTTTGTAGAATCTGAAATATTAATGTTACCTGAAGAGGTTATTAAACAAGCAATAGAAGAATCTGATGTGCCTCACTACTTAGAGAAATTAATTGAAAGTAAGCCATATCAATTGTCACCTGAAGTGGAACAAGTAATGGCGAGTTTATCGCCTACTTTTCAAAGTGCATATGAATTATATGGCACAACGAAAATGCTTGATATTGCCTTCGAATCATTTGAACATAACAATGTGACATACCCTATGGATTATGCAACATTTGAAAATGAATACGAGGATAATGCTGATCCAGAATTTAGACAAAAAAGTTTTAAAAGCTTTAGTGATGCTCTGAAAAAATATCAACATACTACTGCTGCGACTTACAATCAACATGTGCAACAAGAAAAAATTGAGGCTGACTTAAGAGGATATGATTCTGTCATAGACTATTTATTACATGATCAAGAAGTTACACGAGAAATGTATGACAGACAAATCGACGTAATTATGAGTGATTTAGCGCCTGTAATGCAAAAATATGCTAAATTATTACAACGTATAAACGGTTTAGATAAAATGCGCTTTGAGGATTTAAAGGTTTCTGTTGATCCAAGCTATGAACCTGAAATATCAATCGAAGATTCTAAACAATATATTCATGGTGCTTTAAATGTACTGGGTGAAGATTATATACAAATGGTTGAGCAAGCATACAGTGATCGTTGGATAGATTTTGCACAAAATAAAGGAAAAGACACAGGTGCTTACTGTGCTAGCCCTTATTATACACATTCATATGTATTTATTTCATGGACTGGAAAGATGACTGAAACGTTTGTACTAGCACACGAATTGGGACATGCAGGTCATTTTACATTGGCACAACAACATCAAAATTTATTAGATTCTGAAGCTTCAATGTACTTTGTAGAAGCACCATCTACCATGAATGAAATGTTAATGGCAAATTATCTATTCAGTAACAGTGAAGATCCTAAATTTAAACGTTGGGTAATTGGATCTATTTTATCACGCACATATTATCATAATATGGTAACTCACTTGCTAGAAGCTGCTTACCAACGTGAAGTATATCGCAAAGTTGATAATGGTGAGTCACTTACAGCTCCCGTGCTTAATAACATTATGAGAGACGTTTATGAACAATTCTTTGGTGATGCTGTTGAATTAACAGATGGAACTGAATTAACATGGATGCGTCAACCACATTACTATATGGGATTATATTCTTACACCTACTCTGCTGGTTTAACAATTGGTACGGTTGTTTCACAAAAAATTAAACAAGAAGGACAACCAGCTGTAGATGCATGGCTTGAAACTTTAAAAGCAGGTGGAAGTCAATCTCCTATTGAATTAGCAAAAGTTGCAGGTGTTGATATCACTACAGATGCACCACTTAAAGCTACTATTAAATATATCTCTGATTTAGTTAATGAAGCGGAACAATTAACAGATGAAATTGAGCAACAAGACTAATTAAACTATGTATATATATATTTTGATTAATAGTAAAACCCTGATAATAACTGATTTAATCAGTCTTATCAGGGTTTAATTGTTTGGTTTTGGGTTATTTAGGATTTAATACTATATTATTTTTCATAATGTTCACCAGTATAGAAATAATAAACGCTTTCTGCAATATTTCTAACATGGTCTCCGACTCTTTCAAGATTTCGTGCAGCTAAATGTGCTTGACCAGCTACAAAAGGGTCATTATCTATTAAATATGTTGTGTTAACTATATTTGCATAAAGATCATCAATATCTTTATCACGCTCAATAATTTCTTTGATTAACGTTATATCCTCTTGTTTCGTAGCTGTATTAAGATCTTGCAACATTAACATTGCTAATTTCCCCATCGTTTTTAATCGTGTCAATACATAGTGATCTGTAATCTTTACTCGAAGACGAATGTGCGCTATATGTGCTGCGTTATCTCCCATGCGTTCAAAGTCTGTAGAAATTTTTAGAGCTGCCATCATCATTCTTAAATCTGTAGCAATTGGTTGTTGCTTTGTAATTAACATAATAACTTTTTCATTAATATCATAATCTAAGTTATTGATTATTTTATCATTCTCAATGACTTGTCTTGCAAAATTTTTATCCTCTTCACTTAACGACACTAATGCATGTTCGAGATTAAAATAAACACGAAGACCAAGGTGACGAATATCCTTAATTAATTCACCTAATTGACCTTCGTATTTATGTCTAATAATGGTCATCATTATAGAATATTAACCAAAACGTCCTGAGATGTAGTCTTCTGTTTGTTTATCAGAAGGATTAGAGAAGATTTTATCAGTGTCGTCGTATTCGTTAACATAACCATTAAGGAAGAATGCAGTTTTATCAGATACACGTGCAGCTTGTTGCATGTTGTGTGTAACCATAATAATAGAGTAATTTTCTTTTAATTCCTGAACGAGTTCTTCAACTCTTAATGTAGAGATTGGGTCCAATGCTGATGTAGGCTCGTCCATTAAAATAACATCTGGTTCAATAGCTAAACATCTAGCAATACAAACACGTTGTTGTTGGCCACCAGATAAACCGTAAGCGTTTGTGTGTAATCTATCTTTTAATTCATCCCAAATTGCAGCGCCACGTAATGATTTTTCTACGATTTCATCTAATAATTTTTTATCTTTAATACCGTGTGTTTTAGGACCATATGTGATATTATCGTAAATTGATTTTGGGAATGGGTTTGGTTGTTGGAATACCATACCTACATTTGTTCTTAATTTTTCTTTAGAATAGTTTTCATCGAAAATATTTTGGTCACGGTATAGAATTTTACCAGCAGTTTTTACTGAAGGTACTAATTCTACCATACGATTTAATGTTTTAATATAAGTTGATTTACCACAACCAGATGGTCCAATAATAGCAGTTACATTATTTTCTAAAATATCTAAATTAATGTTTTGTAGCGCATGTGTATCTCCGTACCATAAATCTAAGTTTTGTGTTGAATAAACTACTTTTTTATTACTATCTGATTCTTTATTGTGCTTAACTTCATTTGATGAAACTACTGTTGAAATTGATTCTTGAGATTGATCAGTATGTTTTGCTAACTCTTTTTCTTTAACATTTGTATTTGCCATAATTAAAACTCCTTTATATCTGTAAGATTGAAACGATAGTTATGCTCTACTAAAAACATGATATTATCGATTCAACCTTCACTCCCTAAATTATGTTGTATTTGATTTGATTAATATTTTCTAGAGAACTTGTTACGTAAGAAAATGGCTACTGCGTTCATTAGTAATAAGATTACAAGTAATATAATAATTGCTGCTGATGCAACATTTTGGAATTCAGCTTGAGGCATTTTAGCCCAAGTGTAAATTTGAGTTGGTAATGCTGTGAACATAGACATAATGCTTGTTGGTGTTGCTAATAGAATAGTTGGTATACCAATTAAGATTAATGGTGCTGTTTCTCCTAATGCACGTGATAGTGATAAGATGAATCCAGTCAAAATACCAGGTAAAGCAGCCGGTAATACTACACGACGAATAGTTTGCCATTTATTTGCACCTAAGCCATAAGAAGCTTCGCGAACAGAATTAGGAACTGCTCTGATTGCCTCCTGACTTGATACGATAATGATCGGTAGAATTAACAATGACATTGTTAAAGCGGCAGCAATAACGCTATTTCCTAATGCTAATGCTTGAATACCGCCACCACGAACGAATAATGTTAATCCAAGTAAACCGAATACGATAGAAGGTACACCAGCTAAGTTAGAAATACTAATTTTAACGAAACTAGTAAAGAAATTGTCTTTAGCGTATTCTTCTAAATAAATCGCTGTACCTACACCAAGAACGATAGAGATTGGAATAATACTTATCATTAACCAAATTGTCCCTGCTAACGCACCTTTAATACCTGCTTGTGAAGGTGTAGAAGAAGAGAAATTTGTAAAGAAATCTGGTGTAAGATAGCCAACACCTTTAACAAATGTTTGTATCAATAATGCTGCAAGTACTAATAAAGCTATTACAATACATGTAAAGAATAACCATTTATTTAATTTATTTGTTTTACCACGACTTGAGATATTTTTTTCTACTTTGTTTTGGTCAATTAGTGTTTTAGCTTTAGGATTTGTAGTAGCTGTCATATTAATACTCCTCTCTGAAGCGTTTCGAAATCCAATAAGAAATTAAGTTCATAATTAATGTGAAGATAAATAATGTGAAACCTACTGCATAAATACTATAGTACATATCAGAACCGAATGTAGCATCTCCAGTTGCAACTTCAACAATATAACCAGTCATAGTTTGAATTGAATTCGTTAAGTTTAATGAAGCTGTTGGTGAACTACCTGCAGCTAATGAAACAATCATAGTTTCACCGATCGCTCTTGAAATACCTAATACAATTGAAGCTACAACACCTGAAGCTGCGGCTGGTAATACTACTTTAGTAGCATCTTCAAATTTTGTTGAACCTAAACCATAAGCACCCTCACGAATTTTGTTAGGAACAGATGCCATTGCATCTTCACTCATACTTGTAATTACTGGAACAATCATGATACCTACTACAATTCCTGGACTGACTGAGTTGAAACTATCAAGTGCTGGAATAATAGTTCTTAGTACAGGTGTTACAAAAGTTAAAGCAAAGAAACCAAATACAATTGTTGGAATACCTGCTAAAATTTCAAGAATTGGTTTAATAATACGTCTTGCTTTGTCACTTGCGTATTCACTTAAGTAAATTGCAGCACCTAATCCAATTGGAACTGCGACGATAGTTGCGATAACTGTAATTTTCAACGTACCAATAACTAATGCCCAAATACCATATTTAGGATCAGAACCAGTTGGGTTCCAGTCTTTAGTGAATAAAAATTCAACAATAGATACGCGTGTGAAGAATGTTATTGTCTCAGTTATCAAAGTGAAAAGAATACCGATTGTAGTTAAAATTGAGATTGCAGCTATAATCCCTAAAATAATAGGTACGATTTTATCACTGAAACCGCCCTTTTTAGCGTTATTTTTAGCTATCAAGTCTCTAACATTAGTTTCCGATGCCATATATAACCCTCTCTTTTTCTCCCAATAAATTTAAAAAAGCGCTAGAAATTATCAGGTAAACAATGAGTTCAAATTAACCTAAAACATTTTAACAATCACCCATATATTCGAGAACAAGGTAGCAGTGTTGCTACCTTGTAATACCCCTTGAATAATTCCCAGCCCTTTGATATTAATAATGATTATTATTTATCTGATTTTTTATCGTATTTTTTTAAATCTTTAAGTTCATCTTTGTAAGTTTTTTCTGGAGAAGCTACATAACCAGCATCTTCAGCAGATTTACCTTGGTCTTCTAATGTGAATTTGATGAATTTTCTCATAACATCATTATCTTTTAATGATTTTTCTTTTACATATAAGAATAATGGTCTACTTAAAGCATATGAACCGTCTTTGATTGTTTTCTTAGTTGGTTCAGTTGTTTTACCTTTGTCGTCTTTGATTTTAACTTCTTTTAATTTATCTTTGTTTTGTTCGTAGAAGTTATAACCGAAGTAACCGATACCCTCTTTGTTTTTCTCAACTGATTGAACAATTACGTTAGTGTCTCCGTTTTTCTCAGCTTTGATATCTTCTTTATCCATTACTTCTTCTTCAAAGAAATCATAAGTACCGTGACTTGAGTTTGGAGAGAAAGCTTTGATTTTTTTGTCAGGCCAGCTAGAATTTACATCTTTCCAAGTTTTAGCTTCGCCGTTGTAGATTTTTTTCAATTGATCTTTAGATAATTCTTTAACAAAGTCGTTGTCTTTATTAACTGCAACAGTTACACCATCTTGTGCAATTTTGAATTCTTTATATTTAATGTCTTTGTCTTCTGATTTTTGTTTTTCTTCATCTTTAATAGGTCTAGAAGCTTGTGAGAAATCAGTTTCGCCAGCGATGAATTTTTCAAAACCAGCACCAGTACCTGCTTGACCAGATGAAATAGTAGCGTTTGGATGATCTTTAGCCCATTTTTCGTTTAATTTCTCAACGATAGGAGCTACTGTTGATGAACCTTCACCTTTGGCTTCACCTTTAAGGTCTTTGCCATCTCCAGAACCACTTCCACTGCTATCTCCACCGCCACATGCGCCTAATAATACCGAAGCGCCTAAAACAGTTGTACCAACTAATTGCCATTTTTTCATTAAAATATCCTCCTAATAGATAACCCAAAATGTTATATGTATTTCTTACAATGTTTATAATACATACCTTTTGTTAATATAAAATAGTTTAAATGTAAAGGTTTTGTTAAGATTGCAGGAAAATCAATATTTTTTATAAAAATTATCTATAAAAAAGACGGGAGTGATACAGAATTTATAATGAAAAACTGTATCACTCCCGTAAAGGCGACTGAAAGCGTAAAACATATTGTTAGTGATGTATTGTACTTTGAATAAGTAATATGACTTTAAATTAATTTTTTGACTTAAGTTTATTTAATTTTTAACGTTATTATTTTGTACTATTAAAACAACTATTTTAATAGAAGGAAAATGCTTATATTTATGATTATTTATCTTCTACTCGACTCCAACCCTTTTTGGTTAAAGAGATTTTACCTGTTTCAATATTAATAATTTTATGTTTGTATAAATGACCTATTGCGCGTTTAAAAGAGCCTTTACTCATATTGAACACCTCTTTAATTGCTTCTGGGCTTGATTTATCCCAAAAAGGTAATTCACCTTCATATTCTACTAATAAATCAAAGATTACTTGACCATCATCATCAAGACGTTCATGAGCTAAAGGTAAAAATGAACCATTGAGTTCCCCTTTGTCATTATGACCAATAATACGTACATCTACTTCTTCGCCTAATCGTGGTTCTTCTTTGCGCTCTGATTCATGCACAAAGATTTTATAGCCTTCCTTCGATAATAAGAAACTACCAATTCTTAATAGTCGATATGGTCTAGCTTTAATCAGTTCATTCTGTTTTTCATCATCATATACAGGTGTAAACATTTTCTCTACTATTGTTTCACTAGCAAGACGAGCAAACATTTGATTTTCTCTATCTATACGTAATGTTACTAACACATAATCTCCAGATTGTGGCCATAGTGATTTTACTTTTGGTAAATCTTCCCATGGGATTAGCACTTCTCTTGGTAAACCTACATCTACACGTGCACCATCTCGGTCTGTTTTTAACACTTTTGCAAAATCATATTTATCTTTTGTAATGTCAGGCATGTTTTGAGTAGCAAATAATTCGCCTGAGCGATTTGGATATATGAAGAAACTATATTCTTCACCTGTTTCTAATTCATCTTCATCATTGATTTCTGATTGATTTAATTTTACTTGTTCACCATTAGGACCTTTTAAAAGGTATGTAGAACCTTCTAAGCCAATGACTTCTAAAAATTCAATTGAACCAACAATATCTTTATCTAATGCCATAATATTCTCCTTCGAGGGTTTGTATTCTTCATTATTATAACATGCATACTAAAAACTATCATTCACGTGTATAGATTTGCATTAGGTCGAAACTATAAAAAGAATATGATATAATTTTTCCGTTAGATAAACAATAAATAAAGGAGTAAATGCATGCTACAAGTAACTGATGTAAGTTTACGTTTTGGCGATCGTAAACTATTTGAAGATGTAAATATTAAGTTTACTGAAGGAAATTGTTATGGGCTTATCGGTGCTAATGGTGCTGGTAAATCAACGTTTTTAAAAATTTTATCAGGAGAAATTGATTCTCAAACAGGACATGTTTCAATGGGTAAAGATGAACGTTTAGCTGTTTTGAAACAAGATCACTTCGCCTATGAAGAAGAACGTGTATTAGATGTTGTTATCAAAGGACACGAACGCTTATATGAAGTCATGAAAGAAAAAGATGAAATTTATATGAAACCTGATTTCAGTGATGAGGATGGTATACGTGCCGCTGAACTAGAAGGTGAATTCGCCGAAATGAACGGTTGGAACGCAGAGGCTGACGCTGCTTCTTTACTTTCAGGTTTAGGCATATCTGCTGATTTACATGATAAGCAAATGTCAGAATTGGAAAATAATCAAAAAGTGAAAGTCTTATTAGCTCAAAGTTTATTTGGTGAGCCTGATGTCCTTTTACTCGATGAGCCTACCAATGGTCTAGATATTCCTGCCATTAGTTGGTTAGAGGATTTCTTAATTAACTTCGATAATACTGTTATCGTGGTATCTCATGACCGTCACTTTTTAAACAATGTATGTACACATATTGCTGATTTAGATTTCGGTAAGATTAAATTATATGTAGGTAACTATGATTTCTGGTATCAATCTAGTCAATTAGCTCAAAAAATGGCTCAAGAACAAAATAAGAAAAAAGAAGAAAAAATTAAAGAGTTACAAGACTTTATTGCACGTTTCTCAGCTAATGCCTCTAAATCTAAACAGGCAACAAGTCGTAAGAAACAATTAGAAAAAATTGAATTAGATGATATTCAACCATCTTCAAGACGCTATCCATATGTTAAATTCACACCAGAGCGTGAAATCGGTAATGATTTACTGACTGTTCAAGGACTTTCTAAAACAATTGATGGTGAAAAAGTACTTGATAACATTTCGTTCACGATGAATCCTAATGATAAAGCAATTTTGATTGGAGATAGTGAAATTGCAAAAACTACATTATTGAAAATTTTAGCTGGTGAAATGGAACCTGATGAAGGTACATTTAAATGGGGTGTAACGACTTCATTAAGTTACTTCCCTAAAGATAACTCAGAGTTCTTTGAAGGCGTAGACATGAATTTAGTAGACTGGTTACGTCAATATGCACCTGAAGATGAACAAACAGAAACTTTCTTACGTGGCTTCTTAGGACGAATGTTATTTAGTGGTGAAGAAGTTAAAAAGAAAGCTAGTGTACTTTCTGGTGGTGAAAAAGTTCGCTGTATGTTAAGTAAAATGATGCTATCAAGCGCCAATGTTTTACTATTAGAAGAACCTACTAACCATCTTGACTTAGAAAGTATTACAGCAGTAAATGATGGATTAGCTTCTTTCAAAGGATCAATCATCTTTACATCTTATGACTTTGAATTTATCAATACTATTGCAAATCGTGTGATTGATCTAAATCAATCAGGTGGTTTATCAAAAGAAGTTCCTTATGAAGAATATTTACAAGAAATTGGCGTATTACAAAAATAATATATAAACACATACGCACTTCCCTATTACTAAATTGGGAAGTGCGTATTTTACTATCATTTTACTCATTTGATAAATCTTTACTTACATATAGTAAAAATACTTTCTAATTTTTCAGTCTATTTCAAAAAATCACAATTATCGGTTTACAGACACAATTGCCATATGTATAATATAAAACATAGCAATTGAATAAGAAATTGATGAGGCGCATCAATCATCAGTATATATTAGATAAACTGTCTGCAACAGCTAATATAGAAAGGGTGCGATGCCGAAATGAATCATAATCGCAGCTATGATTTGTTGGACTTTGTGGTTAAGAGCTGAAAGTTTGTCATTATTATTTAATAATGGAGTGCATCACTTGTATATAAATCACGAACAAGTTCGCACTTCCGAACTTGTTCTTTTTTATAGCGTGTGCCTCCCTATATTTTAGGAGGTAAAGTTTTGAAACGAAGTGTTTTGAAGTTCGGTGGTTCATCCGTCGCTGATTTTACAAAGATAAAAAATATTGCAGAAATGCTTAAGAACCGTGTGGATGACGGTGAACAATTAATTGTAGTTGTTAGTGCTATGGGTAAAACAACAGATCAATTAATGGATAATGTATCAAATCTTACTGCTACACCTAAAGATGAGGAACTTGCCCTACTTTTAACGACCGGTGAACAACAGACGGTATCATATTTGTCCATGGTGTTAAATGATATCGGTGTTAATGCTAGAGCAATGACTGGTTATCAAGCAGGTATTAAAACGATTGGCCATCATTTAAAGAGCAGAATTGCTGAAATCAATCCAGAAACATTTGATAAAGCATTCACCGACAAAGATGTGTTAGTCGTTGCTGGTTTCCAAGGTATTAATGATGCATTTGAACTTACAACGTTAGGACGTGGAGGATCAGATACAACAGCAGTTGCAATTGCTGCAAGTAATCAAATTCCATGTGAAATATATACTGATGTTGATGGCGTTTATGCCACTGACCCTCGAATATTAAGTAAGGCAAAACGTTTAGATTATGTTTCTTATGAAGAAATGATGGAAATGAGTGCATTAGGTGCAGGTGTTCTTGAAACTCGAAGCGTAGAACTTGCTAAGAACTATGATATCCCATTGTATCTCGGTAGAACTTTATCAAATGAGAAAGGAACATGGATTATGTCAAGAACAGATTTATTAGAGAAAAAAGCAGTAACAGGTGTAGCATTAGATAAACATATGATGCACGTTACCATTAGTTATCCCCTACCAGATAATCGTCTTTTAACGCAATTGTTCACAGCATTAGAAGAAGGTTCAGTAAATGTGGATATGATATCCCAAATAGTTAATGTTGAAGGATTGCAGCTATCATTCTCTATTAAAGATAGTGATGTACAACAAATTTCAACTATTTTGAGTAACCTTTCTTCTTCATTTAACGCATTGGATTATAAAATTAATGAAGAATACGTTAAAATTTCGCTTATTGGTTCGGGTATGAGAGATATGTCGGGCGTTGCATCAAAGGCTTTCATTACTTTAATTAATGCAAATATCCCATTCTATCAAACTACAACATCTGAAATTAGTATTTCTTATGTGATTGATGCTGATAATGGAGAAAAAGCGGTTGAAGTATTATACAATGCATTTGATATTTAAACATCAACATGCTATTTGTAAATAATTTTTTTAAAATTCAAACAAATGATATTGGAGTGACTTTTATGACAAGATTAGCAGTAGTCGGAGCAACAGGTTTAGTTGGAACAAAAATGTTAGAAACAATTGATCGCAAAAACATCAAGTTCGATGAGTTAGTATTATTCTCATCAGCTAGATCAGCAGGTAAAGAAGTTCAATTTCAAGGTCAAACGTATGTTGTACAAGAATTAACAGAAGAAGCAGCAAGTGAAAAATTTGACTACGTTCTAATGAGTGCCGGTGGTGGCACAAGTGCACAATTCGCCCCAATCTTTGAAAAAGCAGGTGCAATTGTCATCGATAACTCTAGTCAATGGCGCATGACTGAAGATATTGACTTAATTGTACCTGAAGTAAATCAACCTGAATTTAAGCGTGGCATTATTGCCAACCCTAACTGTTCTACAATTCAATCAGTAGTACCTTTAAAAGTTTTACAAGATCAATTTGGTTTAAAACGTGTTGCATATACAACATATCAAGCTGTTTCAGGTTCAGGTATTAAAGGTAAAAGAGATTTAGCTGAAGGCGCAAATGGTAAAAAACCAGAAGCGTATCCTCACCCTATTTATAATAATGTATTACCACATATTGATGTATTCTTAGAGGATGGATATACAAAAGAAGAACAAAAAATGATTGATGAAACACGCAAGATTTTACATGAACCTGAATTAAAAGTAACTGCAACATGTGCACGTGTTCCAGTACAAGATAGTCATAGTGTCGAAATTGACGTTACTTTAGATAAGGAAGCAACTGTACAAGAAATTAAAGATTTATTTGATAAAGACGAACGTGTAGTATTAGTTGATAACCCTGAAAAAAACGAATATCCTCAGGCGCTTAACTCTACTGGTAGAGATGAAGTATTTGTAGGTCGTATCCGTAGAGATGACTCATTAGATAATACATTCCACGTTTGGTGCACATCTGATAATTTATTAAAAGGTGCAGCATTGAATGCAGTACAAGTATTAGAGCAAGTAATCAATTTAAAAGGAGCTAGATAATATGCCACATTTATTCGAAGGTGTGGGAGTAGCACTTGCTACCCCATTCACAAATAATGAAGTTGATTATAATGCATTAGAAAGACACGTAGATTTCCTATTAGACAATGGTGTAAAAGCTATTATTGTTAATGGAACTACA
Organism: Staphylococcus sp. NWU MKU2; assembly: GCF_033283605.1. Classification (NCBI taxonomy): domain Bacteria; kingdom Bacillati; phylum Bacillota; class Bacilli; order Caryophanales; family Staphylococcaceae; genus Staphylococcus; species Staphylococcus sp. NWU MKU2. Next base: position 449,714 of record NZ_JAVSMH010000002.1, on the reverse strand, counting down.
GCTGAGAGCCCTACTTTAACTGAAGAAGAAAAAGAACAAGTATTGGAGTCAGTTATAAAGCAAGTTAATCATCGTGTGACAATTATTGCAGGTACAGGTACGAATAATACTGCCAAATCAATTCAAGCATCTCAACGCGCTAAAGCACTTGGTGCAGATGCAATTATGTTGATTACCCCCTACTACAATAAAACAAATCAACGTGGCTTAGTTAAACACTTCGAAACGATTGCGAATGAAGTTGAATTGCCAGTTGTACTATATAATGTACCTTCTCGTACAAATATGACAATTGAACCAGAGACAGTTGAAACATTAAGTCACAACCAATATATTGTTGCAATCAAAGATGCCACAAATGACTTTGAATATTATGAAGACGTTAAAAGTCGTATCAATCAAGAAGAATTCGCTTTATATAGTGGTAACGATGATAATGTTGTCGAATTTTATCAAAGAGGTGGCAATGGTGTTATCTCAGTTATTGCAAATGCAATTCCTAAAGAATTCCAAGCTTTATATGATGCTAAACAAAGTGGACAAGATATTTCAAACGATTTCGAACCAATTAGTAATTTATTAGATGCGCTTTCTGTAGATGTTAATCCTATTCCAATTAAAGCGTTAACAAGTCATTTAGGTTTTGGTAACTATGAATTGCGTTTACCACTTCTTCCGTTAGAAGATGCAGATGCCAAAGTCTTAATCAATGCATTTGAACAGTTTAAAGCAGGTGAACTTTAATGAAAATTTTACTTATTGGTTACGGCGCAATGAATCAAAGAGTGGCTCGTTTAGCAGAGGAAAAAGGTCATGAAATTATAGGTGTTATTGAGCCTCAAAAAAATGAGACAACACCATATACACACTATGATCACATTGCTGATGCACAAAATGAAGCGGATGTAGCGATTGATTTTTCAAATCCTAATCTATTATTACCACTTCTTGAAGAAGAATTTCAATTACCTTTAGTTATAGCTACTACAGGTGAAAAAGAAAAATTAGTTGAAAAGTTAAATGAATTAAGCCATAACATACCAGTATTCTTTAGTGCAAATATGAGTTATGGTGTACATGCTCTAACTAAAATATTAGAAGCAGCTGTACCACTTCTGCAAGATTATGATATCGAGTTGACTGAAGCACATCATAATAAAAAAGTAGATGCTCCTAGTGGTACATTAGTAAAATTATATGATGTTATTAAAGACTTACGCCAAAATATCACACCAGTTTATGATCGACATGAACATACAGAACAACGCACTAAAGATGAAGTTGGCATTCACTCAATTCGTGGTGGGACTATTGTAGGTGAACATGATGTATTATTTGCAGGAACAGATGAAACTATTACAATCTCACATAAAGCACAGTCTAAAGATATTTTTGCAAATGGAGCAATCACTGCTGCTGAAAAATTAATAAACCAATCTAACGGTTATTACACGTTTGACAACCTATAAGATATAAAATCTAGCAAATATTAAGGAGAGACTTAAATTATGGTACAACATTTATCAGCTGAGGAAATTATTCAATATATAAGTGACGCCAAAAAATCTACACCATTAAAAGTATATGTTAACGGTAATTTTGATGGTGTTACCTTCCCTGATTCTTTTAAAGTATTTGGTTCCGACAATTCTAAAGTAATCTTTTGTGAAGCAGATGATTGGAAACCATTCTATGAATCAAACCAATCTACAATTACTGAGTTAGAAATTGAAATGGATCGTCGTAATTCAGCAATTCCACTTAAAGATTTAACAAATACGAATGCGCGTATTGAACCAGGTGCATTTATACGTGAACAAGCAATTATTGAGGACGGTGCTGTCGTTATGATGGGCGCAACAATCAACATTGGTGCTGTAGTTGGTGAAGGAACCATGATTGATATGAATGCTACATTAGGCGGTCGTGCGACAACTGGTAAGAATGTGCATGTAGGAGCTGGCGCCGTTCTAGCTGGCGTAATTGAGCCTCCTAGTGCTTCACCAGTAGTCATAGATGATAATGTATTAATTGGTGCTAATGCAGTCATTTTAGAAGGTGTTCATGTTGGCGAAGGCGCAATTGTCGCTGCAGGTGCTATTGTTACTCAAGATGTTCCAGCTGGTGCAGTCGTAGCTGGTACCCCTGCTAAAGTGATTAAACAAACTTCGGAAGTAGAAGACTCTAAACGTGAAATTGTTTCAGCATTAAGAAAATTAAATGACTAATGATATGAGTATTTGATGAGTGGCTATGACAAAAATACTATTTTATAGCTGTATTGCATAATCACAATAGCTTACTGAACTGAGAAGGCGCTTAACTGAGCCCTTCTCAGTTTTAGTTATTCTTATGAAGAGTGGATTTGGCATTGTAAAGCATATTTATTTAGAATTTTTACCAACAGGCAAAGCATTGGGCAAAAAAATCCATGCGCCCCTATTTCAAAATTAAGACTATTTTAAATTAATATCACGACATACATAAAAAGATGAAATAAGTTACAATATTAATAAGACTAATTAAGTTAATAAAGGAATGATATGATGAGTGAATTAGAGTTTGTAACTAAACATAGAAGACATTTACATCAACATCCAGAATTAAGTTTACATGAATTCGAGACGACAAAATACATCACACAGTTTTTAGAAGAATTAGGCGTGTCATATGAGCGCCCTCTTGAAACTGGTGCAATAGCATACTTAAACGGTAATAGTGATCATACCATTGCATTTCGTGCGGATATCGATGCGTTACCAATTTTTGAAGAAAATGATGTCGATTATCGAAGTCAAACGGATAATGTAATGCATGCATGTGGTCACGACGGACATACAACGGCATTAATGTTATTTGTTAAACGATGCAAAGAAATGTTCGATAAAGGAACGCTTCCACACAACGTTGTATTCATCTTCCAACCTGCCGAAGAAACTGGTGGCGGAGCGAATCGTCTAATTAAAGCAGGTGCGTTTAATAACTATCCAATAGAAGCTGTTTTTGGCATCCATGTTAATCCATTTGCCGATGAAGGACAAGTTGTTATCCGTGATGAAGAAATTACAGCAAGTGCAACTGAATATCGCTTCTTCTTAAAAGGATTATCAAGTCATGTTGCAGATAAAGAGCAAGGTCATTCATGTGGAGAAGCCCTTCTACACGTTCTAAATCAAGTAGGACAAATACAACAGTATCATCTTAATGGCTTAAAACGAAATATTGTTCATATGGGTCATTTTGAAGCTGGAGAAGCTATTAACACTGTAGCAAGCCATGGATATTTAGAAGGAACGATTCGAACTTATGATCCAAATGATTTAAATGTAGTAAAAACACAAATGCATAAAATTGCTGAAAGTGTAAGCTTATTATTTAATGTGGATTGTGAAGTGAAATTTGAAGAAGGCTACCCACCTACGATGAATAGCCCTAAACTACGTGCGAGTGTAGAACAAGCGATTAATGCTGCAAATCTAGAAGTTATAGATAAGCCTCTTCCATTCTTATTTGGAGAAGACTTTAGCTTCTATGGTCAACAGTTAGCCCCAGCTTACTTTGCATTTGTAGGCACTCGAAATGAAGACAAAGGTTTTGTGACTGGACTTCATACATCTCATCTTAATTTTGATGAAAAAGTATTAATCTATGTGGCAAATTATTATGAACAATTATTAATGCATTATGGAGAGGAGTAATTCACATTGACAGCAATATGGTCCGTCGATAAAGAAGCGTTTTTACAAAATGCTATTAAAGTTAAAAATGATAATTCAATTATGGCTGTGGTGAAGAACAACGCTTATCATTATGGTTTGGAGTTTGCTGTTACTTCTTTTTTAAAAGCTGGAATTAATACATTCAGCACTACCTCTTTAAAAGAAGCCATTAAAGTACGAGAAATAGCACCTGATGCCACTATATTCTTAATGAACGCTGTTTATGATTTTGAAAAAGTAAGACAATATCAAATACAAATGACTTTACCGTCATTAGCCTACTATTACAAATATAAGAATGATTTGAGTGGTATCAAAGTGCACTTAGAATTTGAAAATTTACTTCATCGTTCAGGATTTAAAACATTAGAAGAAATTAGAGAAGTACTCAATGATCATCATATTAACTCAAATGAAGACAAAATGATTATTAGTGGATTGTGGACGCACTTTGGTTACGCAGATGAATTTGATGTCCCTGAGTATAGTATAGAACGTGAAGCATGGTTAAATGTAGTAAATTCATTGTTAAATGAAGGATATAAATTTGATTTAATCCATGCACAAAATAGTGCAAGTTACTATCGTGAAGGTCAGAAACTTTTACCCTACCATACTCATGCGCGTGTAGGCATTGCATTGTATGGGTCTCGACCATATAGTGCTTTAAATGAATATAGTATTAAACAATCTCTTACTGTAAAAGGTAATGTGATACAAGTGCGTGAAGTGAATGCTGGAGATAATTGTGGGTATAGTTTTGCCTTTGAAGCTACTAGGGACCATACGCGATTAGCAGTTGTAGATGTAGGCTATGGAGATGGTATTCTTAAATCGAGAGCTAAACATGAAGCATTAATTAAAGGCAAACGCTACCCTATTCGTGCATTAATGATGAGTCACATGTTTGTTGAAGTTGATGAGGAAGTCGATGCACAAGATGAAGTGATATTATATAATAACGATATACGCATTGATGAATATACATTCAAAGGTGTAGGCGCTAATTCAGAACAACTTAGTGCGATGAATCATGATTCTCTCATAAAGGAGTATAGATAAAATGGCAGTAAAATATAATGATTATGGTGAGTTAACAATGGCGGATACAAGTTTAAAGACACTTGCACAAAGCTTTGGTACCCCTACTATTGTTTATGACGAAGATGAAATTCGCAATCAAATGCGTAGATACCACTCAGCTTTTCAAAAAAGTGGTTTAAAATATAATATTTCATATGCTTCGAAAGCATTTACATGTATCCAAATGGTCAAATTAGTACAAGAAGAAAACTTACAATTAGATGTAGTTTCTGAAGGTGAATTATATACTGCATTAGAAGCAAAGTTTGACCCAAGTAAGATCCACTTCCATGGGAATAACAAAACCAAACGTGAAATACAATACGCTTTAGAAAGTGGCGTTGGTTATTTTGTTATCGATTCACTTGAGGAAATTGAATTAATCGACAGATATGCGAGCGACACTGTAAATGTAGTATTACGCGTTAATCCTCGTGTTGAAGCACATACGCATGAGTTTATTCAAACTGGCCAAGAAGATAGTAAATTCGGTTTATCAATTCGCCATGGCTTAGCGATTGAAGCGGTTAATAAAGTGCGCGACTCTAAACGTTTACATTTAAAGGGTATTCACTTCCATATTGGTTCTCAAATCGAAGGAACTGAAGCGATGATTGAAACTGCTAAGATTGTGCTTAACTGGCTTTCTGAAAATGATATCAAAGTTGAATTACTTAATCTAGGTGGAGGTTTCGGTATCAAATACGTTGAAGGAGACGTAAGCTTCCCTATTGAGGAAGGTATTGCAGAAATTACAGATGCAATCAAAGCTGAAACTGAACGTCTAAATTATGAAGTACCGGAAATTGGTATTGAACCAGGCCGTTCTATTGTTGGAGAAGCTGGAATTACTTTATACGAAGTAGGTACAATTAAAGAAATTCCTGAAGTAAACAAATATGTTTCAATTGATGGTGGCATGAGCGATCACATTAGAACTGCATTATATGGTGCCAAATATCAAGCATTATTAGTAAACCGTCATGAAGAAGCTGATGAAACAGTAACAATTGCTGGTAAATTATGTGAATCAGGTGACATCATTATTCGTGATGCGAAACTCCCTTCTTCTGTTCAACGTGGTGATTACCTAGCGATTCTTTCTACAGGAGCATATCATTACTCAATGGCTTCTAATTACAACCAAATGCAGAAACCACCTGTATTTTTCTTAAAAGATGGTAAAGCACGTGAAGTTATTAAACGCCAATCATTACGTCAATTAATTATTAACGATACTAAATAACAATTACCAATTTTAAAAATAATTCCAAAGAATGTTAAATGAAAAATTTAAATTTTAAAACCTACGTAGACTTTATAAATTTTGCTACGTAGGTTTTTAATATCTTAATAATTAATACTATTATATATATTTACTAATATTGTAATTTTTTAAAAATAAGTTTTGATACAAGGTATATAACTACTATGTATACTAAAGTAATAACACTCATTATTAATAAATTTTGTGAAAAGCTAATATTACTATCTAATTTGATAAAGTTTGAAGGGAAAAGCTTAATTTTATCAATACTGTCTGTAACTTTTATGAGAATAAATCCTGTAATTAGAGTAATAATAGTTACTCCAGTATTGAAACGTATAGATGCAATAAGTGATAAAAATATTAGAATAGCATCTGTAAAAAATAATCCTATCAAATTTGTCATTAAATAATGATTATATTTAGTATCTTTAAATAATAAAGAATGTGATGAATAATCATGATTATTCACAAAATATAAATAAACAATTATTGAGGATACACACAATATAATTAGAAAAGTAATATAAACAATAATGATTGATAAAAACTTATTATTAAAAATTTTATTTCTATTCTGATCTTTGAAAAAAAGAAGACGACTAGTACTAATTTCATTATAGAATAATATTGATGCTAAATAAGCAACTATTATTAATGATAGCATTGACTTTTGCTGGGTATCATATATCGCTATAAAGGTTTCCAAAAAGCTTACACTACCAGCTTGACTAGCTGAGAGTGATAAGAAATTACTATTTAAAAATTGTGCTAAAAATATTAATAAAGGATAGAGACCTAAAATTAAAAGTAACCATGTGGCACGTATCTTAAAAACATACATGAATATAAATTTAAACATTAGAAATACCTACTCTTGATAAAAATATGATTCTAAATCATGTGAGTTATGTATAACTTCTAATAAAGAATTATCCCCTAACTCTACAAGTAATTTAGACAAGTTATCGTTCTCATTTTTTATAGTGACAATATTTAAGTCTATTTTTTCAATAAATGAGAACTTAGAAAGTAAATTGTCACTATTGTTAATTATTTTTTTAAATTTCGATTTTATAATATTGTTTTGTTCTTTAGCATCTATTTCTGTAATCTTTCGGTTATTTAATAATAAAAACCTTGTACACAATCCTTCTAATTCTTTTAATTGATGACTAGATATTAAAAAAATTGTGTCATTCTCTTTAGAAAATTGTTCGATTATTGTTATTAATTTTTGTACTCCAATAGGATCTAAACCTAAAAATGGCTCATCTAAAATAGCAACTTTTGGTTTGATTATTAAACATAACGCCAAACATAATCGCTGTTTCATACCATATGAAAAGTATTTTACTTTCTTCGAGTTATCTTCTAGAGCAACTAGATTTAAAATTTTACTTATATCTTTAGAATATTCTTTTTTATTATTAATTTCTAAGTAATATTCTAAATTTTTTCTAGCGCTAATTTCAGGGAAATAGATTTGATTAATCATAAATGCAAAATCATTTAAAACGTTATCTTTACTATTTATATCAATGCCATTATAAAAAATATGACCTTGGGTAGGCAACTGAGATTTAGCAATTAGCTTCATTAAAGTAGTTTTACCTGCCCCATTAGTACCAAGCAAACCGACTTTTTCACCTTTACATATTTTGAAATTTATATTTTCTAAAATTGCTTTTTTACGATAATTTTTTGAAATATTTTTAAATTCTAACATTTTTCTCCCCTTTTTTAAATTTAATAAATATTATGAATAGTTGTGGTATTAAATAAGCCAATATTAAAAAAATTACTTGAGAGATTTCTAACATATTTGGTGACACTTGTATATTTATATCATTATTATCAATATTATATTTAGAAACATATTCTAAATAACCATCTAAATTCATAATATATAAACTGTAAATTATATAATAAAAAACATTAAATGCAACAGTGATTAACACATGTAATATTGATGGTTTAACAAAGATTATTGCTATTGAAGAAATTAAGCAAGGAATAATAATAGTTAAAACAGTTGATAAAAATAAATTTATATCTAAGCCCAAATAAGCTAAATAAATATAAAAAATACAATTTACTAAAATCGAAATAAGTGCTAATTTCATACAATCACCCTATTACTTATGAAACTAAAATATTATAAATCCAATGAACACTTATAGATGCTCTAAGACCAAAAGCATATCTTGATAAATATAATAAAATACTAGATGGGAATCTAATTAATAAATTTAGCATCATTGAACTACTGAGTATTATACAAATAATTGCAAATATACAAATTATTCTTCGATTTTTTAAGATTGATATTACCATTTAATATGACGGCCACGATAGCCGATATAAAATCTACCAATTGAGAATTGGAATATATCTAAAAGTTTTAACATAATCATCTCTCCTTTCTCCTACTTATCAGTATAATAATAATATATTTATACAATAAAAATATATTGTATTTTGCGCTATTCAATAAAAGGCAAACTCTTTTTTATAAAAAAATGAGATCAACGAAACAAATTGATAGTTTCATTGATCTCATTTTTCGTAGAACTTTTTCTTAAGCAATTTTAACTTAAAAATAAAAAACACCCTACATCTTGGTAAGGTGTTACTAAAGTCAATATTTAACAATCTATTTATTATAGTTTTACAACGTTTGCAGCTTGAGGACCGCGGTCGCCTTCAACTACTTCAAATTCAACTGATTGACCTTCTTCTAATGATTTGTAACCATCTTGGTTAATTGCTGAAAAGTGTACGAATACGTCGTTTTCACCTTCAACTTCGATAAAACCAAAACCTTTTTCAGCGTTAAACCATTTAACTGTACCTTGTTTCATAATTCTGAAACCTCCAAGACTAAATTCTTTCAATATGCATTATTCGCATATTACAAAAAATACATGTGACAATTATGTATTAATAACAAAACGCTATAAATAACTCTTACAGATATTCTTTGCAATATGGAATAAAACCATTGCTTAATAATAATTATATGTTAGTTCTTACCAAATTGCAATACAATTATAGAAAATTATCTTTTAATTAATTTTTGGTAGATTATAATATACTTCTTTATTATTTAATACAATAAAACTATAAAATATTTGTAAATCTTCTTCACAATCTTCACAAAAGTTTAAATCGCAATTGTTATAAAACGCATGAATATTGTATTTTCCAACAACATAATTATCGTAATAATCTTTACTTTTTGAAATTATATTTTTGTAATAGTTTAGCATTTCATCATATGAAGTAAATTGATATTGCTCTATAATTTTATCTGTCCAGTCACTAAATAACCACCATCCCTCATAGTCAGCTCTAATTTTGGCAACTGTCCACATATATATATTTCCCCTCTCAATTAGCCTATAATAATCATTTTAACTATTTTATATCTGAATTAAAAATATAATGTCTCATACTTTTGTCTGATAGCCTATTTATTCCATAGTAAATATTAGTTTTTTAGTATAAAACTTCGTATAATAAATATAAGGAGTGATACTATGAAGCAAAAGCATTTACAAGTGTTTGGGACGGTTCAAGGTGTAGGCTTTCGATATTATACACAAAGATTAGCGAACAAGTATCATATTCTAGGCACTGTCCAGAATGTAGATGATTATGTTGAAATATATGCAATAGGTAATGACGATGACCTCGAACAGTTTATTAATGCTGTGACTGAAGGTGCATCACCTGCTTCACATGTTACACACTATGAGCTTGAAGATACTAATGTGAGTGAAGATTTTTCTGATTTTAAATCGATTTAAATATAAAAAGGAAGATGTAATTTGAGATATAATATTTCTCGACTTTTAGGCGTAATTGTAGGAATTCCAGTAGCTATGATATCTTGGATGGTCAGCGTATTTGGCTTTGATCTTTCATTTATTATTGATGCTTTGGTTGGTATTGGGATGTTTTTTGTGTCCTACTTCCCTACTCAACGACTCACGTCTAGGAAGTATTTAACCGAAATTGGTCTTTCTCGAAGAGACTATCATTACGTAAGCAACCACTTAAAGCAAGCGCAAGACAAGATTAGAACAATATTAAAATCATTTGTCAATGTAAGATCTATTCAAGATTTCAGACAAATCAACGATATATATAGAATTTCAAAATCAATTCATTTTGCTGTTAAACAAAGGCCAGCAATGTTTTTTAAAGTAGAGAGTTTCTTTTATTCGCATATAGATAATGCGCTAAATTTAATAGAGTCATATACTCGATTGGCAAAAATGCCGAAAAAAACGATTGAAGAAAAGCAAAAATTAGAACAAACTCGTATAACTTTAGATGAAGTTAAACGTACGTTGATTGCTGATCTGAAGAGAATCAATGAAGATGATTATGAGCGTCTGGATGTTGAAATGGAACTTAATAAATTAGAACAAAAACGTCATAAAGATAATTAGAATAAAGAAATGGAGCGATTTTTTAAATGCCTCGAAATGATCAATTTAACAACTCACATCCATTAGATGATTATATAGAACAACAGCAACTAAATAACCTAGATAATAATAGTAATGTCAGTCTAGCGAATCAAAATACAGTTTTAGATGATTTTCAGCAACAATTCAGTGATAAAGAAATGCAAAAAATTGAAAGTATTAGTCAACAAATTAAACCTTTAGACAATGATGGTCTATTATCATATGGCTCACATTTGCAAGAAAATATGTCTCAATTCTCACATAAAATGTTGGATGAAGTGCAGACGAAAGATATTGGACCTGTTGGAGATTCACTTAATCAATTAATGACTAAGTTAAAAGCTGTAAATCCTGATGAGTTAAATCCAGAGAAACAATCCAAACTTAAGCGCTTTTTTAAACGTACAAAAGCTTCAATTAATGAAGTGTTTTCTAGGATGCAATCAGTAAGTTCCCAAATTGATAGAATTACAATTCAGCTTGATAGACATAAAAATAATCTATCAAAAGATATCAAATTATTAGACGGATTATATCAACAAAATAAAGATTACTTTGATGATGTTAATTTATATATCGCCGCCGCTAAAAGAAGAAAACATGAAATACAAACGAACGACATTCCGAAACTACAAGAACATGCCAATCAAACTGGTAATCAAATGGATATACAAGCCGTAGCGGATATGGAACAATTTGTTGATCGCTTAGATAAGCGTATTTATGATTTACAATTATCTCGTCAAATTGCAATACAAACTGCACCACAAATTCGCATGATTCAAAACGTTAATCAAGCATTGGCTGAGAAAATTCAAAGTTCCATTCTTACAAGTATTCCACTTTGGAAAAATCAAATGGCAATTGCCCTTACGTTAATGAGACAGCGTAATGCAGTGTCTGCCCAACGTGCCGTAACAGATACAACCAATGATTTACTTACTCAGAATGCGGCTATGTTAAAACAAAATGCTATTGAAACTGCTACGGAAAATGAGCGTGGCATTGTAGACATTGAAACACTTAAAACAACGCAAAGTGATATTATTGAAACAATTGAACAAACACTTCAAATCCAACAAAATGGTCGTCAAAAACGTAAAGAAGCTGAGAAAGAACTTGTTGGCTTAGAAGATGAATTAAAACAACACTTACTTTCGATGAAGAAGGAATAGAATAAATAAAGCACATCACAACTCAAAATGAGTATGATGTGCTTTTTTAATATAATTAATTCGTTTTGATAGCTATTCTTTTTGATAAACAATATGGTCTTGGTTTACGAATTTAGCAATGACATATCCAATAATAGTTGCGACTACTGCTATTGGGAACCACTCTAAAGAATATTGCTTTAACGGTAAAGCATCAATAAATGACATCTTTACCCAACCATTGGTACTTATAACACTTAATATTGAAACAATACTAATAACTGCAATTGGTATTTGCTGTGCAATTGGTTTAGTTGGAATGAATCGTGCAAGTAAAATTAGTAATACAACAGTTATTGCTATAGGATAAATGACGCTTAAAACTGGAACAGACATAGAAATTACAGCATTTAAACCTAAATTTGCCAGTATGAAACTAATCAAAGTAAAGAATATTGTATAAGCTTTGTATGAAACTTTAGGGAATATTCTATTAAAATATTGACTTACAGATACAATTAAGCCACAAGCAGTTGTTAAACAAGCGAGTGCAACGATAATACCCAATAGATATTTACCGAAGACACCAAAACCATTCGCCGCCATTGTTGTTAATAAATAAGCACCAACATTTTGATCTTTAGCTGTCAGATTTTTGAGTGTCGCGCTGTCAACGTTCATATGATTGCCTATAAATCCTAATGAAACATATATAAATACAAGCGCTATGGCTGCAATTAAGCCTGACATAACTGTTTGTTTAAATATTTGATTTGCATGTTTAACCCCTGTAGCTTTTATCGCGTTAACTACAATCATTGAAAAAGCAATTGCTGCGATTGCATCCATAGTTAAGTACCCTTCTGTAAAGCCTTTTGAGAAACTTCCAATAGCTGAATTGTAATCAACCTTGTTTCCATGAGATGGAGCATTACCACTATAATCAACAAATCCTTTAATAATCATTGCTAAAATTGTTATTAATAATAATGGTGTTAATAGAGATCCTATACGATCTACAATTTTACCTGGATTTATACATAGGTAAAGAACGACTAGGAAATAGATAAGGGTGAATATAAATAGCACCAAATTACTATTTGTATGAGCAATTGGTGTCACAGTCATCTCAAATGAAGTCGAAGCTGTACGCGGAATTGCAAACAGAGGCCCTATTGTTAAATATATAATAATTAAAAATATTACAGAAAATTTAGGTGATATTTTATTTAATGAACCTACATACCCTTGTTTATCTAATGCGCCAACGATAACGCCTAACAAAGGTAAGCCAATTCCTGTTAAACAAAATGCGATAACTGCTGGCCAAAAGAAATGACCACTATCTTGGCCTAAATTTGGTGGGAAAATAAGATTACCTGCGCCAAAAAACATAGCGAATAATGTAAATCCTACTATCCAAGTATTCTTATTCATAGAATTGCTCCTTTTTATGTGTATGTTTGCAATATTAAACATTCTAGCATAAAAAGGATTTACAAGTCTATGTAATTTCAGAAAATTTGAAAAGTTGATAAATATTTAAAATAGAAATCTTATATTCTTTAAAATGATTTTAGAAGTAATTTTTTTAGTAATGGCGATAAATGACTCGGCAAATTTTCTACACCTTCTACAAATAATGCGTATTGACCATAAATGTTATGAATGGTTTGTTCAATATCTTCTGTTATAACATCTTGACTCAAAAACACATTAAATACTTCAATACCGTATTTGCGGGCCATTTCTACACCTTCATAAGTGTCTAATATACCATCTTGTGCATAATTGTAGGCTGAAGGTTCACCATCGGAAAATACTATCAAGAAACGTTGATTATGACTTCTTCTTAGCAAACGTTCGCTAGCAATACGTATAGCTACGCCATCACGGTTATCATCTTGTGGGTGTAAAGACATGATTCGAGGGCCAGTTTTTTCCATGGTTGAATAATCATAATGAACAATTTCATCAATGATGTTAGGCTGTTTACGATCATCAGAATCAAATGCATCTTCATTGAACGCAAGTATTTCATGTTTAACATTTAATGCTTTCAATGTTTCGTGGAAAAGAACAACCCCTTTGATTGTCTCTTCCATCTTATCGAACATACTTGCAGATGCATCAATTAATAAAGTAAAAGTGGCATCAAACGTTTTACTTAAATCTTGTTTTTTATAAAATAATTTATATTGATCATCGATAAACCAATTTGTTAAATCTCTTTGCAAACGACCTTTAGTAAGGTTATGTCGCTCATCAACATGCTCGCGATCAATGGTTTTCTTGATAATTTGAATTAAATCCTTAGTTTCAAATTGAACATCGTTTTTAACATTTTGATACTCTAATAAGTAATCCGGTTCGATTTCGGGAACATTCCATTTAATTTCTACATTTTCGTTAATCCCTTTAAGTGCGAATGACGCATTCTCTCCTATAGAGCCACCTTCATCATTATTTAATGTATTATCAGAACCACGACCTTTTTTGGTCATCATGTCTGTCATATCGTCTGTAGAATCACCTTCACGAGCAGTATCATTATCACTTATTACCTCACTATTTTCGCCCTCATGAAGTTCCATTTCAAGGTAAGCACCGCCTTCTGATTTACTATCTTGGGCATTCGTTTCAGCTTCAGCAGTCTCAGAGTCCGTATCCTCAGAGGTATTGTCTTTTCCATCTACATTACTCGCATCTGTACGTTTTAACTCATCAAACGTCATTTCATGGATTGCCTCGTATACACGACGAGGGAGATGATAATATTCATTTAACATATCTTTGGTTAACATATCATCAATTTGAAACATGATACGTTGAGCTAAGTACATATTATCTTCTGATGTTTCATTTTGGAAAAAGTTAGGCAAATATTGAAACATAGAATTCAAAATATCGTCTAATTGTGAATGCATCATTGGAATATCAAAGAAATTCTGACTAAGAAATGCTTTTTCTAAATATAAAAATAGTAAATCAGTATACACAGTTTTAGTTTTATAGAATTTAATTTGAGATTCTGTATAAGACAATCTCGTTTGTAAACGTAAATCTATTAATTTAGACGTACTTGGGCGTTCATTACGAATATGATTAAACACGCGCATATCTTCTAGTAATCTAAAGATTTGCTGATAAAACTTAGGGTGTTCAAACTCATCATCATGTAATACTTCATTCACAATAGATTCATCCATCATTTGATACCCATAAGCTGCGAGCATCACGTCAGTTTTAAGACCGGCTTTCTCTATATGCTCGGGACGGTGCGACCAGAACCAACTTGTGATCAATGTGTTATTAATTGGATCATAGTAAGGGAATTTTTGAATTTTAACTTGTGTTTGCTCATTTTTAAGAAGTAAGCGCGCTAAGTCTTGTAGCATCATAACTTGCTTAGCATCTAATTGCTCATCATTAAATTTGATAAAACGATCGCTCATAGTAATCCCTCTCTAAAAGTTTAATTCAATCGCATTTTTGATTGCTTGTTGTTCACGCTCATCTTCTAATTTATCGATAATTGTGCGTTGAATAGCACGCTCTATTGGCATTACAGTAATTAAGTCACTTAAATCTATTAATGCTCTGATACTAGCTGCTTCTTCAGAAATTTGTCCTTGTTTGGACATTGTACGTAAATCTTCATTGAATTTGATAATTTGTTCAATAATAGCATCATCTTGAAGTTGACTTTGTTGCTTAATAACGTCTTTTAATATATCACCGTCTATATAATCTACTTGAATAACAACAAAACGGTTTTTCAAAGCTTCGTTCATAGGAAGTGTACCTACATAGCCTTCATTAATTGCAGCAATAACGTTGAATCCTGGCGCCGCTTTTATCACTTCTCCAGTAAATGGGTTTGTAAGTTGGCGACGATAATCTAGAACACCATTTAATATTGGTAAGGTTTCAGGTTTGGCCATATTTATTTCATCAATATAAAGGATATGTCCTTCACGCATTGCTTTAATTACAGGACCATCTATAAAAACAATTTCTTGTTGACCTTGTTCGTTTGTTTTAATTGTCTTAAAACCAAGTAGACTTTCAGTGTCTAAATCTACTGAACAGTTAACTTGATGCATTGGTGTATTAACAACTGCACTAAGTGTTTCCGCTAATTTGGTTTTACCAGAACCTGTTGGCCCTTTAAGTAATATATTTTTATTTAAATTAAATAATGCTTTAGCATCATTAAATACGGATTCATCTGAATTAATATATTGATTCTTAATCATTTTTGTAATTTACTCTCCTTCTTTAAAATGAAAAATAGACTAAGAAGTTGCATTGTAAAAGTAATGTTGAGTATATTTCAACGATTACTTTTTCAAAATAACCCCCAAGTCTTGTTTAAATCATGATCATGCTTAATTATTGATACTAAACTTCTTTAAAGTACGTTTTATAATAACCACCGACTAAACCAGAATTATCAATAATTTGATAGTATTCCTCAGTTTCATTAATAACATCATATTGCTTTCCAACAGTTAACATATCAGAAACTGTGAACTTCTTAGCATCTGTATTAATCACTTCAACTTTTTTAATAGGTGTACGTGTTTTCCATGTTTCATGTAACATTGCCATAAATTTCATGCCTCCATATAATTATTGTCTTTACTTTTCTAATGTATAAATAAATGAGATGCCACTATTCTCAGTAATACGTAGAGATTTAGCATCGCCTTGATTTAACGTCTGATAAGGAATGCCAATGTCATCTAGTTCCTTTTGTGCATTGTTGAATGCTTCAACTGAATTTGCACTAAATTCAATTTGCTCAACGATACCTTCTTCTTTTAATTCAATAGGTTCATTAGGCTGATATAAATGAAGTTCACCACCTAAACCACCTTCGCCAATTTGAAATACTTGTATCACTTGTTCAGGAAACTCTGTTGATTCGTACTCAGCATAATGAGTTAAGTTAAATACATTCTTTAGGATAGATGCTGTAACTGGCAATTCATTAACTTTAATAATGATAGGACCAAGTCCCTGAATTTGGTGTAGCGGATTTACTGTACTATCAAAAGTAGGTGTGCCTAGTCCTACGCCCGTATTATGTTCATTCGAATAAATATCAAAAATTTGATGGTTGCTATCTTCGAAATTAAAATGCTTATTACCGTTTAACTCAGTAATTTCACTTGCTTGAATTTGATTATCTTTTAAAATCGTTTGATACTCATCCAATCCTGAATCTGTCGGCGTTCGCAAACCAACACTAGCGATATGTTGATTTTCATATTCTGAATTTGGCACTTCAACAAAATGTATTCGTGTACCTGGACTTAAATCCGCATCACCAAAACGTAAAGCTTGATTTTTAGATGCTACATTTAGTCCTAAGATATCTTTAAATAGTTTATTTGTTTTAGAAAGATCACTTGTCCCTAATGTGACACTTCTAAGTCCACTCATGCATGACACCCCTAATATTTGTCTTTTCTTAATTATTATAACGCATTTTAAATATGATTTATATCATGAACTACATAATGGGCCGTTAATTTGATGAGTTCAAAAATACATACAAAGGAAAATCAAAACCTTTTCAAATTCGTATATTGAATGTAAATAGAATTTTATATTAAATATAAACAAGCCCTCCCCTATCCTTATTTTATAAGATAGGGGGGTAATTTAAAAAAGATGTTTAACTGATGATTTCATTTTATGTAATTAAAAATTGTTCGCTTTTAGTCAATTAGTAATGACTATACTTATAATATAATAGTTGGATTATTTAAGAGATGTAATAATTATTAAGAGAATTATCTATTTCATAATTAGTCAATAATATAAACGCTAAATACTTAAATATTTTATTTGCAATTCTCTAAAAAATTACAATCACAATTGTCCTAAGAACTTTTTATAAATAAGTGTTATTTATTTTCGGCCAAGTAATATATCTTCTAACTCTTCATCAGAGACTTCTATGGCGATTTTAGATAAATCAATATCCTCAGTATCAGATTTATAAAGTCCTAGTAACTCAAACATTTAATGTTCTCTTTTTCATCTTTCTGCTAATGTACTAGCCTATGGCATTTTACGTACATCGTCTCTTAATTTTATTTGTTCTTAAAAAGTTAAATCCATTTATAACACCTCGATTTATTTTAAGGGCATTGTACATTACTTGTATAATATTAATTGAATAACATCTTTAATTTTTTTATGTATATCACTTATTTCTTTAGCTTTTCTTTTGTATTTCTCTAAGCCTTTTAATAAAGTCATCTTCACGTTTCTTAATTATTTCTTTACTCTCTTTAGGTGCTTGTTCTTCAAACATTTCTTGTCGTCTTCCCAACGATCTAGCATTGATTTGCCTTTTTTTGTCATGTTAAATTCACCTACTTACAAAGATTAGCCTATTTTATTGATTGAACTTCAATTTATGATTTTTAATTTTTGAAAATTTAAGATAAAAAATACAACGACGATGTGACGCCGTTGTATCAATATTAGTTTGAGGTTATATTCCTTTGAGATTAGCTTTCTAAAAGTAAATCTTCAGGGCTTTCGATTAATTCTTTAATTGTTTTTAAGAATCCTACTGCTTCTTTACCATCAATAATTCTATGGTCATAACTTAAAGCAATATACATCATTGGTCTATTCTCAATTGTATCTTTATCAATTGCAATTGGACGAGTAATGATTGAGTGCATACCTAGGATAGCTGCTTGGTTACCATTAATAATTGGTGTACTCATCATTGAACCAAATACACCACCATTAGTAATTGTAAATGATCCATTAACCATATCATCTAAACCAAGTTTTTTATCTCTTGCTTTAACTGCTAAGTCAGCAATAGCTCTTTCAAGTTCTGCAAAGTTCTTTTTATCACAATCTCGTACGAAAGGAACTAATAAACCGTCATCAGTAGAAACAGCTACACCAATATCATAATATTGTTTAGTAATCATATCATCGCCGTCGATTTCAGCATTTACTTCAGGATATTTTTTCAATGCAGCAACTGCAGCTTTTGTAAAGAATGACATGAAACCTAGTTTAGTACCATCATGATCTTTAATAAATTGTTCTTTTTTACGTTTACGTAATTCCATAACGTTTGTCATATCTACTTCATTGAATGTAGTTAACATTGCTGTATTATTAGAAACTTCTAATAATTTTTTAGCAGCTGTTTTCTTTCTGCGAGACATTTTCTCTCTAATTACAGGTTTATTAGGTGCACCTGAAGATTTTTTAGGTTCTTCTTTTTTGCTTGTTTCTTGAGAAGTTTGAGATTGAGCTGCTTTTTGGCTATTTTCAACATCATCTTTACGTACAACATCGTTTCCTTTTCCAGAAACAGTGCTTAAATCTACACCGTTTTCACGTGCATGGCGACGAGCTGATGGCGTTGCATTAACACGTTGATTGTTAGGATTAGATTGTGTTTTTTCTTCATTATTTGATTGAGATTCTTTTGGTTGAGCTGATTCTTTATTCGCTTCATCGTTGTTCGCAGATTGAGATTGGTCTGAAGATTCCTCTTTGCTTGAAGAAGCATTACCACTACCTTCGCCAACAGTTGCGATAACTTGGCCGACTTCCACAGTGTCGCCTTCAGAAGCCAATTGTTCTTGAAGTACTCCTTCTTCTTCAGAAACAACTTCAACGTTAACTTTATCTGTCTCTAATTCTAGGATAGCTTCGCCTTTTTCTACGCTATCTCCCACATTTTTTAACCATTCTGCAATGGTACCCTCTGTTATAGATTCTGCTAATTCTGGAACTTTTACCTCTGGCATAATATTTCCCCCTAGTTATTTTTCAATGCTACTTTCAATAATTTGATTTTGAACAAGTTTATGAATTTCTCCATCACCTTCAGCTGGCGCTGCACGTTGAATTCTACCATGATAGCTTAAATTAAATTGGTTACCTACAAGTGATTTTAAATAAGGATAAACGAATAACCAAGCGCCTTGATTTTTAGGTTCTTCTTGAACCCAAGATACTGTTTCAAGATTAGGTAATTCATTTAATACTTCTTTAATTTCCCCTTCAGGGAATGGATATAAAAGTTCAACTGCAACTAATAAAATTGAATCATCTGGATTTTTAGCTATATGTTCTTTTAAATCTATGAACATTTTACCTGATGCGAATACAAGTTTAGTCACTTTCTCTTTATTTCCATCCTCGACAATAATAGGTTTGAAACCACCTGAAGTGAATTGATCTATTGGTTTAGCAACTGTTTTATTTCTTAATAAGCTTTTTGGAGACATTACAATTAATGGTCTCATAGCTTCAGTACCTAAACTCTTAGCTTGTGCTCTTAATAAATGGAAATAGTTACTTGAACTAGATAAATTAACAACTGTACTATTATTTTCAGCTGCTAGTTGTAAAAATCTTTCTAAACGTGCTGAAGAGTGTTCAGGTCCTTGACCCTCAAATGCGTGAGGTAAGAATAGCGTTAAACCACTTCTTTCTCCCCACTTAGCACGTGCTGATGACATGAAATTATCGAACATCATTTGAGCCATATTAGAAAAGTCTCCGTATTGAGCTTCCCAAATATTCATGCTATTTTTATTTTCAACATTATAGCCATATTCAAAGCCAACGACAGCTGCTTCAGATAATGGACTATTGTGAACTTCAAATGTGGCTTTTTGATTAGGCACATGATGTAATGGTGTAAATGTATCACCATTTTCTTCATCGTGTAATACAGCATGTCTATGACTGAACGTACCACGCTCACTATCTTGTCCGGTTAATCGAACAGATATACCATCTTGAACAATCGTTGCAAAAGCAAGTTGCTCAGCTTGAGCCCAGTCTACTAAACCATTTTCACTTTCGAAAGGCTCTCTACGTTTTTCTAGAACTTTATTTAGCTTTTTAAGTACATGGAAATCTTCAGGATATGAGAGCATAGCATCATTAATTTCTTTAAGATGATCTACTGAGAAATCCTTATCATCACTTTGTAAAGGTTCTTGCAATGACTCAGGTCTTTCCATATCTGGATTATCCATTTTATCTGATTTATCAATCTTGTCTTGAGCGGCACGCATTTCTTTTTGAACTTTATCCATTACGTCTTCCATTTGTTCCTTAGAAATAACGCCGTCTTCAACTAACTTATTACCATAAATAATTTCAACTGAATCATGTTTGCGAATATTATGATATGGAAGTGGATTTGTAATCGAAGGTTCGTCCATTTCATTATGCCCGTAACGACGATAGCCGACTAAATCAATTACAAAATCTTTATGAAATTCTTTTCGGAATTCCATTGCAATATCAATAGCTTCAATTGTTGCTTCAACATCATCTGCATTTACATGTAAAATTGGTACGTCATAACCTTTCGCAATATCAGTTGAATATGTTGTTGAACGTCCATCAACTGGTTCCGTAGTGAATCCAATTCTATTATTAGTGATGATGTGTAAGGCACCACCAGTTGAATAACCATCTAGGTTACTTAAATTCATTGTTTCAAAATTAATACCTTGTCCTGGGTATGCAGCATCCCCATGAATTATAATTGGCATACCTTTATGGAAATCTGTAGTTGGTTTACCAGCGTGTTTTGTGTCATCTTGTGATGCACGTGTTTTACCAATTACCACTGGCGCAACAATTTCCAAGTGACTTGGGTTATTAGCTAATGAAATTCGTTGTTCAATACCATATGAAGAAGTTGTCTTCACACCACCTAAGTGATACTTCACATCTCCTGTCCATCCAGCAGTTAGTTCAAGACTGCCATCTTCTGGTAAGAATTTCATAGGATCTGTGTGCATAAACTCAGAAATCATCATTTCATATGGTTTTTCTAGCACATGAGTTAAAACATTTAAACGACCTCTGTGTGCCATACCAATTTGAATATTGTTAATTTCAACTTCAGCAGCACGTTTTAATGTATGTTGTAACATTGGAACTAATGTATCAACACCCTCAATAGAGAATCGTTTAGCACCAACAAAGTTTTTGTGTAAATACTTTTCAAAGCCTTCTACATGCGCTAAAGTATCAAATAATTTTTTTCTTTCATCATTATTGATATTAGCTCTATATGGTGTTTCAATACGTCGTTTTAACCACGTACGTTCTTTATTATTATTAATATGATTATATTCAAAGGCAATCGGCCCTTTATAACGCTTCTCCATTCTTTCAATTGCCTCGTAAGCATTATCATATATATCTTTGAAATGATCAGATACAATTTCTGCTGAGACATTTTCTAATGTTTCTTTATCTAAGTTAAACTCTTCAATTTCTAACTTAGGAAGATTAGTTCTTTTAGGAGCATTAACAGGGTAAATATCAGCTTTAAGGTGACCGTATTGTCTTATATTGTCGATTAAGCGCATAATACGCTTAATTGTACCATCGCCTGCTGATGAACCACTCCCTTCAGTGGTTGACTTAGCTGCGACATGAGCTTCGCCATTTTTAATAGTGCTGAAAAGAACTTGTAAATCATCAGGCACTGAACTAGGGTCTTGTAGATAGTCATCGTATAAATCTAACATTAAACCTAGGTTAGCACCGAAGTTTACAGGAGCTTCTGTAACATCCTTGTTATCCTTTGCCATAGTATTACCCTCCACAAAATAGTTAAACCGCTTACAGGTCAATAATAGCACTATTTGTGGCTTTGATAAAGTCCATTGACTGAATATTATGGAAAAAACAAAAATACTAAATCTGGTAATTTGAATTTATATG
This sequence comes from Staphylococcus sp. NWU MKU2, assembly GCF_033283605.1. NCBI lineage: Bacteria > Bacillati > Bacillota > Bacilli > Caryophanales > Staphylococcaceae > Staphylococcus > Staphylococcus sp. NWU MKU2. The sequence continues at coordinate 427,252 of NZ_JAVSMH010000002.1, read as the reverse complement.
ATTTTGTGTGAAAATTGATGGAAAATTTTACTGAAAATGTGAAATAGAGATAGTTTGAATGAGTGTTTTAATTGTAGATGTTATTTGAAAGAAAGTTATGTATTAAAAAACCGGAACAACTTAATTGTCCCAGCTTCGATTTAAATATTTATTTAAATATAATTTTAAACGTTGTATATTGGTTTACTTCGCTGTCAACAGTTATGTAACCACCATATTGTTGTACTATCTTCTCAGCAATAGAAAGCCCTAAGCCATTACCACCTTGACTTCTTGCGCGGGATTTATCAACTCTATAAAAACGATCAAAAATAAACTCTTGATCTTCTTTAGGAATACCAAGACCATGGTCTGTAATTTCAATACTAATTTGTTTGTTTCTTAATTGAGTAGCTATTTCGATTTGCTTATTATCTTTGTCATACTTCATTGCATTATCAATAAAAATAAGTAATAACTGTTCAAACTGATGACGATTAATCTGTAATGTTAATGGTTTCTTTGATAGATGCGTTTTAAATTGATAATCTGGATGTAATTGTTTTAAAGATTTAATACGTGAACGAATTTCTTCATTAATATTTACTTCTTCAAATTCTAATGCCTGAATATTAACTTTGTCTTTAGTCAATAATAATAATTCTTCAACCAACTTCGTTATTCGATTCATTTCCTCTAATGAAATATTAAGAGACTCTTCAAGAACAGCTGGGTCTTTTTTACCCCAACGTTGAATTAAATTTAAATGACCTTGAATGATTTGTAGCGGCGTGCGTAACTCGTGAGAAGCATCTTCAACAAATTGACGTTGTTGGTTAAATGATTCCTCAATTTGGTACATCATATCATTAAAGGTATCGATTAAATTATCTGTTTCCTCATAGTTCGTCTTGAGTTCAAGTTTATTTTGAAATCCATCTCGTCGTATTTGAATCATCTTGTTCGACATGGTTACGAGTGGCTTAGTTAATTGCGTTGAAAAAATATAACTAATACCCGCCATAATGAAAGTTGCTAACAAACCAAATGCAATGGCTACAAAATATAATGAACGAACGACATTGTTATATCCTTCAAGGGAGTGAATTAAAACACTATAGCCTTCAAAACGTTCACTATGTATTGGTTCTGTAATAATTAAGTAAGGGATTCCGTTATGTTTTGAAATTTGAATCGTTTCAGGATCAACAAAATCAATATCAGGTTTAAAATTAATCATATTTTCATTTGAGGATTGCATTAATTGTTTACCATTTCGATCGTAAATAATGGCTTTTTCAAAATTCTCCAACATAGCAGTCAAATCTAAAGTAGTAATATTATTCATAGATCGTGATTCTACCAAATTAACGATATCACTTGAACTGTGTTCAGCCTCATCAATCTCACCGTCTCTTAAGGTATCTTTTAAAAAGAAGATTATAACAAGACAGAAAAGAATAATTGTGCTAAACATGATTAACGTTGTAATCATCATCCACTTATATTTTAAAGTACCCTTTTTAATCATCTGATCACGTACCCAACACCACGAACGGTTTCAATCGTTTTATCTTTACCATAAGGTTTAAGTTTGTTGCGTAAATATCGAATATAAACATCTACGACATTCGTCTCAACTTCACTGTCATAGCCCCAAACATGATCTAAGATCTGTTCTCTTTGTAGTACACGGTTTCTGTTGGTTGCTAATAAATAAAGTAAGTCATATTCGGTTTTAGTGAAATCTAACTGTTCTCCATTAATTGTGACATTAAAAGCATCGACGTCTATTTTAATGCCATTGATATCAATGATATCCTTTTGAGGTTGACGACGGAGTACTGCACGAATGCGTGCAAATAATTCTTCAATTTCAAAGGGTTTTACAATATAATCGTCAGCACCGTAATCTAAACCGGTCACTTTGTCATATGTATCGCTTTTAGCCGTAATAATAATGATAGGCGTTGATTGTTCTTGTCTGACACGGCGACATATTTCTAAGCCATTTATTTTTGGTAACATTAAATCTAATATAATTAAATCGTAATTATTACTTAATGCTTTTTCGAGCCCTGCTTGTCCTTCATATTCTATATCTACACTATAATTATCATGAGTTAGTTCTAGTTCTAAGAAGCGGGCTAAATTTTGTTCATCTTCCACAATAAGTATATTAGTCATTATTATTTTCACCTCTTTTATTATGCATTAATCATATTTTAAATAGCTAGAATGAGTTAAATCAATGATGCGTTTTCGAATGCATATTCTTATAATATAAGCTATATTTTATCACAGTAAAGACTGAAATTAGAGAATGGATTTAAATTGTAATGATATAATCAAATTTAATTGAGAATTTTTCGCAATTATAATTGACAATGATTATCAATGATGTATAATAGTATTTGAAAATGATTATCAATACCGAATAAGACAATTCCCCCCACATATATTTCGTTCTTAAAGGATTGGTTATTTTCAAGTTATTCCCCTTTTATATGCCCGTAAAAGACTAACGTTAAAGTTTCAAACTTACTTTAAACGTTTTAATAAAAAGCAGTGAATCTAATGCCGAGTTTCACTGCTTTTTTATTTAGTTTATTTAGTAATACTGATTTGATTAAATCTTTTGAGTGTCTACCAATTCAAATAGCTAATATTTAATCCTTAAAAAAATCGAGATACAATCTCGCGTTTTAAGAATGTATCTCGATATATTTTACGTAGCTGTTGGATATAAATGATTTTTAAGTATTAATGTTGATAGAACAATACAGAAAGCACCGCCAATTATACCAGCAATGACATCTGTAGGATAATGCACACCTAAATATACTCTTGAAATAGAAATCAGAAGAATAAATAATGCGCATAACCCTATTATAATTCCTTTATTATTACCTGATGCTTTTCTATTTGCTATAAACATCGCACTACCAAAGAATGATGTTGATCCCATAGCATGGCCACTAGGAAAGCTAAATCCAGATATATCAATTAATCGTAATAATGTTGGGCGCTCTCGGTCAAAAATATTCTTCAGTAATGGATTTAATATACTTGAAAGAGACATAACAATTACAAAGAATAGTGCTTCGATTTTAAAGCGTTTTAACATTAGATATGCGACAAACATCAAAGATAGACAGACCATTGCCCATACTTCTCCTAGCTTAGTGGCACCCAAAAGGATAGAAGTAGTGATGAAACTTTCAGATGAATAAATAAATTCATATACTTCAGTATCAATCCATTTACCCAGTCTAGACTCATGGAAAGATGCAATGATACCAAATATTAAGGTAAAAACGATTAGCAAAGTAATACGTTTCGTACGATTCATTGTTTGCACCTCCTGAGTTTATAGAGCGTCCTTTAAAATTTTATTAAATAGATCTTCTTTTGTAAAACTTTCTGTGTAAGTCTCCATTTGTTTAATGATTGACTCTCGATCATTTTCAATTTCTTTAAGTTGTTCTAATAATTTAACCTGTGTAAGTTGATCTTCAGGGATTGTTCTACCATACCCTTTAGATTCAAAATTCTCAGCATTATCAATTTGATCACCACGTGATTGGTCAAGTCCTAAAGGTATTAATAACATAGGAATACGCAATGTTAAAAATTCATAAATAGCGTTAGATCCTGCACGGCTAACTACAGTATCTGTAATAGCTAATAAATCTGTTAACTCTTCTTTAACAAATTCATACTGAACATAGCCTTTAGCATCAATACTAGAATCAACTAGTCCATGACCTGTTAAATGAATAATTTGATAGTCTTGAAGTAATGCTTCTAAATTTTCACGTATAGCTTGATTAAGCTTTTTACTACCTAAGCTACCACCCATGACGAGTAATACTTTTTTTGAGGCGTCGAAACCTGTTAACTGGTATCCACGTGATTGATTACCTTCTTTTAAGTCTTGTCGAATGGTAGCGCCAACGAAGTCTGCTTTATCTTTTGGTAAATATTTTAATGTATCTTCAAATGTTGTATAGATCTTTTTAGCAAATTTCAGTGAAATTTTATTAGCTAAGCCTGGTGTTAAATCCGATTCATGTATAATTGTTGGAATGTTTAGTGAGCGTGCAGCTATTACTACGGGAACTGAAACAAATCCTCCCTTAGAAAATAATAGGTCTGGTTTCTCTCTTTTTAATACTTTGCGTGCATCAATAACACCTTTTAAAACTTTAAATACGTCTTTCGCATTATCAACTGATAGATATCGACGTAATTTACCGCTAGATATTGGATAATATTTAATGTTAGGTAATTGTGATTCAATCATTTCACGTTCTATACCTGTTTTAGAACCAATATAAAATGCGTCGTGCCCTTTATCAGTAGCTGTTGGAATTAAACTTAAATTGACCGATACATGTCCAACAGTACCGCCACCGGTAAATGCTATTTTAGACATAGTAATTAACCTCTATTCTTAAATGTTTTTATAATATGCGTAGAATGGTGCGCCTCTATCAAATGGATGATAGTCAATTTCTGCTTCACCGACTTTTATGAAACCAAATTTTTCAAATAATTCTTGTGCTGGCTTATTTAGAGCAAAAGTATCAGTTAATAGAACATGGATATTATGTTCTTCAGCTAACTTAACTGAGAAATCAAATAACTCTGTAGCTGCTCCTTTATACTGTTGTGATCCAGCAAGTCTATGAATGACATAGGCGCCTTCACGATCGATTGGCCATTCTAACTCATCATACCATTCTGATTGTTGTTGGTCGACCACGATAAAGCCATAAATTGTGTTATTTTCTTCCAACACATATAGTGTTTCGGTATTGATGTCTTCTTCAAAGTGTTCTGTAACTGGATATTTATCATCCCATTGATTATTATTAAATTCTTTCATTAATTTTTTGGCTTCTTCAACTAAAGTTTCTATTTGTGAAATATCTTGCATATTACCTAGTCTTATCATTGTTTATGACACACCTCTTTATTTTAGTTTATTAATTAATTCATCTAAAACTTTATCTTCTTTATTAGCTTTTTCAACTAATAACTGTGTAAATTTCTCATTAGTTTTTTTATCGAATTTACCATTTACTGATAATTCATGTTCTGATTGGAATTTTTTAATAGCTGATTCCAACTGTGTATCAAATTGTTTAGAATCATTGTTAACGTCGTAGCCTAATGCATCTAAACCGATTTTGATAGATTTCACGTATTTTGTATTGTCACCAACAGAATAAGATTTATCAGTTGGAATGACACTGATAGATTGATATTTAGGTGAAGCTATTATTGTATCAGGTTGTATACCTTTCCCATGAATATAATGACCATCAGGTGTTAACCATTTCATTTGTGTATATTTCAATAATGAGCCATCTTTAAATTCACGAGTTGTCTGTACTATTCCCTTACCAAAAGTTTTTGAACCGTAAACTTTAGCTTTTTTGTGGTCTCTCATTGCACCAGTAAATACTTCTGATGCACTGGCAGAACCTTCATTTACTAAGATACTAACTTTCATGTCTTTAGCTTCTTTAGAAGCGTCATTTGACGTTTTGATTGATTCTGTGTCATCGCCTTTTTCAAGTTTTACAACAGTCTGATCTTTATCTATAAAGATATTAGCCATTTTTATGGCTTCATCAAGTAGACCACCAGGATTATTTCTTAAATCTAATACTATATTACGAACACCGTCTTTATGAGCTTTAATAATAGCAGATTTAAGTTCGCCTGCAGTATTATCTTGGAATTTGTTTATAGTAAATACTCCAATGTTGTCTTTCTTCTTATATTCCACGCTTTTTACATGGATTTTACCACGTTTAATTTTAATTTCTTTTTCTTGAGAACCACGTTTTATTGTTAGTTTGACCGTTGTTCCCTCTTTACCACGTACTAATTTTACTACTTGATCTAAAGGTTTGCCTACTACGGATTTTCCATCCACTTTAGTAACAACATCTTTTGGTTGGATACCGGCTTTTTCAGCAGGAGAATCTTTCATTGGACTTGTAATCATTATTTGTTTATCTTTTTTTTGCATTTCTGCACCAATACCTACAAAGTCGCCTGAAACATCTTCATTAAAGCTTTTCGTTTCATCTTTAGTCATGTATTCAGAATAAGGATCTTTAAGTTCTTTAACCATGCCATCTATAGCAGCCTCAGATAATTTACTAGCATTTTGTTTTTTATAGTAATCATTATTAAGTGTCTTATAAGCATATTCAATTTTTTTAATTTCTTGACGTTCATCTTTAGTTAATCCGCTTATTTTGTGACTGATACCAATTGTAGCAGCAACTGTAATACCAGCTGTAATAATGATAATTCCTAATAAAAGTACTATAAATTGCCAAGTTTTAAAATTAATTCTTTTATTAGAAGATGTTTCATTTTTATGTTTGGAGTCTATACTACTTTGTTTTTCCTCAGAATGATGACTCATAAAACCACTTCCTCATATAACATCTTATGTATTTATAATTTCATCTAAAAAGATAATATAAGTATGTCGTTATTTAGACACAAACGCAACTTTTAAGAAATAAGTTGAATAAAAAGCACAAAAGGAGTGGGACAGAATCCATAATGAATTCGTTCCACCCCCTAAAAGATGACTAGAATTGAGAAAGGCTTGATATACTTCTCATTTAGCCAGCTGTTATGAAATTTTTAATGCAATTTTAATATGATACATGTGCTTACCACATTACTGAGTAAGTTAGAATTTTAACCATTCTGTATACTCTTCATATAAATCATCAAACACTGACATGGATACTGATATGTCGCTTTGCATTTCAATATAGTCAGACAATTGATTGAAATCTTTTTCATGTTTTGGAAAAGACAGATCATTAAATATTTCTTCAGCTAAGTCTCCCTTGCTATCTTTACGGCCTCTAACCGTTAGAGCAAATTGATAGAATGAATGTTCTTTCATTAGCTCATTGTCACATCAACAACTTTAGTTTCACCTTTGATGACTGCTTTAACATCATTGACGTGGATTGATTCAGTTTGATCTGAATTTGTAATAATAATTGGTGAAATAACATCTTTCGCATTATTTCTAATATATTCTAGATCAAATTTAAGTAATGGATCACCAACTTGAACAGTGTCGCCACTACTTACTAAGATTTCGAAACCTTGACCATCTAGTTGAACAGTGTCTAAACCTATATGAACTAATATTTCTAAACCATTATCTGCTTTAAGTCCTATTGCGTGTTTAGTTGGAAATACATTGTCAACTTTACCTTCAATTGGAGAAACAACTTCTCCTTCAGTTGGGTTAATACCAAAGCCTTCGCCCATCATTTTTTGTGCAAATACTGGATCTGGAATATCCTCAATATTAATATATTCGCCAGTTAATGGTGCATAGATTTCAATTTCTCTATTAACTTCTTTACCTTTACCAAATAATTTTTTAAACATAATTAGTCACTCCTATTTTTCAAAATGCGGAATTAAATCTCCATATCCAAGTTCTTCTAACTTATCATAAGGGATAAATTGAATCGCTGCAGAATTAATACAATAACGTAGTCCACCGCTTTCTTTCGGACCATCGTTGAATACATGACCTAAATGACTGTTTGCATCTTCCGATCTAACCTCTGTTCTAATCATACCAAATGTTTTATCTACGAGTTCAATGATTTCATTATCATCAATTGATTTAGAGAAACTTGGCCAACCACAATTAGATTCAAACTTTTCCTCAGAAGTAAACAATGGCTTGCCTGAAATTTTATCTACATAAATACCCTTATCAAAATGATTCCAATATTCATTTTGAAATGGAGGTTCAGTACCATTTTCTTGAGTAACTAAATATTCCATTTCATTTAATTCATTTTTATCTTTTTTAATCATTTTGAGACCCCCAATGTGTTTCGATAAATGATTTTCTTCCTGATCCACGTTGATATTGCTCATAATGAGCAGGGTTTTTCTTGTAATAATCTTGATGATAGTCTTCCGCAGGATAAAAGTTTTTGTATGGAAGAATCGGCGTTATAACAGGTTTTTTAAAAATACCTTCTTCATTTAATTGTTGTATTTTGAGTTCAGCTGCTTTCTTTTGCTCTTCATCATGATAAAAGATAGCCGGTTCATAGCTTTCTCCTCTATCGAAGAATTGACCACCGCCGTCTGTAGGGTCAAAAGTTTTAAAATATACATCTAAGATATTTTCAAAGGACGTAATGTCTGAGTTGAACTGAATTTGAACAGCTTCCCTATGTCCAGTTTGATTAGTACAAACTTGTTCATACGTTGGATTTTCAACATGACCTCCACTATATCCAGATACTACCTCTTCAATACCGGGATATGATGTAAAAGGCTTAACCATACACCAGAAACATCCTCCAGCTAAAGTTGCATATGCCATATTATTACCTCCTCTGTCATTATTTAAATTTACGATATAAATACTATTATTTAAAGTAATCTACTCACAATGATGAATTTTATTAAAAGAACAATAGGAAGTAAGCAATGAGATTAATTTGATTCACGAACAACAACCAAGCCGATTGCTCCTTGACCAGTATGAGTTGAAATAACTGGTGTCGTTACATTAACATCATATTTCTGTTGGCCGAATGCCTCATCAAATTGCAACTTGAGCTTGTCAACAAAGTCAAGAACGTTTGCGTGAGCAACACCAATCGATTTAATTTTATGTTTATCGATAAATTCTGAAATTTCTTTTTTTAGATATTGTATACTAGAATTTTGTGTACGTGCATTATGTACGATTTCTAAATATCCATCTTCTAAAGTGCCGACGGGTTTTATTTTCATTATATTACCAATAAAACCTTTTGTCTTACTTATGCGTCCACCTTTAATTAATTGATTTAATTGTCCGATTACAACAAAGAGTTTAATGTTCTTTTGTAATTCTTTGAGTTTGTCTACGATTTGATTAGACGAAAGATTCGTATTAATTAATTCAACAAGTCGTTGGATTTGATAGCCGAGTCCAAATGAAATAGATTTGGAATCAATTACGGTTACTTTAGTGTCAACCATATCACTGGCTTGCAAAGCAGTTTGGTATGTACCACTTAGACCTGATGACATATGGATACTAAAGATTTCAACATCCTCTTTACCAAGTTCTTCGTATAGTTCAATAAATTTCCCGATTGGTGGTTGGCTTGTTTTTACGTCGGCATCTTCCTCAATTCGTTGAATATAAGCCTCAGATGTAATATCTATTTGATCAACAAACGATTTTCCGTCAATCGTTAAGCTTAAAGGTACTACGTGTATATTATGTTGTTTTAGATATTCATGTGATAAATCTGATGTAGAATCAGTCACGATAATTTGTTTAGTCATAAGTGCCTCCGGTTTATCAATTTAATTTAATGTTTACGTACTAAATGTAAAAACGTATGTGGAATTGTATTTTTCTCATCTAACTCTCCGTCTACCGATGACTCTACTTCCCATTCTTCAAAAGTATAAGGTGGGAAAAATGTATCGCCCTGGTGTTTACCATCAACAACAGTAATGTACATATCATCTACTTTATCAATCATTTCTTCAAATAATGACTGACCACCAAAGATGAAAATATGACCTTCTAATTTGTAAATATCATCTATAGAATGAATCACATCTACACCATCAACGTTAAACGTTGTGTCACTCGTTAACACTACATTTCTTCTATTAGGAAGCGGCTTACCAATTGACTCAAATGTTCTTCGCCCCATCACTAGTGTGTTTCCAGTTGATAATTTTTTTACGTGTTTCAAATCATTAGGTAAATGCCATGGTAAATCATTATTATATCCAATAACGCGTTGTTCATCATGTGCTACTAAAATTGATAAAGTCATATTTCCCTTCCCCTCCGTATGAAAAAATTGTTTATATTAATAATCGCAAAATTTCAGCCTATTATACAGCAATAGGTGCCTTAATTGCTGGGTGTGAGTTATATCCAATTAATTCTAAATCTTCGTAATTGATATCGAAAATGGATGCATTTGAATTAATTTTTAAAGTTGGCGGATCAAAACTGTTTCTAGACAATTGTGTTTTTATTGCTTCAATATGATTAGAGTAAATATGTGCGTCACCAAAAGTGTGCACAAATTCTCCAACTTCAAGATTACACTCTTTTGCTATTAAATGAGTTAATAATGCATAGCTAGCAATATTAAATGGTACACCTAAGAAAATATCTGCACTTCGTTGATACAATTGACAACTTAATTTGCCATCTTGAACATAAAATTGGAACATAGTATGACATGGTGGCAAAGCCATGCTATCTATTTCTGTTGGATTCCATGCTGAGACAATATGTCGGCGAGAATTTGGACTACTTTTAATTTGTTCAATAACTGTTTTAAGTTGATCAAAGTGGTTACCTTCTTTATCTACCCAATCTCTCCATTGTTTACCATATACATTACCTAAATCTCCGTATTTTTTTGCAAATGAGTCATCATTTAAAATGTGTTGTTTGAATTTAGACATTTCTTCTTTATACAGTTCATTAAATTCATCGTCTTGTAGTGCTCTATGACCAAAATTGGTCATATCAGGACCATGATAATCATTAGATTGAACATATTTCTCGAAGGCCCATTCATTCCAAATATTATTATTATATTTTAGTAAGTATTGTATATTTGTATCGCCTTTAATAAACCATAATAATTCTGTAGCGATAAGTTTGAAAGATACTTTTTTTGTTGTAAGTAATGGGAAACCCTTAGATAAATCAAATCGTAACTGATGACCAAATTTAGAAATAGTACCGGTATGAGTACGATCATCCCGTTGATTACCAATTTCTAATATTTCTTCGCATAGAGCATGATAGGCTGAATCAAAGGAATTTAACATTTTGCTCATCTCCTAGAATTATTTATATTACTGAATATTATACTAGATAATGCGTATTTATAAAATTAAAATAAAAAAATCCCAAATATAAAATTAGTTTTTAATTTTATATTTGGGATTGAAAAGTGGATCCTCATTTACTCAATTCAAGTTTATACCATCAATTTAGGATGATAGTATTAACTCTGAGTGAATACTTTAATATGGATGACTCAAATTATTTAAAATTATACTGCTTAGCAGTTTTCGTCAAATGCATCTTTAATATCCATACAGATATCTTGAATGTCACGACCTTCGATATGTTCTCTAGGGATAAAATGTTTTAATTCTGTTCCTTTAAATAAAGCGTATGATGGACTTGATGGAACTTGTTGGATGTACTCTCGCATCGTTTGAGTTGCTTCTTTATCTTGTCCAGCAAATACAGTGATTTTATTTGTTGGTTTTTTGTCATTTTGCTCTGCTACGGCAACAGCTGCAGGTCTGGCTAAGCCAGCAGCACAACCACATGTAGAATTAATTACTACAAATGTTGTATCTTCTTCGTTAACATTTTTCATATAATTTGATACATCTTCACTTGTTTCTAAACTTTCAAAACCATTTTCAGTGAGTTCAGCTCTCATTTGTTGTGCTAATTCTTGCATATATTGTTCATAAGGATTCATAATTTTCACTCCTAATTTAGTTTTACTTTAACATAATTATTTATTTCGATTAGCTATTTGTTTCCATACAGAACCTAAAGCCTCATCACCATTTTCGATTCTAGAAATTGCCATCTCAATTTGAAGTTTGACCTCATAAGCAGGATCATTAGCGTGTGACTTTAGACTAGATAATTGTTCTGGTCCGCCTTCATCAAATAGAAACATAGCAGCTCTCCAACGTACAATTTTCTGTGAATCATTTAAGGCTTTTTCCATTTCAGGCAGAGCCTCTTTATAACCTAAATCACTTAAGCAATCTCCAGCAGTGCGTCTAACAGCTGGACTCTTATCATGCAAGCCTTTATATAAGTATGGAAGAATTTCTTTATCTTCAATCATGCCTATTAATACTATGGCTTGTCGTCTTAAGGGTGCTTTATCTTCTTGTAAAGCTTCATCTAATAGGTCAATATCTTGAAGTGTAGGTGTTGGAAATTCTTTTAACATTCTTAATTTATCTTTCCAATCAGTTGCCTCTTTATATTCATTTAAAGTTACATGATGATATTGTTGCTGTGGAATAACAATATCAGTTTCTAATGCAGTTTGAACTAGAGATGCTAACTTTTCAGATGGATATAAAGCAATGATTTCTTCGTACACTTCATTCATAACTTCTTCTAAATCACCGTATCTAACTCCTAAATCTTGCCATTTACGTAAAAACACAACATTGTCTCCATCTTTTTGAGCTTTTAACATACTCTCAACAAAATAGTCCGGCAACTGTTTACGACTTTCATCTGAAGTCGTAGTGAGTTTAATTTGATATGGAATACCTTTAAACATAAGTGCTTCAGCTTTAATCTCTCCATAGTGTTCATCGGGCTTTTTTGATGAATCTAAAAATGACTCATTATTTAAAGTTGAAGTGATTTGAGGTAAGACCACTTCCCAATCGGATTTAGGCTCTTTGTCAATAGCTAAGAAGTCCATCACATAAAATATAGATTTGACACCGTCAATTGTTAATAAATCATTAATAAATTGTGGTTGTTGTTCTTCTACGTATGTGAATGTATTAGATTTATTGTCTTCTCTTTTGTTAGATAATACGATTTTCATAGTATTAGGGCTTGGTGTCGGCTCTACTCTTAATATTTCCATAAGTGCATGTCCCCTTGTAAATATTTATTCAAAAGTAGATTGAATTTGAGGAAGAATACTATTCCAATCTGCATTATCTTCTTTATCGACAGAAATAAAATCCATAACATAGAATATTGATTTTACACCATCAATATCGAACAGTTTATTTATAAAATCAGGTTGTCCTTCTTGAGCAGAAGTAAATGTATTAGATTTATTATCTTCTCTTTTTTCACTTAGGTTAATTTTCATAGTGTTATGATTTGGTGTTTCTTCAATTGAAACAATTTGCATAGTCCTTACCTCCTATTGTAGTTCATTACCTAATTGTTTGATTTGTTTACCTATTGAACACTCAGATATACAAAAATGGTGTGCTTGTGTCTTACCTTCTGTTTTTCTGATATGTGTTTTTAGTAAACATTTTTCACAATAAGTATTCATTAACTCATCAATTTTATTAATTGCTTTTTGTTCGGAATGTGTAAGTATAACAGTCACTCCTTAAGTACAGTATTGTCTTAATATAAGCATGGAATAAGTATAACTTAATTTGTATTTATTTTGAAATAATCGATTTAATAAATAATAAGTGTTGATGAAAATGGTAAGTCGTATTGCATTTATGTAGTAATTACTATAAAATAATTAAGTTGTTTTTGCGGTTTCTAAACACCCGCATCATCAAAATTTAGGAGGATATTTATGTATAATGAAATTTTCGGTGTAGCAACATTTCTTGTTACATTTATATTAATGGTTGTAATGTTTCGATGTTTTGGCAAACAAGGCTTAATTGCTTGGGTAGCAATTGGTACAATTATTGCTAATATTCAAGTAATCAAAACAGTTCATATTTTTGGTATTTCTGCTACTTTGGGTAATGTCATGTTTGCGTCTATTTATTTAGCTACAGATATACTTAATGACATTTATGGTCGCAAAGTTGCGAAAAGAGCTGTATGGTTAGGATTTTCTTCTACATTGGTTATGATTATTGTTATGCAAATGTCACTACATTTTATACCTGCACCTGAGGATATGGCTCAAAAATCTTTATCAACAATATTTGATTTAGTACCAAGAATTGCATTAGGTTCAATTATTGCGTATATTATTGGACAACACGTTGATGTATTTATTTTCTCTGCAATTAAAAAAGTATTTAGCTCAGATAAAACATTTATCATTCGTGCTTATGGTAGTACCATGTTAAGTTCAATTATTGACACAGCACTGTTTGTCACAATTGCGTTTGCAGGAACTTTACCAAACATGGTTGTATTCGAAATATTCATTACAACTTATTTATTAAAACTTATTTCTACTATATTTAATGTACCATTCGGTTATATAGCTAAGTCTATGTATCGTAAAGGTCAAATTCATAAACTAGATAAGGGATATTAAAGAATATTATGGGAATGGAAATGATTTCTTAATGAAATCTATGCCATTCCCTATTTTCTTATTTTGTAATACGATAAGAATAGTGAAATTATTAAAATTAAAAGGTGTTAAATTCATATGGCAAAAATTTACTTTGATGCAGCTACTAGAGGTAATCCTGGGCGAAGTGCATGCGGAATAGTTATCAAAGAGAATGATGAAAAGTATGTATATACGCACGACTTAGGCGAACTAGATAATCACAGTGCGGAATGGGCTGCCCTTATTCATGCACTTGAACATGCTCGTGAACTTAATGTTGTTAATGCTTTATTATATACTGATTCAAAATTAATTGAAGATAGTGTTAATCAAGGATTTGTAAAAAACGCACGATTTAAACCATATTATGAGAATTTGGAAATACTCGAAAAAAGTTTTGAATTGGTGTTTGTAAAATGGGTACCTAGAGAACAAAATAAAGAAGCAAATCAAATGGCGCAACAAGCATTGTTTAAACTAACTAAAAAGAAAAATTAACATTAGTTAAATACATAACACCCCTCTATTTAATTTGAAATTAAATAGAGGGGTGTTTTTTAGTCGTTTAAAAAAGCCATTACTTCTCTTCTTTTTTAAATCTTCTTGATAATAATGCGATCCCACTCAATAGTGAAGTCATTAAGAATGCAGTTGATGATTCACTATTGTTGTAACCAGTGTTAGGTAAAGAGCCTACAGTATTTTGATTGCTATCATTTTGATTATAGCCTCTCAAATTATCACCTTGATCATCTGTATTTCCACTATTGTGTTTTGAATCTTTTTGATTTGGATTATGAGTATTACGACCATCTTTATGTGCTTTATCATTATGAGCTAATGTTGCTTTAACTGGTTTAGATAAAGAACTATTAGGATGTTGAGCATTATCAGTAGCTCTTACTGTTACGTCACCTTCTGGTATTGGTGTTGTTGGTTTTATAGTAGCATTTCCGTTACCATCAGTCGTAGCTTTACCAATGACATGTCCATGTTTGTCCAATAATTCAACAAGTGTATAAGGATCGGTTGTAACTTTCACTGGCGTCTTAGTATTTGCTTTATGAATCAGTGTTGTATGAATTTTTGGTTCAGTTGGTGCCGTTGTATCAGTTACTTTAATTGGATCTGAGAATGAACTGTTCGGTGGCTGAGCATGATCTGTAGCTTTAATAATAATTGTACCTTCAGGATATGGTTTGTTTGATTTAATTATTACATGACCGTTTTTATCAATTTTTCCAGAGCCAATGACATGTCCATCTTTATCAAGTATTTCTACTTTAATGTACGGTTCAGTGATAATTTCAATTGGATCTTTAGTACCTGCTTTACCATTCATACTACCTTTTACTACTGGTTTAGGTGGTGGTGTTGTATCAGTTGCTTTAACAGGTTTAGAAACCGAACTATTTGGTTGTGCTGCATTGTCAGTTGCTTTCACATAAACATTGCCTTCAGGAATTGGCTTTGTTGGTGTAATTATCGCATTACCTTTTTCATCAGTAACGCCAGAGCCAATAACATGGAAATCTTTGTCTAACAATTCCACTTTAGTGTTAGGGTCAGTTGATACTGAAACCGGTGTATAAGTATTTGCTTTTCCGTTAAGACCTGTATTCACCTTAGGTACTGAAGGTGGCGTTGTGTCTGTAGCTTCGATTGGATCGGATGTTGAGCTATTTGGATGTTCAGCATGATCTGTAGCTTTAATCGTTACATTACCTTCAGGAATTGGTTTTGTAGGTGTAATAAAAGCATGACCATTTTGGTCCGTGTCACCTGTACCAATGAGTTGTCCATCTTTATCAAATATTTCTATATGCGTATTTGGATCTGTTACAACTTCAATAGGATCCTGTGTATTGGCTTTACCTGTTAATCCGCCAGGAACTGTTGGTTTTATTGGCGGTGTTATATCGATAACGTTAAAAGGTTGTGAAGTCGTACTATTTGGTTGTGCTGCATTGTCAGTCGCTTTTGCGTAAATATTTCCTTCAGGGATTGGAACATTTGGCGTTATTGTTACGTGACCTTGACCGTCTGTAGTGCCAGAACCAATGATATTACCATCCTTATCAATAATATCAACATGAGTATTGGGGTCAGTCGTAATTGAAATTGGTGTTAGAGTTCCACCTTTATCAGAAACATCCGTATTAAATGTTGGTATATTTGGTGGCGTCGTATCAGTCGCTTTTACTGGATCAGAAATTGAACTATTAGGTACTTCCGCATTATCTGTTGCTCTAACTGAAACATTACCTTCAGGAATAGGTTTAGTTGGTGTAATAAACGCACGTCCAGTACTATCAGTCATGCCAGAACCAATCACATTACCATCTTTATCTAAAAGTTCAACTTTAGTATTTGGATCAGTAGTTACTTCTACAGGATCAGTACTACCAGCTTTACCATCCAAGTTACCCACAACAGATGGTTTTGTAGGTGGTGTTGTATCAGTCGCTTTTACTGGTTCAGAGATAGAACTATTAGGGTGTTCTGCATGGTCAGTCGCCTTAGCAGTTATATTGCCTTCAGGAATTGCTTTATTCGGTATGATTGTCACTTGTCCAGAACCATTTGTTTCACCAGAACCTAAACTATTACCATCTTTATCAAACAATTCAACAGTTGTGTTAGGATCAGTCGTAACAGTGATTGGCGTTTGAGTACCAGCTTTGCCACCTATCTCTGTATTGAAAATTGGAATGATTGGTGGCGTTGTGTCCGTTGCTTTTTTTGGCTGAGAAGTAGAACTATTTGGATGTTCTGCGTTATCAGTTGCTTTAGCGGTTACATCACCTTCCGGAATCGGACGATTAGGTTTAATTGTTACGTGTCCAGTAGAATCAGTTGTTCCTGATCCCAGACTAATACCATCTTTATCAAACAATTCAACAACTGTGTCAGGATCTGTTGTAACTGTAATCGGTGTTTGAGTACCAGCTTTACTAGTTAGGTCAGTTTCTAGATTAGGTGATGTTGGTGGTGTTAAATCTGTTACATTTACTGGGTCTGAGTAACTGCTATTTGGTGTTTCAGCATCATCTGTTGCTTTTGCCGTTAATGGTCCTTCAACCAATGGTCTATTTGGAGTAATTGTAATATGTCCAGTATGATCAGTCATTCCACTACCTAATAAATTATTATCTTTATCAAATAATTCAACTTTAGTAGCAGGGTCAGTAGTAATTTCAATTGGTGTTACTGTACCTACTTTATCTACTAAATTTGTATGAATAATTGGTTTATCAGGCGGTGTAGTGTCGGTAGCTTTCTTAGGATCTGAAGTAGATGAATTTCCACTATCGTCAGTAGCTACAGCTGTTACATTACCTTCTGGAATAGGTCTAGTTGGTACAATGTAAGCATGACCTTTATCATTTGTTCTTGAAGCCCCTAAAGGTTTATTGTATTTATCCCTTAATTCAATTCTTGTAAAAGGATCAGTTGTAACTTCGATTACAAATGGTCTATGTTGAGGGTCTGTATTCAACGCTTCCACAGGATCTGATGTAACACTTTCCGTACCACGAGTGGCTCTTGCTGAAACATTACCTTTGGGAATCCACTGCTGTGGAGTAATAGTGACATGACCCGTTTCATTTGTTCTACCAGTACCCATTGTTGCACCATCTTTATCCAATAGTGCTACTTCAGTATTAGGTGAAGTCAATATTTCAATTGGCCTTTTCGTATTAGCTGCATAGCCCACACTTGTAACAAAAGTTGGTTTAATAAGCGGTGCTTGCTGATCATTTGTAGTTGGTGATGAAGGGTTTGTTGCAGGATTAGAAGAATCTTCGACTGTTCCTGTAACTACTCTAGTGAAATCAGTTTCATCTGAATTAGAAGCTCTTTTTTTTCTAGTGTGAATGTTTTGTGGATGATTTGATACACTTGAATCATTATTAGTTTGTTTATTTAATTTAACTTCATTATTAGTGTTATTGACTTGATTTGATTGTACTTGACCTGTGTGATTATTGGCTAAATGTTGAATTGACGTATTTGTACTTTCGTTAATTGTACTTTCTTGATTGTTATTCGTAAGTTGTTGAGTGGGATTTAAATGTTCGCTAGCTTGTGCATCGTTGTTTACCCCTAAAAATACGAATGTCGCTACTAATGTTGAAAAGGTACCGATTGCATATTTACGAATGCTAAATTTTTGTAATTGATTATGTTGATTCATGGTGCGATATTCTCCTTTACTATTTTAGTAAAAATTAATAAAAGTTATTGTTTATGACATTTTAATTTAACGCATTTCACATAACTATTAATTTAATATCATACTAGATATAGAAATCAAATTTAATTTATATAATATTATTATATCATTCATTTAATAATAAATGTTGTGATATTTAAAAATAGTCGTCTCATTTTAATTTATTGATAAACGGGGTAAAGTTTTTAATAGATGTCTCTGAAATATTTCGTCAAATTATATTGATATGATTATAATTTCAATAGATACTTTAATGTTAAATTAATATTAAAATATGAATTTTTGAAATCAAAAATCCACTGAAATCATTTAAGATCTCAGTGGATTTTCTAATTAGCAGTTATATTAGAATTACTTATTTCTGTTGTTATCTTTTCTTCTACCAATTAGTAAAACAAAGCTACCTAGTAGTGTAACTAAATAAGGTAAAGAATTATTTGATGTTTCTTTTATACCAGTATTTGGTAAATCTTTTACTTTATTTTTAGAAATACCGCCTATATTAGTTATATTTTTCTTTTCACCACGTATTGTATTTTTAGGTTTATTTGAATTATGGTTTCTATACTCTTTTGAATTGTGGTTCTTAGATATTTTTGTTTTATAGTGTTTAGCTTTTTTACCTGATTTTACAATAGGTTTAGTAGCTTTTACTGGCTTAGATACAGAACTATTCGGGTGTTCAGCATTATCAGTTGCCTTGGCAGTGACATTACCTTCAGGAATAGGACGAGTTGGCGTGATTGTAACACGTCCATTAGCACCAGTCGTACCCAAACCAATCACACGACCATCTTTGTCTAAAAGTTGCACGCTTGTATTCGAATCCGTAATAACTTCAATTGGTGTTAAAGTTGTCGCCTTTCCACCTAGTGGTGTTGAAACTCTAGGTTTAGTTGGAGGCGTAGTATCCGTTGCTTTCACAGGATCAGATGTAGAACTATTCGGATGTTCCGCATTATCAATTGCTTTAGCCGTAACATTACCTTCCGGAATAGGTCTTGTAGGTGTAATTGACACTCGACCTGAACTATCTGTTGTTCCGGTACCTATGATTTGCCCATTTTTATCTAATAATTGAACATTCGTATTCGGATCAGTTGTAACGGTAATTGGAGTTAAAGTCGTCGCTTTACCTGTTAAATCTGTATCTACAGTTGGAACTGTAGGTGGAATTGTATCCGTAACAGGTACATGATCTGAATCGATTGAGTTAGGTGTCTCTGCACCATCTGTAGCACGTGCATAGATTTTTCCTAAAGGTAGTGGCTCTCTTGGCGTAATTATACCGTGACCGTCCATTCCAGTAAGAACTACACCATAACTTTTACCATTTTCGTCAAAAATTTCTACTCTAGTCAATACATCTGTAGAAACATCAATAGGCGTTCTTGTACCTACTTTATTAACTAAATTAGTATTAATTACTGGTTTTCTAGGTGGTGTTGTATCAGTAACATGTCTTGGATCAGATGTTGCATTATTAGTTGCATCAGTTTGATCATATGCTTTCGCAGTGATATTACCTTCGAAAAGATAATGATCTGGGGTGATATTAACATGCCCATTAGAACCAGTAATTCCACGACCGATGACATTATTATTTTTATCTAATAGTTCTACTCGTGTATTTGGTGTAGATGTAATGTCGATAACTGGTGTAGAGAAAGCTTTACCTGCAACATCTGTATTAATGACTGGTTTCATTACAGGTATCAGCGTTGTCGCTTGAACAGGAATCGAAACAGAACTATTCGGATGTAAAGCATTATCTGTAGCTTTCGCAGTCACATTTCCCTCAGGAATAACTCGATCTGGCGTAATAATCACATGACCACTAGCATCCGTTGTACCTGCTCCAAAAATACGTCCATTTTTTATCTATTAATGCAACATGTGTATTTGGATCAGTAGAAACATCAATTGGTGTTAATGTACCAGCTTTGTAAACTAATCGTGTGTTAATTACAGGTGTAGTAGGTGGAATTGTGTCAGTTGCAAATTTAGGATCAGATGTTGAAACTTTTGTTTCATCACTGTGATTATAAGCTTTAGCAGTGACGTTACCTTCAGGTATAGGACGAGTTGGCGTAATGTAAGCATGTCCATTAGAACCAGTTGTACCTGTACCAATTTTGTTACCATTTTTATCAAATATTTCGACTTTAGTATTTGGATCTGTAGATACATCAATAACTGTTGTCGTTGTTGCTTTACCTACTAAATCAGAGTTAATTGTTGGTTTCACTGGTGGTTGATTCTCGATAGATGGCAGTGTACTATCTTCAGGTAATATACGACCTGATAAAACTGTATAAGCAGATTTACTTACACCACCCATAGCAGCTGTATTGGCATATGACCAAGCATTTTCTAGCTCGGCAGTAGTTACATTATCTCTTAATTTAACTTCAAGGTGCATATGATACGCACGATTTGCACCTTCAGGATGGTTAGGATCTACTTGAATACCAATACCATAGTTCCATCCACTGAAAATGCCTCGTTGATCTTCGACTGCTTTTCTCAAATCAGGATTATTTCTATTTGAGTGGAAATATTCGTTCGCATCAGAATTAAAACTTCTACCTGGACGAACACCGAAACTAAGATAAAATGTTGTATGACCAAAATCACGCTGATTACTTCTTAGCATATCAATCATTTGCGTACTATTATCTGGATCGATAATAAAATCGCTAGGTGATTCACTTAATAGACTATTTCTACCACTTCTTTTTTCGTAAGCTGCATAAGATAGATTTCTAACTGAATCGCTAGCGAACGAACCATCTGAATTCAATTTCATTACTTTATATGGTAACAGCAAAGCCATACCTAAACGTTGTTGTGATCCAGGTGATATAAAATTAACGCCGTCATTATTAAAGAATACATCATAAACTAAGTATTTTGAATTACCTTCATGTTTATAATAAGCACGCATGACGGTCTTTCTAGAAGTTATACTTTCTACACCGTTTTTTTGTTGACCAGTACCAAGCGCTCTTCCATCAGGTAATGAAGCATAGTTACTTTGATATACAATGACGTTTTTTCCAGCATTCCAACGGCCATTCAATGTAGTAAATCTAAAATTCGTACCTTTTTCCATTTGTTGACCGTTTCTTGGATCGCGTTTACCTGATTGAGAACGAGTAATCACATTTGCTAATGAATTACGTGTTTGCTCTAATCTTGTAATAAAATCTAAAAGTGATTGTTGCGAAACATTACTAGATTGTGTGAAATGATTACTTTCTACAATTATTTTTTTCGCTTCTTCAATGTGAGGATTTGAAGGTTCTAAAGTTTCAACTTCTGGTAATTTACTTTGAATTTCTTGAGTAAGAACAGTCAGTTTAGAAACGTTTTTGCCCTCAATCTTCTGTTCATTATCCGACTTAGATGCTTTAGTTGTGTTTAGCTTATCATCAATTTGTTTAGATGGGTTTAAGCTAGAGTATTCAACTTGTTGTTTACTTTGATTCGAAGATTGCGTCCCTACGATCGATGAAGATTTTTCTTTCAGTTCATTTGTTTTTTCATCTTTTGTGACTGGCGATTTTTCTTCCATCTTTTCTTTAATAGATGTTGATGTCGAATTAGTAATTTCTTTTTCGCTTGTTTGAGTTTCTATAGTATTTTTTTCTGTAGTTATGTTGTCATTTTCTTTTGACTGCTTATTGATTTCTGCAGCTTGATCAGAAGTTTGATCATTTTGAATTGTTATTGCATCATTTGGATTACTATTATTGTCTCGGGATGCTTGTGGTTCAGTATTTTGCTGTGCTTTTTCAACTGTCGTATTGATATTTTCATTCGCATGGGCTTGATCGGTATGCGTTCCTAAAAATACTAACGTGGCGATTAATGTTGAGAAAGTTCCCACTGCATACTTTCGAATACTGAACTTCTGCAGTTTATCTCGATGATTCATTGATGCGCTTCTCTCCTATTCTATGTTGTATATTCTTGATGTTGATGTTATGAGTAGTTTTGAAAAAAGTAATTCCGATAACACATAGCTCAATATCAAATGGATTGATAATTAAGTTACCGTATTTATTGTCTTAATTTTTGTCAGTCATTAGAACATAAAAAATTACTCGACAAAAGTTTCACAACTCCTCTCGGGTATTAATTTCAATTATCATTATGAAATGAACAATTAAATAGTTTTTATATTTAATTGTATCATTAATTTAATTGAGTGTGAAATAGATTTTATTTTAATAAAATAAAAAAAGTATAAATGTTGAGGAGCGTTATAAATTAGTCGAAAAAGAGACTCAAAACACATTATAGGTCTTGAGTCTTTGTACTAAATTATAATTTTGTTGATATATATTTTCCAGAAACATAAAGTTCATGTTCATTGCAAATTGAAAGTATGTGGTTAAGTGAATGTGCATAAGCCATATCTCTATAAATTTCCATGCTATTTAGTGGCACATCAGTATATATTTCGGCTAACTTTTTTGACAAAGTTAAATTATACTTATCTGCTTCAATTTTCTTACGTTGTCCAGGAGTCAATTGTTCAATATTGGATAATACATTCTCAACACTTCCATAAGTTTGAATCAATTTAAGAGCTGTTTTTTCACCTATACCTTTAACACCAGGATATCCGTCTGCAGAATCACCCATAAACGCTTTAATATCAATTAATTGTTGTGGATTTAACTGATATTCTTCATTAAAACGAGTTAAAGTATAACGATTATAAATATTAAATCCTTTCTTTATTAACCAAACTTCTACATTATTATTAATGCATTGTAATAAGTCTTTATCTCCAGTGATGATGTGGACCTCGTTATTATCAGAAAATGTTTTTGCCAAAGTTCCTATCACATCATCAGCTTCATAATTAGTCATTCCAACATTTATAAAGCCAAATTGGTCTGAAATTTCTTTGACGTAGTCAAACTGTGGAATAAGCTCTTCTGGTGGTGATGGACGATTTTGTTTATAGTCAGTATACATATCATTTCTAAAAGTGGATTGTCCCATATCCCAACATACGGCTACATGACTAGGATTGATTTCATTTATTGCTGTGAAGATATGTCTAACGAAACCTTGAATTCCGTTAGTTGGTATACCTTTTGAATTATACATAAATTGATTGTGTAAACTTGTAGCATAAAAATGTCTAAATAATAAAGCCATTCCATCTACTAATAGGACACGATTTTCCATATTTTGTGCCTTCCTTCTATTTTAATAGTGCGTTTAATTTTTGATTCGCAATATGTAATTGGTCGATTAATGTATTATCTAAATCAAATGATAATAATTCATCGATTTGATCTTGAATCGCATCCTCAATTTGCGCAAATTTCTCTTCAGCTTCTTTATTCATTGAAGCAACATACTGAATCAATGCCTGTCTAAATTCACTAATTTGATTTTGCAATAACTCTAACGTATGTGAACTGATTTGTTCTTGTAACTCTCGTTGAGTATTTGGATTCAAAATTCGACGTTTCGTTAATTGTTTAGGTAAAGCATTAATCATGTCATTTAAATCAACACGCAAGAATGCCTTTTCAGTAAAATTAGGCATAATTGAAAAATCAGAATTAATAAATACATGTAATTGATTTAATTTTTGGATTGTCGGTGCGACTTGTTCGCTAAGTTGACGGTTATAATATTTCTTGATTCGTTCAACTAATAAACTTTGTTCTAAATATAGTCGTTGATGTATTTGATCTAAAAATGCTTTAGAAGAAACTTTTTTTTCATTATTAAAATCACTATTTTGAGTCATCTGACTATTATATATACTTTTAACATCATCCAATAATTGTAATTTTAATCTACCATTTAAATGATAAATCTGATCTTCAACTTCATTATTAGTATGTTGTTCGGTAGTAAATAGCAATTGATTTGGTAACCTTTGTTCATTTTGATATTTCTTCAATTGTTGCTGACGTTGTTCAATATGAGATTGGTTAGTTTTATAATCATGAATCATCTCTTCGAAAGAAATATTGATTTGTTCAAGCTGTTTAACCATTTGTTGCTCTAAAATTATATTTGAATCAACTTCTACAAATTGGTCAATGCTATGACGCAGCTGATTAATACCTTCATCGTTCCCGCTCAATGCTTGTCTACTTGAAACACCAAAGATATCTGACTTCAAGTTTACTTGAGTTAATGCATCTTTAACGTAATGTTTTACCGCAGCTAAATCATCACTGTTTTCTGCAAGGTCTAATGCATTGATAACCATTTTGAATGCTTGATTTTCATTAAGTTGATTCATCTCTTTCATATGTTCGATGAAGTTTTTATCATTATCTGTAAATGAATGATTAAAATAACTCACATATAAAATTAAATCGGATGAAGTTAAAATTTGTTCAGTTTCGTTTGTATGACGTTGATTGTTTGAATGTAAGCCTAGTGAATCAACGATTATTTTTCCTTTCAACCATTCTAATGGTAAATTGATATGCACGGTTTTAACAAAAGTAGCAAACTCATCTTCAGCACTCCATTTTTTTATTTCCTCTTGAGAAATCGTATGTTTCACACCTTCATCCAACATATCTTTATACATAGAAAAATGTTTGTGAACTGCACTTACAAAAGCAAGTTGGTTCTTTTCTAATTTGTTTTTTAATTGTTGTACATCAGATTGGACAAATGCTTCGAGTGATTCGAAAGAAACATTATGGTATTCAATGAGTTGATTAAGTTCATTTAATAGTTGTTCTTCAGTTTTAAGTGTGATTTGACTATCCTCACCGTAAGATAATTCTGTCGTAGCTGCAGTTGTAGGATTTGGTGAACTGACTAAGTATTGCCCACCTAATAAGGCATTAATTAAACTACTTTTTCCTGCACTGAATGTACCAAATACACCAATTTTGACAAGTTTATTTTCTAATCGTTCTAACGTATCTTTAATATCAATTTTTGTTCTATCAAATAATGGTACAGGTTCAATAATGTTTAATGCTTCTTGAATGTTAACCTTTTTAGTATTACGCTCATTTAAATTTTCATCAGACGCTTGCTCTTCTTTTTCTAAAACTTGATCATTGCTTTCTAGAATATAGTTTGCTTCAGTTCTACCTATTAATTTATCTAAAGAGTCATCCATATGAATATAATAATGTTGATAATTTTTAGTTGTTAGAGATTCTTTTAAATTTTGTAATTCAATATAATGTTCATATATCTGTAGATCATCATTAGTTTCTTCAGTTAAACCTTGCGCTTGTGTATGATCAATCGCTTGATTAAATAACGGATTGGATTGTTTTTCTACAAAATTAGTAATTGCTTTAAGCACATCATCACTAAAAGTAAGTACATAAGTATTACTAATACTCGTTTGAGGTTGATATAAATTGGAAATTAAACTTGAATCTATTTCGTAATGTTGATTTAATACATCATGATTAACTTCAGAGTTATTAATAAAACGCGTTAAAAATGACATGTCCTCTCGTAAGGGTTGTCGAATTTGTTGATTAACTTTGTCTTGAAGTTTAGAAACAACATTCTGTAAACGTGCTTCTTGTTCCTCTTGCTTTTTCTTCTTTTTATTTAAAAGGCCGCCAATTTTAAAATCATCACTCATACTTTCAAGATAATGTCTAATATCTTCACGCATGTCATGCGTCATAATGTATGCATTATCTAATATATCTTTTCGCTTTTGTTTTAAAAAACTTAATAATTGATCAGGATTATTTAAGAGTCGAGCTTCTTCACTAACGGCTTGATTTTGTTGAAATTTAGCATAGGCTTGTTCAAATTCATCTTCATTTATATTTAGCTGTTCTAGAATATCTTGTAGTTCATTTTGAATATATCCTAATTGAGCCTCTGTAATAAACTTAACTGTACGATTTACATAATCCTCAATTGGTTCTCTAGAATTATCTTTCTGTACTAAATATTGAGAAAGACGTGAAAGTTCATTTTCGGGATGATCGAATTTTGTCACATAGAAAATATCTGTAAGTTTAATATCCCAATCTTCTATTGATTTATTGACTCTTTGTTTGAAAGTTTCAAAAGTAATTTCATCATCATTATGTTTGTCGATTTGATTAATGATAAAAATGACTGGTATACCTACATCATTCATTCTTTTAATAAATTGAAAATTTAATGCAGATTGTACATGATTGTAATCTACTGTATAGAACAAAATGTTGCTTGTATACATGAATTGTTCAGTTGTAGACTGATGTGTAGCTACGTTTGAGTCTACGCCAGGTGTATCTTGAAGCGTAAAACCATTTTTGAATTTTGAAGAAGGAAAATTAATTTCAACAGACTCTACATCTACATTTAAACGATTCATTTTTTTGACTTCGTCATATGTTTTTAATTTAGTATATTGTTGATTTTCTAAATTAGCTATAATTTCTTGTTTATCTGCAACAGATACAATTGCAGTATTACTTGTGGTAGGTACTGGTGAACTTGGAAGAATATCTTGTTCTAATAATAAATTAATTAATGTTGATTTCCCCGCTGAAAAGTGACCAACAAAAGAAGCGGTATATTGGTTTAAATATACCTTTTTTATTACTTGATTAATAGTATGTATTAAAGTTGAATTTTTTGATTTTTCAACTTCTTTTTTTAATTTATATAAAATATCTAATTGTTCATTATTAGCCATGCTAAGTCCCCTTTGTTTCAAACATTCAAATAAAAAAGTAATAGCCTGAGACATACTTAATGTAACAGGCTATTCTTAATCCGGTAGGCAGATTTAAAATTAAATATACTGTTTAAGTTTACTCAACAAAAATTATATTTACTAAAGTAAAAACTTTAATTATTATTTCTGACTCGCTACCTATTTATTAAATTTTATCACAACAATAGTTTGAAACAAATATAAAGAATAGTTAATTGAACCAAGCTGGTTTATCTCCATCAGTGTTTGGTTTATTGACACCTATATTTTCTTTAGAATATAATTCTGGATTTTTCGCTATACGTACAGCTAAACTTGCAATACTACGTCTTGAAACTTCTGTTCCTCTAAATTGAATATCCTTCGATGTAACTTCGTAATCTGTCTCATTTTTAAATGTAAGCCATACTGGACGAATAATAGTATAATCTAATGTTGATGCTTCAATAATATCTGCAGCTTTACGATATTTTATCAATTTCTCTCCAAATTGAGATTTATTAAATTCATTAAATTTAGCTGGTAATTCATCGTAAATACCAGGGGCAGCTACAAAGATTAATCGTTTAACATCTTTTTTAGACATAGCATCTACAATAGCTTGTGCTTCGATATCTAATGATCCAGATAGACTAGCAAATACAACATCAACTTTATCAAGTGCTTGCTCTAAATCTTTTGAGTTTTTTGCATCACCTTCATAAACTGTTACTCGATTTGATGCGTAATCAGGAATTCGATGCGCATTTCTTAAAAATAAATCAACATTAAAATTAGAATCCTCTAAAAATATTTTAGTAGCCTCGATAGAGACCTTACCATTTGCGCCTATTATTAATACTGTTTGCATATTATTTCTCTCCTAACTAAGATGTATATAAAATTATGTATTTGTATCTATATTTAACACTCTTACTATCACTTTACATCAGTAATAATAAGAGTGCTAATGAATTGATTAAATTAATTAAATATTATTAGATACATTAAGAAAAATTTACAAATTTAATAAAAATTATATAGTAGTTGGCTTTTTACCCCAATATTGGTAATAAGTACATTCAATATAGCCGTTAAATAATTTTCTTCTTTTAGTAGCTTTTCGATTAACTAAAAATTCAAATTCCTTGTTACTAGTCAAGATGTAAGTTGATAAATGTGAATGTTGATTCATTAATTTACCAATATAACGATACATTTCTTCGACTTCTTCCCTATCTCCAATTCGTTCACCATATGGAGGGTTTCCAACTAAAGCTACTGGTTCATCGGTGTCAATTGATAATGTATTCACATCTTTAACACTAAATTGGATTATATCTGCCAAACCGACTTCTTCAGCATTATGTTTAGCAATTTCAACCATTTCAGGATCTATATCTGATGCAAATACTTGAATGTCTTTATCGTAATTTGCTTGTTGATCAGCTTCATCTCGCATATCATCATAAATATTGGGAGGCATAATATTCCATTCTTCAGAAACAAAATCTCGATTGAACCCTGGTGCAATATTTTGAGCGATTAAACATGCTTCTATGGCAATAGTACCTGAACCACAGAAAGGATCTATAAAAGGCGTATCTCCCTTCCAATTGGCAAGTCGTACTAGACTCGCTGCCAACGTTTCTTTAATAGGAGCTTCCCCCTGAGCAATACGATATCCACGACGGTTCAAACCTGAACCTGAGGTATCGATAGTCAATAATACATTATCTTTTAGAATAGCTACCTCAACAGGGTATTTAGCACCACTTTCATTTAACCAGCCTTTTTCCTCATAAGCTTTCTTTAAACGTTCAACAATTGCTTTTTTAGTAATAGCTTGACAGTCTGGTACACTATATAGTGTTGATTTAACACTTCTACCTTGAACTGGGAATTGCCCTTCTTTATCAATAATGTTTTCCCAAGGTAGCGATTTTGTTTTTTCAAAAAGTTCATCAAATGTTGTAGCGTTGAAACGACCTACAACAATTTTAATACGATCAGCTGTGCGTAACCATAAATTGCATTGCACAATAGCTTTAGCATCACCTTCAAAAAAGATACGTCCATTTTCAACCTGTGTTTCATAACCGAGTTCTTGGATTTCTTTAGCTACAACAGCTTCTAATCCCATTGGACAAACTGCTAATAATTGGAACATTACGTTTTCTCCTTTTTTATAGATATATTTATATGTTAACAAAATTTATTATGTATGAGTAAAAAATAAAAAGCTCTCCAATCAGTGGGAGAGCTAAACTAGTTCATGATATTTCTGTAAGCCATGTTCTGTACCGTTGTACTCATAACGTACACTAGTTGTACTGGTACGTCGGTGGTAACCATCTGTCTACAAATCTTTATATTCCGAATAAAGATGTCTCGTTTATACGTTGAATTCCGCTAAACAAGTGCTCCTACCAAATTTGGATTGCTCACTCGAGGGGTTTACCGCGTTCCACCCTTCATATTTCTATGAAAGCTACGTCACTGTGGCACTTTCAAACTAATTTAACCATATCATAAGACTTAGGTTATTTCGTTGCCGTCAAATTAATGCCTTGATTTATTGTTTCATCAAGCACGAACACTACAATCATCTCAGACTGTGTGAGCATGGACTTTCCTCTATATTTCTATAGCGATTACCCAAAATATCACTTTTGCGATTATATCATAATTTTTTATACTATAACAGATATTTTTATAGTATATCTGTTGTTAATTGAATACTTAGTATTAGCAATAAATATCCAATTGATAACATTCATTAATTATGCTAAGTTAAATTACTTTCCAAAAACAGCTTTTTCTAAGTTTGAAATTCGTTTCAAAATATCAACATTATTGTTTGATGAACTTGAGTTGTTTGAAGAAAACGATTTATTGTCAGAAGGTCTCGATGTTGCCACTCTAAGTCTTAATTCTTCAACTTCTTTTTTTAATTTGTTATTTTCTTCAGACAATTTTACAACTTCATTATTCATATCAGCCATTTTTTGATAATCTGTAATGATATCATCTAAAAAAGCATCTACTTCCTCACGACGATAACCACGGGCCATAGTTTTTTCGAAATCTTTTTCATAGATATCTTTTGCTGAAAGCTTTAAAGAAACGTCTGCCATTTTTTCCACCTCATTCGAAACTTTGATCTTGCTCCCACTGCATATCATTTATAAAATCAGTGAGTTCATCAAATGCCACAATATCACAAGTATAGTTTGTTTTATTTATAAAATCAACTAACATCCTTTTAAAGAATTTTGGGCTTCCTTCTTGCTCTTCATCATATATAAGTATAGTCATATCTGTATGATCTAACATAAACTGATCTGTTTGTTTAAATTGATATGGTCCTTCATATTCGGTATGATGAACACTTTCCATAAAATCAGCTTCTTGAGCAATTTTATTATACTTCATTTGATTCTGTTCATTCCACTTAGAAGTATGCCCATAAAAAGGTGTTATAATTCCTAATTTTAAATCGGGATACTCAACTCGCAAATCAATAACTACTTCAGCAGTCCATAATTCAATACCAAGTTGTCCTTGAATAAGTACCCACTCAAGCCCCTCATCAATATATTGTAATAATTTATGTTTGATAAAAGCTTTTAAATAATACACTTCAGGTGCGTCATCTTTGAAAATATTTAGTTCAAAAGATTTATACCCTGTTACATACACAGATTTCAAATGCTCAACAACACCCTTCAATAGTTTGATAAATATAATTTAAATCGTAGTTAACAGCTTTTAACTTCTCATTAAAAAGCTTTTTGCTTGTTCTATAAAAGTGACAATCTACTGATAATTCTTTATATGACTTAATTAGTAAATCAAACTTATTAGCATTCATATAACTTAATTGAATAATCTGTGGTTTTAATTTAATGAGATTTTCTAGCTTAGTGTCTATCAGTTGCGAATAAGGGTAAACTACTTCATAAAAATCATAGTTCGTCTCGGAATTTTTAACAATATTATAGCGATCTTCTATAGTATGTAATTCATTGATTAAATCATTTATCAACATAGTATCCACGAAGACGCCCCCCTTATATTCAATTTAATTTATCATAATTTAATCTAACCGTCATTCAAATTGCTATCTATATAAACAGGATAAATACATTGAAATATTGTTTTACTAGTTAATTAACGTTAAAATAAAGTAGATTAATAATGAAATTCATAGATAAGATTAAATACTTATTTGTCTATTTCTATTATTATCTATCATAGTTTGAACATATAATCATTATTCGTAAATGATTATTAATAGTATTAATTAGTGTAAGTTTTACATAACCACTATTATATGAATTCAAACTTGTGTGGTGAATTAAATGAATTACCCTAATGGTAAACCTTTTAAGGGAAATACGACTATGGTCGGAAGAAATGGTAAATCGAATTCTAGTAATATAGAATATGGTGGCCGTGGTATGACTCTTGAAAAGGATATTGAACTTTCTAATGATTATTATTTAAAACATGGTAAAGCGGTTATTCATAAAAAGCCAACACCTGTTCAAATCGTTAATGTTCATTATCCCAAGCGAAGTAAAGCAGTTATAAATGAGGCTTACTTTCGTACACCTTCAACTACAGATTATAATGGCGTTTATAATGGCCATTATATTGATTTTGAAGCAAAGGAAACTAAAAATAAAACATCTTTTCCTTTGAATAATATTCATGATCATCAAGTAGAACATATGAAAAATGCATTTCTTCAAAAAGGAATTGTATTTTTAATTATAAGATTTAAATTACTTGATGAAGTATATTTATTGCCATTTTCCAAATTCCAAAAATATTGGGATAGATATAAAAATGAAATAAAAAAATCAATAACAGTTGAAGAAATAAGAAAAAATAGTTACTATATTCCTTATCAGTATCAACCAAGATTAAATTACCTCAATGCAGTTGATAAGTTGATATTAGATGAAAGTGAGGACCGCGTATGACGGAAAATAAAGGATCTTCTCAACCTAAAAATGGTAAAAATGGGAAGTCCAAAGCAAAAAAGAATAAGAATGTGAAAAGAACGATTATCAAGATTATTGGCTTTTTATTAATTGCCTTTATCGTTTTAGTTCTATTAGGCATTTTATTATTTGCGTATTATGCATGGAAAGCTCCTGCATTTACCGAATCTAAATTACAAGATCCTAAACCGGCAGAAATTTACGACAGAAATGGTGACTTAGTAAAAAAATTAGATAACGGCGCAAGAAGAGAACATGTTGAGTTAAAAGATGTTCCTAAAAATATGAGAAATGCTGTGTTAGCAACTGAAGATAACCGATTCTATGACCACGGTGCAATTGACTATAAACGTTTATTTGGTGCCATTGGTAAAAACTTGACTGGTGGATTTGGTTCACAAGGTGCATCTACTTTAACACAACAAGTAGTTAAACGAGCATTCTTAAGTGAAGAGAAATCTATCGGACGTAAAGCACAAGAAGCTTACCTATCCTACCGTCTAGAACAAGAGTACAGTAAAGATGAAATCTTCCAAATGTACTTAAATAAAATTTATTATTCAGATGGTGTTTATGGCGTTAAAGCTGCAGCTAAATATTACTTCAATAAAGATTTGAAAGATTTAAATCTTGCGGAAGAAGCATATTTAGCAGGTTTACCACAGGTGCCTAACCTTTATAATATTTACGACAACCCTAAACAAGCGGAAAATCGTAAAAACACTGTACTCTACTTAATGCATTATCACAACAGAATTTCTGATAAAGAGTATAATGCTGCTAAGAAAATTAACTTAAAAGCTAATTTAGTAGATCGTACAGCTAAGGAACGTCAAATTGGCACTGATAACTCTGATTCAGAATACGATTCATATGTAAACTTTGTTAAATCTGAATTGATGAACAATAAAGAATTCAAGAATAAAAACTTGAGTGATGTTCTTCAAAGTGGAATTAAGATTTACACAAATATGGACAAAGATGTTCAAAAAACATTACAAGATCGTATAGACAACGGTAATTACTATAAAAATGAAGACCAACGTGTTGGTTCTACAATTCTTGATAGTAAGACTGGTGGCTTAGTCGCAATTTCTGGAGGTCGTAACTTCAAAGACGTTGTTGACAATAACGCTGCAACTGATGCGCATTTAACTGGTTCATCATTGAAACCGTTCTTAGCTTATGGTCCAGCTATTGAAAACATGCAATGGGCTACGAATCATGCAATTCAAGATGAATCAAGCTATTCTATTGATGGTGGTACATTCCGTAACTATGATGGAAATGGACATGGTACTGTAACTGCATATGATGCGTTAAGACAAAGTTTCAACATTCCAGCGCTTAAAACTTGGCAACTAGTTAATTCACAAGCTGGAGATAATGCAGTTAAGAAATTCGCATCAAAAGTTGGATTAGATTATCAAAGTGACATTGGTCCTTCTGATGTACTTGGTGGTGGTGCTTCTGAGTTCTCACCTACTCAATTAGCATCTGCTTTCGCAGCAATTGCTAACGGTGGTACTTACAATAACGCACATTCTATCCAAAAAGTTGTAACAGCTGATGATGACACAATTGAGTTTGACCATACAAGTCATAAAGCTATGAAAGACTACACTTCTTATATGTTAGCTGAAATGCTTACAGGTACATTTAAAGCCTATGGTTCAGCCTATGGACATGGCGTATCAGGCGTTACTATGGGTGCTAAAACTGGTACAAGTACTTACGGTACAGAAATTAACCAACAATATAACCTACCTGATAACGCTGCAAAAGACGTTTGGATTAATGGTTTCACACCTAAATACACAATGTCTATTTGGATGGGCTTCAGTGAAATTAAAGAAGGTGGCGTTAACTCATTCTTAGGTCACTCAGAACAAGAATATCCACAATATTTATATGAGGATGTTATGTCTGATATTACTTCAAGTGATGATGGTGACTTCAAGAAACCAGATTCAGTTAACGGCTCAAGCGCTGATAATTTATCAGTAAGTGGTCACCCAGATAACAACACGACTAATCGTGAAGTAAATGGTAGCAGTGGCTCAAGTTCATCAAATAGTTCAAATAACTCAAGTAATTCTAATAGTAGTAACACTAATAATAGTGGCAATACTAATTCAGGAACTACTAACAATAATTCAACAACACAAGGTACTAATACTGTCGGAAGTACACTTTCAAACATCTTTAATTTAAATAGTATTTTCGATTTTAAAAAGTCCTCATAGTGTTTTTGAAATGTTAAATAATTAAAAGAAGGCAATTTCTATTACATTAAATAGAAATTGCCTTTCTTATACCCATTGATTCAAACTTAAATATTTGAATATAAATATAGCCAGTAAATGAATTAAATAACTCATTTTACTGGCTAATTAATGTTAGTATTAACTTTGTCGTTTTCTTCTAATTTGGTAAGACGCATTCATTTTAATTAACTCACTTTTTAAAGTCTTCATTTGACTATAACCCATAAAGTGATATTTTCTAGCTAACATATATCGATAGCGTTCTTCAAAGTTCATTGGAACTACTGGGTATTGATCTAACAATTTGAAATCAATAGTTTCAATTTCATTAATTTCTTTAAAAAATTGAATTATTAAGTCAAAGTACTTATCAATTGCTGGCTTTGCGTTTGATGAATTTAATGATCTTTGTTTAGCGTATTCATCAAGTAACTCTTCAATTTCTTCAAATTCTTGTTTATTAATCATTTAATCAGGCTTCCTTTAATTGTGCTTTCATACGTTTTTGCCCTTCTCTACAATCATCTAGTAAGGGACATATGTCACACTTAGGCTTTCTAGCTAAACAATGGTAGCGACCAAAGAAGATAAGTTGATGATGACTTCTACTCCATCTTTCCTTTGGAATAATACTACATAATCTATCCTCTACTTGTGTCACATTATCTTTCCATCTATTAATTCCTAGTCGCTTAGAAACACGTTCAACATGCGTATCAACTGCTAATGATGGCTCATCGAAAGCTACACTCATAACTACATTTGCTGTTTTACGACCGACTCCAGCTAAACTTTCTAATTCTTTATGAGTACTAGGAATTTGACCATTGAATTGTTCGAGTAGTGACTGACAAAGCTTTTGTATATTTTTCGCTTTGTTACGATATAAGCCAATCGAACGTATATCATTTTGCAGTTCTTCGATATCCACATTCAAATAGTCTTGAGGTGTTTTATACTTTTGAAAAAGCGTACGTGTAACTTTATTTACTAAATTATCGGTACATTGAGCTGATAAAAGGACTGCAATTGTTAATTCGAAAGCATTATCATGTTTGAGCTCGCATTCTGCATTTGGAAACATATCAGCTATGACATCTATCATTTCTAGTGCTTTCTTCTTACTTATCATCTAACTTCTCCCCATTTAACCAATCAAATTTTGGTATATGATTAACCGTATGTGTCATAGATGGCTTGTTAAATTGTTCTCTTATTTTCTTAGATTCTTCAGTAATTGTGACATTATTCTTTTTCCAATTTAACAATATACGATCTACGTACTTGAAACTAAGTTTATCATGACTATATGCTTCATCTAACGCTGCTCTAATTAAAGTAAAGTCATGCTTGTCTACGTCAATCCATTGATTAAGTGTTTCAATCTCATATGGTGAAATAGGTCTAGCAAACAAGGATTCTATATATTGGAAAAGATCTTTAAAATTTTGTTGAGCTTGATTTGTTAATTGTTTTGAATGATCTTGAGATAAAATATTGCTCAATTTTTCATAGAAACCATCTAAATTCATATATTCCGTAAATTTACCTTCTTCGTCCTTTTTTACTTGAAGTTGTAATAAATCCCTTTGAATTAAATGTTGAATGATGCTAGTTATTTCACGTGGTTCCATATCTGAGCCTAATTTCAATTCATCGATGGATGGTTGCTTATTTGATGTTTCAGAGGCATAAATCAATTTAATTAAAATAATTAAATCTTTTTCTGTCAGTCCTAATTCACTATAATGGTCAAATAATTCTCTTCTAACGACGACAGGACGTGTTTTGAGTTGAATTTTATTCAAATTGATATTCCTCCTCTTTAAAGTTGAAAAAGCGTCCAGTCAACATGCTGACTGGACGAGTAAATTAGTATGGTATGTGGGATTAGAACTTATGGATATAAACGACTTAATAGTCGTGGGAATGGAGCAGTTTCTCTTACGTGTTCCACACCAGAAATCCAAGCAACAGTTCTTTCTAACCCTAATCCAAATCCGCTATGTGGCACACTACCATAACGACGTAAGTCTAAATAATAGTTATAACTTTCAGCGTCTAATTGATGTTCATCTATACGTTGTTCTAATAATTCTAAATCATTAATACGTTCAGAACCACCAATGATTTCACCATAACCTTCTGGTGCAATTAAATCTGCACATAAAACAGTTTCTTCATTCTCTGGATTTGGTTGCATATAGAATGGTTTAATTTTAGTTGGATAATTTGTAATAAATACCGGTAAATCATAATGATTTGCAATAGCAGTTTCATGTGGTGCACCGAAGTCCTCGCCCCACTCAATATCGTCGAAACCTTCTTCTTTTAAGAACTTAATTGCATCATCATAAGAAATTCTTGGGAAAGGTGCTGATACCTTTTCAAGTTTGCTCGTATCTCGATCTAGTGCTTTAAGTTCTAATTGACAATTATTAAGTACAGATTTAACGACATGTGATACATACTGTTCTTGGACTTCTAAACTTTCCACATGATTTGTAAATGCCATTTCTGGTTCAATCATCCAGAATTCAATCAAATGGCGTCGAGTTTTAGATTTTTCAGCTCTGAAAGTTGGTCCAAATGAGAATACACGACCATGAGCCATTGCAGCAGCTTCCATATATAATTGACCACTTTGAGAAAGGAAAGCATCTTCATCAAAGTACTTTGTATGGAACAATTCACTTGTTCCTTCTGGAGCACTTGCTGTTAAGATTGGAGGATCAATTTTAGTGAATCCATTTTCATTAAAGAATTCGTATGTTGCTCTAATAATTTCATTTCTGATTTTCATAACAGCATGTTGTTTTTTTGAACGCAACCATAAATGTCTATGATCCATTAAAAATTCAGTTCCGTGATTTTTAGGTGTAATTGGATAATCATGTGCTTCATGAATAACTTCAATTGATTTCACTTGCACTTCGTAACCTAAATCTGAACGGTTATCTTCTGTTATAACACCAGTCACATAAAGTGATGATTCTTGTGTAATTTCTTTAGCTAGTTGGAATGTTTCTTCAGAAACCTCTGATTTAACCACTACACCTTGCATAAAGCCACTACCATCACGTAATTGTAAAAAGGCAATCTTGCCACTTGAACGTTTATTTGTTAACCAAGCACCAATAGTCACTTCTTGGTTAAGATGTTGTTTAGCTTGTTTAATCGTTGTTTTCATAACCAATCTCCTAATTGTCATTCTTTGTAATCAATACTTATTTATTTTAACAAAATAAATTGTGAAGTTCTAGCATGTGAACACGCTATCTCATTGTATAACAGTTTGAATCATTTATTGGCATCAATATTATGTTGGATTTTGTTAACAAGTTTGCTGAATTGTTTAATGTCGCCCTTTTTTTGCTTATAATTTTCTAAAGTTTGAGCAAAAAAGTTTTTATAGTTACTGCTTACAAGTCGATCATCAAAAGAGACAATCAACCCTTGATCATCTTCATTGCGAATTAAACGACCTAAACCTTGTCTAAAACGAGTAACTGCGTCGGGTAAAACATAGTCCTTAAAGGTAGAATCAAATTCAGAATCCATAAGCCAATGTTTCGTATTGTATTTATTCATAAATGGAAGTTTAGCTATCATAACACATTTAATACCTTTAGCTTGATAATCAAAACCTTCGAAAAACGTTGATGTGCCAAGCAAAATTGTCTTATCAAAATTATTAAATTGTTGAACAATTTTATAGTTTTGATTTTGTTGTTGTGTAAGTACTACATAGTCTTCAAAAGTGGGTAATTCATTTAATAACTCTTGTACCATGTGCATCATACGGTAGCTTGTAAATAACACTAAACATTTCGAATCAGTGATTGTTACATACTCTTGAATATAATCCACTATAGATGCTACGTAATCATCGATATTTTTGAAGTTATAAGAACTAACATCACTAGGAATAAACACGTTCGTATTCGTGCGATTAGATAGTGTCGATGGAACTTGATACGTGTTAAAATGCACATCTTCCTTAAACCAATTTTTAAAGGCATCAAACTTATGATTAAACGTCAATGTTCCAGAAATAAATGTTAATGAATTAAATTTATCTAAAACGCGAGTCGTTAAAATATCACGAACTGCATAATCTTTAACAATCAATTTAATAGTTGACTTTTGAGTTAGATTCTTAATGGATAAGTACGCAGTATGTTTATCTTTTAAACTCTGCTCTATACTTCGATAAGTATCATTAATATATAAAAGTTGTTTGCGTAAAGTCTTAATCGTTTTGTGCGTCATACCATTAAAAATTTCTAATGTCTTATTTATCTTATCAACAATCAAATGCAAATCTTTAAGTATCTGAGTTGAATCAAATTCAAATACATAATGGTATCGATGTATATCATCATCATGAACGTCAGAGTTTTGAATGATTTCGAATATATGATTAAATAGACGCTCATTTAAATCATGTATTTCTGATATATTCATTTTTAAGCCAAATACATCAATCGGCGCAATATCTAAACGTTCTAAAATTCGTTGTTGTTCTAGTTTATCAATCGCTTTTAATAATTTTTCATTTTCATTTTTTCCTATTAAACCAAGTTGGTATTTTAAATCTGAATAATCGAGTTCATTAGTGACTTGGTTTAATGCATAGTCAGGTAAACGATGTGCCTCATCAATTATACAATCATCGAAAAGTTGATAAATTGAATTCTCTTGGTCTGAGTGTATGAGATGTGCATGATTAGTGATTCCGATTTGAATATGATGTGCATTTCGTTTGATGTAATTGTAATAATGTATATCATGTCTAACTGGTACATAAGTTTCAATCTTTTGGTCAAAATACATTTTCTGACCACCTTTAAGATTTAAATCTTGAATATCCCCAGTTTCTGTTTCGATAATCCAGGTCAATAATTGCATTTTTAAAATATTAACTTCATAGTTGGTAGTTTCATCTTTCAAAATCTGACTAATTAAGCCAAGTGAAATGTATTCAGATTTATTTTTTATAAGCGTGGCATTAATTTTAAAGTTTAGTGCTTGATTGATACTCGGAATATCTTTTAGCAAAAGTTGATTTTGCAACAGTTTAGTATTAGTCGAAATCATGACATGACGTCCAGTTTCAATGTTATACATCAAAGCTGCCAAAAGATATGCCAATGACTTTCCACTACCTAAAGGTGCTTCAATCATAGCTTTATCATTGTGCATGAGTTGCTCTAGGATGATTTCAGATAAATATAGTTGTTTTGGACGATATGTTAGATTAAGTGAACTAACAACTTCACTATACAAATCTTTAAGTGATCCATTAAATGTTGTTTTAGGCGCTTTTAAATCAATTTGCTTTTTATAAATTATTTGTTCGAATTGACCGTATTGATTATCTAAAGGTGAATTTTCATGTTGACGTACCATTTCAAACAAGACATTAAATAAGTCATATTTTAAATTTTTACTTAAATAATAGAGTTGTTTTAATGTATCTATTGGTAGTTGTTCGAACTTTTGAATGGCTTTAATCATTAGTAATGCAGTAGTAGTAGCGTCTTCATCAGCCCTATGTGCGTTGTCTAAGGGTATGTCGTGTGCCTCTGCTAATTCACTAAGTTGATAACTCTTATCTGTAGGATAAGCAATTTTAAATAATTCTAACGTATCCAGCACCTTTTTTGGTTCAAAATCTATATTACAGTTTTGAAAGGCCTTTTTTATAAAATTTAAGTCAAA
Source organism: Staphylococcus sp. NWU MKU2 (assembly GCF_033283605.1). NCBI lineage: Bacteria > Bacillati > Bacillota > Bacilli > Caryophanales > Staphylococcaceae > Staphylococcus > Staphylococcus sp. NWU MKU2. Next base: position 387,239 of record NZ_JAVSMH010000002.1, on the reverse strand, counting down.
ATCAACATTATGAGCAACGAACACACAATCTTTCAATTGTTTGTAAATTTCTTGTGCAATTTCATGAAAATAAGGGGCTTGCTCTAACATGGTATCTTCAATAGAAGTCAACGCTTGGATGAATGGAGGAATTTCCAAATCAGTACGAATCATAGAATGATAAGTCCCAGATATTTTATTGTTACTTACAAAAGTAATACCAATTTGTATAATTTCATCATAATCAAGTTGATTGCCAGTTGTCTCTAGATCTACAACTGCATAACTTGTGTGTCCCATAACTAACTCTCCTTATCTTCATGTCATTCGCATTATATATCTATATCCGCACTAATAAGGCGTCTAACTTCATTATTTTCGTCTCTAACTATTAAGAAACCATCGTCATCAATATCGATAGCTTCACCTGTAAATTGTTTGTCGTTTTCAGTGAAACGCAATTGGCGTTGCCATATATTTGAGGCTTCAATATACTCATTTCGAATTTCTGTAAAAGGCTTTGTTAAAAATTGTGAATATCGTTTTTCGATTGATGAAATGAGCTTTTCTAAAAATGAGTAGCGATTAATTTTATTATTACTATGTAAACGAATGCTTGTTGCTCTCTGTTTAATATCATCAGAGAAATCACTGTCACTGTGGTTTAAATTAATACCTATACCACAAATAATAGCGTCAATTGAATCGTAATTTGCTATCATTTCAGTTAAAAAACCACATACTTTTTTATCAGCAATATAGATATCGTTCGGCCATTTAATTTCTACTTTATCATTCGTGAAAGATTGTATTGCATCCCTAATTCCTAAAGCAACAAACAAGTTAAATTTTGGAATCATTGAAAAAGGTACATTTGGACGCAATACTAGAGACATCCATAAGCCTTTTCCTTTTGAAGAAGCCCAATTACGATTAAATCGACCTCTTCCTTTTGTTTGTTCGTCACTTAATATAATCATAGACTTATTATTATCCACCAATTCTTGCTTAGCAATAATCTGAGTTGATTCAACACTTTCAAATACTTTTATCTCTGAAGCTAGTTGTGAATTTTTTAAAATATAAGATACGATACCATTATACCAACTATCTGGGAGTTCATTTAATTGGTGGCCTTTATGATTGATAGATTCGATTTTGCAACCATCTTTTTTTAATTGATCAATGACTTTTTTAACAGCTGCTCTAGAGATATTTAGCTGATCAGCAATATATTGTCCCGAAATATATTCAGATTGATGCATATATAGCATACGTATAACATCTTGACTATATTTTGACATTCTCTTTCACCCACTTCAATAATTCATCTTTTAAATTTGGAACTTTATTTGTTAACACATCAATTTCTATTTGTCTAAGAACTTCTTTCAGCCAAGGGCCACTTTTTTTAGACGTAATTCTAAGTATATCTCCACCATTAATATTTAGTTCTCTACGACTTCTTATAGGTAAATGATGATCAATTTCTTTTATTGATTGAAGATTAAATATTAATGGAGAGGCTACTTTAATGTTATTGTCTTCAAGTATTGAATTAATAGCAATGATATCTAAAATAGTATTCATACCATAGTCATAAACGAATAATTTTAATTGATCTTTTGATGAAACATGAGGCATCTCTAGCATTATTTTATGATATTGATTGATTTTAGTTTTCTCATTGTTGCTTATATTTAAGTCAGAAAGTGAAGTGTTTGTTTGTTCAACAGTCATTAATATTGCTAACCATAATTCAAAGCTTATTGGTGAATTAACTTTAGTTTGCTTCATATCAAGACTTCTAAAGTAAGGTACATAATTAAAGAAATTCAAATCTATTAGGTTTGAGTAGCTTTGGCTTACATTTTGACCTTTAATTAATTTTTTTAATTCCACGACAATGCGTTCTATAGATAAATGTTCTACATCTGCGATATGATGTTTCATCGCCTCAAAAGTATCATCATCTATAGTAAAATTCAATTGGGATTGAAAGCGTAAGCCTCTTAAAATGCGTAATGCATCCTCTTTAAACCGTTCTTTAGCATCACCAACAGTTTTAATAATATGTTGATTCAATGCTACATCACCGTCAAAATAGTCATAAATATTAAAATTTTTATCCATAGCAATTGCATTAATTGTAAAGTCACGACGTTGTAAATCTTCTTTTAAATCACGCACGAAATAGACTTCACTAGGTCTACGATGATCAACATACTCTGCTTCAGCTCTGAAGGTTGTTACTTCATAATTTGTTCCTTGATACACGACATTTATAGTGCCATGCTCTCTCCCTATTGGGATAGTCTTGTCAAATATTGATTCTATTTCATCTGGTGTAGCACTAGTAGTAATATCAATGTCGTGAATGGGTCTGTTCATTAAGTAATCTCTCACCGATCCACCAACGAAATATGCTTCGAATCCATGTTGTTCAATTTTTTCTAAAATGGGTTTTGCTTGATTAAATAGTTCTGTTCCCATACTAATCCTCTTTTTGATTTAACATTTTTCTATAGTAGTGTTCATATTGATCAGTTATTAATTCTGAACCAAATCGTTCATCAATATCCTTTAACATAGCAGTTTGCATTTTATTATATAATTCTTTATTTGAAAGCAGTTGTAACGCATACTCACTTGCACTAGTGCTATCTCCTATATCCACAATGAAACCAGTCTCATCATGTTTAATAACCTCTTTAATACCACCAGCATTAGAACCTATCGGCACTACTCCTGTTTTCATTGCCTCAAGCAAAGTTAATCCAAAGCTTTCTTTTTCACTTAATAGAAGTACTAAATCAGACATTTGGTAAAATTCACTAACTTGGTCTTGCTTGCCTAAGAATAGTACATCACTATCGATACCTAAGTGACGCGCTAACTTTCTCATGTCTAATAATTCAGGACCGTCTCCTAACAAGATTAATTTACTAGGTATGTTTTTATGAACTTTAGCAAATGTCTCTAATATAGTATCTATGCGCTTCACTTTTCTAAAATTAGATACATGTATAAGTACCTTTTCATCAGGTTTAATACCATACACTTCTTTAAGCGTTTCATCATGACGCGTTGGAAATTCATTTTCACGCACAAAATTATAAATAGGAACAATTTCTTTCTCGGTTTCAATGATTGATTTAGTTTGATGTGCTAAAGAGTGACTCACACTGGTAACAATATCACTTTGTTCAATACCAAATTTAATAGCGCCTTTGAGTGAGTGGTCGTAACCTAGCACTGTGATATCAGTACCGTGTAACGTGGTCATTATTTTAATATCTTTTCCAGACATTTGACGTGCTAAAATCCCACAAACTGCATGAGGTACTGCATAGTGCATGTGTAATACATCTAAATCATATTCCTTTATAACTTCTGATATTTTAGTACTCAAAGTAATATCATATGGAGGATATTGAAAGACGGCATATTGATTTACTTCAACTTGATGAAAAGTAATATTAGGTAAAGGTTTACGTATTCTAAAAGGAATATTGGAAGTTATAAAATGTACTTCATGGCCTCTTTCTGCCATTTTTATTCCTAACTCAGTAGCAATAATACCAGAACCGCCCATAGATGGATAACATGTGATACCTATTTTCATGAAAATCTATCCTCCTCTTGCTTATATTTATTTGCGTTCAAAACGATTTTTATCTCTAGTGTTGAACTTTTCCATTGTTTCATTAAAACTTTCAGTCATATCAATATCTAATGAATTAGCTATACAAAGTAAAACAAATAAATTGTCTCCTAATTCAGCTTTAATTGAATTATCTTCTTCAGTTTCTTTCTTTTTCTTTTCACCATGATAGTGGTTTATCTCTCTAGCAAGTTCTCCAACTTCTTCTGTTAAACGTGCTAAATTTGCCAGTGGAGAAAAATAACCAGCTTTGAATTGTCCAATGTACGCATCCACTTCATTTTGCATTTCTTTCATAGATTTCATTATGATCACTTTCTCCTTTATTATTGACTCTTATTAAGTATATATCATATTAAAAAATCATGCATTTTATGAATATAAAAAGAACAGACTATATTTTAAATCATACTGCTATATTTAGAAAATAAAAAAGGAGCAGAACAAAATTCATCTTGAATTCATTGTTCTACTCTCTTATAAGGATATCTAAAGTTAAAAACTTTGGTACTTGAACATTCAAAGTTTTAAATAACTACTAAAAATTTAAAGTAGTTTTTATATCATTGTTTTTTATACCTATAATCCTAACTTTATTAATTATCACTTGCTCTAGCGATTAGTATAATTCTTACTAGTTCTGCAACAGCTGTCGCAGTAGCAGCAACATAAGTCATTGCAGCGGCTGAAAGAACCTTTTTAGCATGTTTATATTCTTTTTCATTTACAATGTTTAATGCAGTTATTTGTTTCATTGCTCTTGAACTTGCGTCAAATTCAACAGGTAAAGTTACGATTGAGAATAAGACTGCAAGTGACATTAAACCAGCACCAATCCATAAGGCTGTTGAGCCAAACGCACTACCCATAGCTGTTAAGATGATACCTAACATGATAATCATGTAACTTAATGAACTACCTAAATTAGCTAGTGGTACTAGTGCACTTCTAAATCTTAAAAATGCATACCCTTGTTGATGTTGAATCGCATGTCCAACTTCGTGTGCAGCAATAGCTGTACCAGCTACTGAAGGTCTATCGAAGTTTGCAGGAGATAAACAAACAACTTTCTTTTTAGGATCATAGTGGTCTGTTAAGAAACCTTCACCCTTTACTACGTCAACATCATAAATACCATTTGCATGAAGTATTTCTTCTGCTACCTCGCGACCAGTTTTACCACTTGTTGATCTTACTTGTGCATATTTTTCATAGTTAGATTTTACTTTGTGTTGTGCCCACATAGGAATGAGCATAATAATGACAATATATATTATATAAGACATTATAGACAATAATTCCACTCTCCTTTAATCATATTCTACTGACTATCTTGTATTTAATCAAATAATTTAACCGATAAGATTTTTAGTAAATTATAATATAAACTTAGTGCAAAAACACTTAGCCAGAATGCAATATAGCCTACCATCTCTTTGTGCTGTTCAATAAAATCATAGTAAGGATACTTATTTAAAACATAATCCATATAGTCATTGTTAAAAACCCAGATCATTGCCACTAATAGCGCACTAATCCTAATTTTCAAACGAGGATAGAAATAAATAGCTTGAATCGCCATAATACCATGACTCATAATCAAAAAAACATTCATTATGGTTAAGTTATGGTCTAGATTAATCATGAGAATATTCATTATTACTGCCCAAAGTCCATATTTAAGTAAGGTTACGAATGCAAGCGCCTCTACAAATGGGATATGCTTATTAAAAATGAGACAAATAATAACAATACACAAAAAAAGTGAAGCGATTGGGCTATCTGGTATAAATGGCAAGAAATACCAAGGTGTTTTAACTAATTTATCACCATACCAAATAAATCCATATAAGGTACCGAGTATGTTGCAAATAAGTAAAAAGATTAAGCAAGAGTGGCGATATAAGGTTAACTCCCACATCTGTTTTAATGTAAGCATGTGATTAAATTCCTTTGTGACTTTATCGGTTTTCAAAGACTTCTAAAATCTGTGTTAATTGGTAAAATTGTTCTCGATCATTAAGTTGTAAGCTTAAATCTATATTATGTCGTAAGTGCTCTACTAGCGAATGCACTTTTGTAGAATCGAGAGATAAATTGTAAATTGTGTTTAGATAAGCCGTGTACTGAGGAGAGTACATTAATTGATGAATAATTAAATCATTGAATCTAAAATCTATCGAGTGTTGGTCTGAAAAATGAATAAGAATATCGAAGTCGTTATGGTGAGTTGTTACGTATTCGAATATCTCATTTGTATTGATAAGTAAGTGATTATTTTTAACTAATCTAATTGCAGGTGCATCTGTATTTGTTAATGCAAGTTCTAACGTTTTATGGTTAAATATTCTTTGATTTACAAAATGTACATGTTCAAGTAACTCGGTATGAGATTTAATATAATTTAAAATCCACACGCTAATTCTTGATTTAAAATGATAATGAAACAAAGCATATTCAATATAACTTTGTTTCATTTGTGTAAGTGTTTGAGTCAAAAGAATCACCTACATTAATAGTCAAGACGATTGGCTTCTTCTTGCCATGTCTCATTACTAGGGTCCATTTCTAATAATTGTTGTAATATTGTTTTCGCTTTTTCTTTATAACCTATTTCGATTAAATAATAGTAATAGTCACTTAAGAAAGCGCTTTGAGTTTTCATTGTTGGATAAGCTAGTTCAAAGAAATGTTGTGCTTCTTTATCACGTTCTTCTTGGCCAAATGCATGAGCTAAATGCCACATGAATACAGGGTCCAAATCATCTTCATCCACATATGATAGCAATGCGATGATTGCTTCATAATCTTCTTCATTTCGGAACAAATCACTCAAAATTAATAAAGGTTCATGATAAGCATTGTCCACTTCAAGTGCTTGTTTTAGTAATTCAACACCTTCATTTGCATCACCATGTTCAATTTCTAAACTTCCTGTTGAAACCATCAATTCTTTATAAAATTGATTTAAACGTAACCCCTCTTTGCCGGTCTCAATGGCATCAGGATAATTTTTTTCATTTTCATAAAGTGATTGTAAATAGAAATATCCTTGAATAAAATCCGGATCTTTCGATAGAAGGTTCTTAGTAATTTTAATGGCTTCATGAGTGATATCATTTTTTTCATACGCGATTGCTTTTTTGAAGAAATCTTCAGAAGTCATTTCATCTTCATTAATCTCATCATATAGATTAATCGCATCACTATAGTTACCGCTTTGTAATGCACAATCTGCCATACGAGCAAATAAATTAATACCATTCACTTCATATTCACCCGTATCTAATACGACTTCATATTCACGTGTAGCACGCAAATATTGACCATCAAAATATAGCATCTCAGCTAATGCGAAATGGATGATTGGATCATTTGGCTCTAATTCCCTAGCTTCAATTAACTTATCAATGGCAACTTCTGTCATATTAATTTGCTGATATAAATCAGCCTCTAACATTAATTTTTCTGTTGATATTGCAACTTGACTTAAATATTCTAATGCTTCATCAGTTTGATTCTCTGACATTAGACCTTCAATAAAATATATAAGTAATTCACTTTCATCTGGATATTTATGATATAAAGTTCTAAATACCTCTAGACCTTGAGGTGTTAAACCAAAATTATATAGGGTTTCACCAAGAATAAATAAGGCATCGTCATTATTAGAAGTTAAAGCATCATTTACACGAGAATCTAAATTATCTAATTTTTGAAGATTGATATCGTCTATTAATTTATAGATATCTTCCATACTGTTTTATCCCTCATTTTCTAAAAGCATTAATTTAGGAAGGAAACCTGGGAACGATACATTTACTGCATCAAACTGACGGATATTCAGCGGTTCATCACTTAATAATGATGCAATAGCTAACATCATCCCTATTCGGTGATCTGTTAAACTATCTACGGTTGCTGTTTTTTTAAATTCTGAAGGATGAATAATAAGTCCGTCATCAGTGGGCTGCAATTCAAACCCCAATAAACCGAGCATGTCTGCAGTCGTATCAATTCGATTAGTTTCTTTCACTTTTAATTCTTCTGCATCTTTAATAATACTAGTACCACTTGCTTGTGTACACAATAGTGCAATAATTGGTAACTCGTCAATAGCTTTTGGAACTATATCGCCTTCAATAAGAACAGGTTTTAAGTTTGGTGTGTATTTAACACGGATTGATGCAGTAGGTTCTGATGTATCTGTGATATTTAAACATTCAATATTTCCTTCCATTTGTTTAACGATATCTATAATACCTGAACGAGTCGGATTAATGCCAACATTATGAATTGTAATATCACTACCAGGAGTAATAAGTGCTGCCACTATAAAGAATGCTGCTGAAGAGATATCACCAGGCACATAAAAATCTTTAGCTTTTATATGTTCGATAGCATTTGGTTGAGTTGTAATTTCTTTACCAGAAATGCTAATCGGAATATTAAAATGTTCAAACATTGTTTCAGTATGATTTCGACTTACATCTAACTCAGTAATTTTAGAACTGTCATTAGTAAATAGACTTGCAAACAATAATGCACTTTTGACTTGTGCACTGGCTACCTCCATTTTATAGGTAATACCATTAATTGAAGCGGGTTTAATAATTAATGGTGTAAAATTATCATCGATGCCAGTAATATTTGCCCCCATTAATCTGAGTGGCTTCATTATTCTATCCATAGGTCGCTTACCTATAGAAGCATCACCGGACAAAACGCAATTTAGATTGAGCCCACTTAGTAAACCAGCTAATAATCGTGTTGTAGTACCAGAATTTCCAGTATATAGTGTTTGATGTGGTGTTTTAAATTTATTATAACCAGGTGAATCAACTATAATCTTTTCTTCAGCAAGCTGTATGTTAACACCTAATAATTTAAATATTTCTATTGTGCGTAAACAATCTTCGCCCAAAAGAGGCTTATATATAGTCGATTGACCAGTTGCTAAAGACGCTAACATAATCGCTCGATGGGTCATTGACTTGTCTCCGGGCACTTCAATTTCTCCAATTAAAGGCCCTTTTATATCTATCATTTGCTCATTTGACATACTGTAATCCACCTACTTTAATACTAGTTGTAAATCGTTAAATGCTTTTATTAGTATAGTTTTTTCAACGTGACATACTCGTGATTTTCCAAGTTCTTCTAGTAATACCATTTGAATACCTTCACCATTATTTTTCTTATCAGTTAACATATAGTGATACATATCATCAAAGTTTAATTGCTGAACAATTTGAACTGGATAATGAAGTTTCTTTAAATAGTTAGCATAATATGAGATGTCGAATTGTGTATCGAGTAAAGTATTAGCAACTATAAATTGGTAAATAATTCCAATCATAACAGCATGTCCATGTGGTATTTTAGTCTTGTACTCAACGGCATGACCGAATGTATGTCCTAAATTTAAATACTTTCGCTTATTGTGCTCTTTTTCATCTTTAATGATGACGTTTAGTTTAGCTTTGATTCCTTTGAAGATAAACTGATCTATATCATTCAAAGATTGTAGTTTTTCTTTTGTGGAGAAGTGTTTTTCAATGTCATCTACTGCAACTTGACCTGTTAATAGTGCATGCTTGTAAACTTCAGCATACCCACTTAGTATTTCGTCATAAGGCAATGTTGCTAAGAAATTTAAATCGTATATCACAGCTTTTGGTCTATAAAATGCGCCAACTAAATTTTTACCGTGAATGGAATTAATCCCTACTTTACCTCCCACGCTAGAGTCATGGGCAAGTATTGTTGTAGGTACTTGTATGAAATCAACACCTCTTAATAAAGATGAAGCAAGAAATCCAGTGAAATCTCCAGTAGCACCGCCACCTATCGCAACTAAACAAGTATTACGTGTTAAATTGTATTCAAGAAGGTGTTCTAGCGTTTGTTGATAATGTTCAAACGTCTTCATCTTCTCACCAGCTGGAACTATAATCTTATATATATGTGTTGATTCAAGTAACGGTGTAAACTTAGTTTTAAAGTTAAAATCGACGTACTCATCAATGATAAGAAACACTTTATCATAGTCTTGTATATATTCAGATAACTCCTCGAAAGCATTATGTTCAACTATAATTGGATAATTATTATTTGGATAGGTTGTTTGTAATTGCATATGAAATACCTCGTTCCTTACCTAATATTTTATTAAAATTCAATATTAAGGCGTCTTCGTTCATCAATTTGGGCTTTTAGCTGATCGATATGATTGGATTGAAACTCTTCTGTAATGGCTTTAGCAATCTCAAAAGCAACAACATGTTCACAAACAACACTTGCTGCAGGTACTGCACAACTGTCAGAACGTTCAATCGTGGCTTTAAAGTCTTCTTTAGTATTAATATCAACGGAATTAAGTGGTTTATATAAAGTAGGAATTGGCTTCATAACACCATTAACAATAATCGGCATACCATTTGTCATTCCACCTTCAAAGCCACCTAAATGATTGGAGCCTCTATAGAATCCAATTTCATTATCATATAAAATTTCGTCTTGAATTTCGCTACCTGGTTTTTCAGCAGCTTTGAATCCTTCACCGAAGCTTACTCCTTTAAATGCGTTAATACTTACAACACCTTGTGCTATACGACCATCTAATTTACGATCATATTGCACATAACTACCGACTGCAACAGGCATATTTTCAACCATAACTTGAACAACACCACCAATGGAATCGCCATCTTTTTTAGCAGCATCAATTTTATCTCTCATTTTTTGAGCGATCGTTTCATCAATTACACGTACGTCATTCTTATCAATATTTTGTTTGAATGTTTCAGTATCATATAAACCTTCATCTTTAATACCACCAATTTCAACAACACGACTATACATGTGAATGTCTAATTGTTCTAGAAGAATTTTAGATACTGCACCTACTGCAACACGTGCTGCTGTCTCTCGAGCCGATGAACGTTCTAAAACATTTCTTAAATCTCTATGATTATATTTCATACCACCGATTAAATCTGCGTGTCCAGGACGGGGTTTTGTAATCGTACGTTTCATATTATCTCTTTCTTCATCAGAAATAGGCTCAATTCCCATAATATTTCTCCAATGTGTGAAATCATCATTTGTGACAACAATCGTAATTGGACTACCAAGTGTATATCCATTTCTGACTCCTGATACAATCTCTACTGCATCTTTTTCAATTTGCATACGACGTCCTCTACCGTAGCCACCTTGACGTTTAAACATTTCTTTATTTATATCTTCCGCTTTAATTTCTAAATTAGCAGGCACACCTTCAATAATTACTGTTAATTGAGGACCATGTGATTCTCCAGATGTTAAATATCTCATGAGAATACGCTCCTTTCCCTTTACTACGTTAAATTGTGATATGTGTTATCATATCACATTCAACCTTATAACATAACTAGTGTGCTACAGTTATTTTTTAATTTATTAGAATATTTTAATAATTATCAAACGATAGATTAGTGATTATATATTCAAATTAAAAAAAGAAGGTAGGACAGAATTCATTTTGAATTCATTGTCCTACCTTTAAAATGTTGACTAAAAAGATATATGCTAAATTTGAGAAATTACTTATTTCAATCAACTAAAGCTAATTTGAATTGTAAGCTCTTATTAAATATTTGAATTTACTATTCGTATAACCAAGTATCTCTAGGTGCTTCGTAGCTACTTAATTCCTCTTCTTTGAACCATAAATTAATCTCTCTTTGTGCTGATTCAACTGAATCAGAACCATGAATTACGTTTCTTCCTACTGTTAAACCTAAATCTCCTCTTATAGAACCTGGCGTAGCTTCAGAAGGATTTGTTTTACCTATAATATGTCTTGATACATCTACAGCGTCTTCACCTTCGACAACCATCGCAAAAACAGGTGCTGAAGTAATAAATGAAATTAATTTACCATAGAATGGCTTGTCAGTATGTTCAGAATAGTGTTCTTCAGCTAGAGATTGAGGAACTGTCATTAATTTAGCACCGACAAGTTTTAACCCTTTTCTTTCAATACGTGAAATAATTTCTCCCACTAAATTACGTTGTACTGCATCTGGTTTAATCATTAAGAAAGTTCTTTCCATCGTAATTGATCCCCCTGTGAATTAAGTCTGATTAATTTAAGACTTAAAATATAAATGTTTATTTATGTATAGTAATTTTGTGTAACAAACAACCTGCTACTATTCAATAGTAACAGGTTGTTAAAGCGCTTTCAATATTTATTCATTCTAAACACTACGTGATCCCATTTTCTTTATTAATTTAATAAAAAGACTTTGAGCATTGGGTTCATCAAGTTCATCAATTAACTTAAGCGCCTTAGCTAAATATTTATCACTAATTGCTTTTGATTCTTTGATACTATAAGAATTTCTAATCTGTTCAATTAGAGGTTTAAACTCTTGAGATTCAGATTGATGATTTAGTGCAGCAATTTTTTTCTTAAATGACGTATCTTTTTTCATTTCAAGTAAAACTGGTAACGTTATATGTCCATTCATTAAATCACTACCAACTGGTTTGCCAAGTTTTTTTTCAGTGCTAGTGAAATCCAAAATATCATCTACTATTTGGAAACTCATACCAATATAATGACCTATCATTTTAAGTTTTCGAATGGTTTCATCATTAGCTTCTGAAGTAATTGCTCCTACTTCAGTTGCTAGCTGAATTAATAATGCTGTTTTTCTATTGATACGTCTCAGATAGTTAGTAATACTTTGTTCGCTATTAAATTGATCTTGAAATTGGAATAACTCACCAAGTCCTACATTTACAATTGAATTTGAAATTATGTGATGAATTCGATTGCCACGAATTTCAGATAAATGTTCCAGTCCTAATGCTAGTAGAAAGTTTCCAGTTAGTATTGCAGTAGTAACATCCCATTTTTTTACTATGGTTAATCGTCCACGTCGTTTGTCACTCTTATCTATAACATCATCATGAACGAGCGTTGCCATATGAATTAACTCTAATGCAACTGCGACGCGATACGTGTCTTCTGTTTTCTTTTGTGGACCGAATTGACTACTTAATATAACAAATGCAGGTCTAACTCTTTTGCCTCCTGAAGAAAGCAAGTGTGATGAGGCTTCACGTAATATTGGATCATTGCTTTCAATAGCTTTTTGAAGGCGTTTTTCTACATTTTTTATCTCGCTATTCATGTTTAACTTTGCCACGTTAATCACCTTTTATTTAGTCGAACTTTTTTGTTTATAGCCTAGATGCATTGCAGCAACGCCACCTGTAAAGCTACGGATTTTAATTTTATTAAAGCCAGCTTGTTCAAACAATTGTTTTAACTTATCCTTATCTGGAAAATCGAACGTAGATTGTTGTAACCATTCATATTCTTCTTTTGATTTGGCAAATAATTTACCAAATACTGGCATTACAAATTTAAAGTACAATTTATAAACTTGTTTAAACACAGGCATTGTTGGTTGACTTGTTTCCAGACAAACAATCATTCCACCTGGCTTTAAGACTCTGTTCATTTCTTTTAATGCAACTAAATAATCAGGTACGTTACGTAGACCGAAACCAATAGTTACATAATCAAATGAATTATCTTCAAACGGTAAATTCATTGCATCGCCATGTACTAAATGAATATTGTTCATGTGTTTAGTTTTTTCTTTACCAACTTCTAACATGTTTTCACTAAAGTCTAAACCTGTCACCTCACCATGAGCACCAACTGCTTTACTTAAGGCTATTGTCCAATCAGCGGTACCACAACAAACATCAAGTGCTTTACTACCAACTTTAACGTGCATATCTTTCATTACATGTTTACGCCATACTTTGTGTTGTTCGAAACTAATTATGTTATTTAAACGATCATATTTACTTGAAATATTTTGAAAGACTGTATGAACTTGTTCTTTTTTTGCATTATTTTCAGTCATTAATATTACCTCTACTTTTCTCTATATAACTTTGATTGATATCTTTTAAAAACTGATGTACATCAGCGGCTTGATACATTTTAAGGTAAGGTGGATAGTAATCATCAACCTCAGGAATTAATTTTTGATACAAATTTAAAGGGGTTACTTGTTCTTTACTGAAATGAGACAAAGTTATATTAGGGAAGATTGTTTCTATTTCAATAATTGCATCATAGATATCTTCAGTTTCTATTACTTGATGATGTAATGATGATTTTAATTCATTAGATTTAACGATTGCTTTACTCATTGCTAATTGAAAAGTTGGATCATTTATTTCAGCTAACAACGTATAAAAATGAGCACTTAGCAAATCACCAATCAAAATAGATTTCTTTGACTTTTGATTTTGAGTAATTTCATCAAGGTGTTTCATTGAAGTATCGATAGTGAGGCAAGCAAGTTTAGCATTCTCAGGAATATCATAACAATCTAATAATTCACCCAATCTAGAGTTTATGTTAATAGCTTCATAGTCATGAATTCCCTTAAGCTTTTGATTAATTTGTCTATTTAATTTGCTTATAGTTCTTTCCATGTTCACACCTCACGTTATTATCACTATACATCTTAACATTATATGAATAAAAATAAAATATAGTGACTTAACGTTACAATTACTTTATTTATTGAATTGAAAAGCTATTAAGGAATAACAACTTTCATAATATAGTAATAAATTATATGCATTAATTCTCTATAATGATTTATGTATAAAAAAAAGCCCTTTATAGGGCTTTTAAGTAAATTATTTAACAGCATCTTTTAATGCTTTACCAGCTTTAAATGCTGGAACTTTACTTGCAGGAATTTCAATTTCTTTACCTGTTTGAGGGTTACGTCCTTTACGTGCAGCACGTTCACGAACCTCAAAGTTTCCGAAACCAATTAATTGAACTTTTTCACCTTTAGAAAGTGATTGTTGGATTGATTCGAAAACAGCATCTACAGCTGAACCAGCTTCTTTTTTAGTTAAATCAGCTTGTTCTGCAACTGCATTAATTAAATCAGTTTTATTCATTACGAGTTCACCTCCAGATGAATGATAATGATATCTTTATATCATTATGCTATGACTTTAACACAACAATTAATGTTACCGCAATAATTTATGCACTTAAAACACTGAAATATCAGTATTTTATGTACAAATCTGCGAAAAATTTTTGATAATGAGTAATATTACACTTTATTCAGATTTTTTATCTCTTCCCATTAAATCTTTAACACTGTCTTTAACCGGATTATCTTCGAATAAAACCTTGTAAAGTGCATTAGTTATAGGCATATCAACATTTTGTTGTTTAGCTAAATGGTATACAGAATTAGTAGTATAAATTCCTTCTACTACCATATTCATTTCATTTAAAGCTTCATCCATCGTTTGGCCTTGTCCTAATTTAAATCCTAAAGTGTAATTACGTGAATGCGTTGATGTACAAGTAACAATTAGATCTCCAATACCACCAAGACCTAAAAATGTCATTGGATCAGCACCTAATTTTTCACCTAATCTGCTTATTTCAGCTAAACCTCGTGTCATTAAAGCAGCTTTAGCATTATCACCATAGCCCATGCCGGCTACAATACCACTCGCAACTGCAATGATATTTTTTAATGCTCCTCCTAGTTCAACACCGACTAAATCATTATTAGTGTATACACGTAAATAATCATTCATAAATAAATCTTGAATCAGTTTGCTAACTTTTTCATCTTTTGATGATGCGGCGACTGTAGTTGGTTGTTTAATCACTACTTCTTCTGCGTGACTAGGACCTGATAAAACACCGATACCACCATTGTGTTCTTCTGAAATTGAATCTTCAATCATTTCTGAAACACGTTTGAATGTATCATTTTCTATTCCTTTTGCAACATGTATAAAAGTTTTCTTAGTATCAATTAAATTATCAATTTCACTTGTAACTTCGCGCATTGCTTTAGTTGGTAGAGCCATTAAATATATATCAGTAAAATTCACGGCTTCTTTAATATCACTGGTTGCTTTAATACTACTATTTAAAACGACATCTTTTAGATAGCGTTTATTTTGATGGTGATCATTTAATTCTTTCACACTATCTTCATTTTTTCCCCACATTAAAACAGTATATCCATTTTCAGCTAATACATTAGCTAATGCAGTACCAAAACTTCCCATACCAAAAACAGTAATTTTAGTCATAGTTTTATCTCCTTCTTAGTTTCTTCTTCTTGGAATGATGTGAATAGGTGTTCCTTCAAAACCAAATGCATGACGGATTTGATTTTCAAGGTAACGTTTGTAAGAAAAATGCATTAGTTCGACATCATTAACGAATACAACAAATGTTGGAGGCTCGATAGCTACTTGTGTAGTATAGAATACATTTAAACGACGGCCTTTATCTGTTGGCGTAGGATTCATAGATATGGCGTCAGTGACAACTTCATTTAAAGTAGAACTTTGAACACGTTTTTTATGGTTTTCGCTTGCTTCATTAATATATGGGAATAACGTGCGTAAACGAGTGCCTTCCTTAGCAGAAACAAAAGCAATTTGAGCATAATCTAAAAATTGGAACTGATTTCTGACATCATCAGCAAATTTCTTCATTGTGTTACTATCTTTGTCAACTGTGTCCCATTTATTCACTACAATGACAACTGCTTTACCTTCTTCGTGAGCATATCCTGCAACACGTTTATCTTGCTCGATTATACCTTCCTCAGCATCGATTACAATCAAGACTACATTAGAACGTTCAATTGCTTTAAGTGCACGTAGTACTGAATATTTTTCAGTTGATTCATACACTTTCCCTTTTTTACGCATACCTGCTGTATCTATTAAAACATAATCTTGTCCATCATAACTGTATTCAGTATCAACAGCATCTCTAGTAGTTCCTGCAACGTTTGATACAATAACGCGTTCTTCACCAAGAATTGCATTTACTAAACTAGATTTTCCTACATTAGGACGACCGATTATCGATAGTCTTATAGTATCTTCATCATATGGATCTTCAGTTTCATCATTAAAGTGTTTAACTACCTCATCTAATAAATCCCCTAAACCTAAGCCGTGTGATCCTGATATTGGATATGGATCTCCAAAACCTAATGAGTAAAAGTCAAAAATGTCATTTCTCATTTCAGGGTTATCTACTTTATTAACGGCCAATACAACAGGCTTTTTAGATTTATATAGCATCTGTGCAACCATTTCATCACTTTGGGTTAAACCTTCTCGAACATTCACCATAAAGATAATGACATCTGCTTCATCAATTGCGATTTCAGCTTGTGCTCTTATTTGGGTTTGAAATGGAGCATCTCCTATTTCTATTCCACCAGTATCAATAATATTAAATTCATGTGTTAACCATTCGCCTGATGAATAAATTCTATCACGTGTAACACCAGGTGTGTCTTCGACAATTGAAACACGTTCACCTACTACTCTATTAAATATTGTAGATTTCCCTACATTAGGCCTACCTACAATAGCTACAATAGGTTTCGTCATAAGCTAACTTCCTCTCTTTCTAAAATCTCTATAATTTTATCATATGACCTACTTATTTCAAACAAAGTATGTAAGTTAAGCAAAAATATGGTTTTTAAAACAATAAATCTCGCTACATTTCATAATTTAATTACCATTATGATCCATTAAATTGTGAGAAAATGAAAATTCCCAATTAAAGTCTTAAACTTTAATTGGGAATGAGTTTGTATGATAACTTGAGATTAAAATTTTAAGTCTTTAAATTTATCGCCAAAGACATCACCTAATGTTGGGTTGTCTTCATTTGAATCATTACTTAAGTATGATTGAGTTGTAGCATCATCGCTCTCAACAACGTCTTCTTTAGGTAATGTAGCTTTAATTGAAAGTGAGATACGTTCATTTTCTTCATCTATACCTAAAATTTTAACATTAACTTGTTGTCCTGGCTCAAGTTTTTCACCTGGTGTGCCAATATGTTCATGAGCAATTTCTGAAATATGCACTAAACCTTGAACACCTGGAGCAATTTCAACGAAAGCACCGAAGTTAGCTAAACGCACAACTTTACCTTCAATAACATCATCTTCATGAAATTGTCCTTTAATGCTTTCAAATGGTGTAGGTAACGTATCTTTGATAGAAAGTGAAATACGTTCAGCATCTTTTTCTACAGACTTAACTTTTACATCTACCTCTTGACCTACAGAAACTACATCTTCTGTAGAATCAACATGTTCATGAGATAATTCAGAAACGTGGACTAAGCCATCTACGCCACCGATATCAACAAAAGCACCAAAGTTAGTTAGACGAGCGACTTTACCTTTAATAACATCACCAGTATTAAGTGATTCTAATAAAGAAGCTTTTTTCACATCATTTTCAGCTTGCTCTACTGCTTTACGGCTTAAAATGACTCTATTATTTTCAGGATCTAATTCTTCTACTTTAATGCGAATAGTTTGTCCATCGAATACAGAGAAATCTTCAATGAAATCAGTTGAAATTAGTGAAGCTGGTACAAAACCGCGTTGACCTACATCTACAACCAGGCCACCTTTAACTACTTCTGTAACTTTAGCCTCAATTATTTCGTCATTATCAAGTTTTTCTTGTAAATATTCATATGATTTTTCAGTTTCAAGTTGACGTTTTGAAAGAATATACGCACCTGAGTCATTTTCTTCATCAACTTCGATTTTAGTAACATATGCTTCAATTTCATCACCTTGTTTAACTACCTCACTTGGGTTCTCAATATGATGAGTTGAAAGTTGGCTAATTGGAATGATTCCATTGAATTTGCCACCATTAATATGAACTACGACTTGTTTGTCTTCAACTTGTTGAACCTCACCAGTGACTTTGTCACCTTCTTTAATATCATTAATCATTGATTCATTGAATTCTTCAGTCATCTTGTTTGCCTCCTTATACACTACATACATATAACATCTTATAAACCAGTAGAATTGTCAAGAAATTCCCCTTTAGTTTCATAAGTTCTTAAAAAAATTATCAATTATTAAAATTATAAAATGAAAATTTAACTGATTTGTAACTTTTGAAAATTTATAATTTTTATACGAACTAAATATATGTTATACGATTAAAAAAGTGCTTAATAGTTACCACTTTTAATTATATAGAATAAAAATAGCTATTTAAAATAATTCGCACTTTAAACTTAGTTAAGTACGAATCACTCTAAATAGCTGTCATTATTTATCTAAATATTGTTAACCAAAGTCATTATTTCTTCAGTTACTTCTTCAATCGTTTTACCAGTTGTATCCACTGTAACGGCGTCATCAGCTTTTTTTAAAGGTGAAATGTCCCGATTCATATCGTAATGATCTCTTTCTTCTATTTCTTTTTTTAATTGCGATAGTGTTGATGGGATACCTCTTTGTTCATTTTCTTTTTGACGTCTTTCAGCTCTTTCTTCAACTGAAGCGATCATGAACACTTTTAATTCTGCATCTGGTAATACTACTGTGCCAATATCTCGGCCATCCATAACAATTCCTTTTTTAGCTGCTAGATCTTTCTGCTTTTCAACTGCAAATGTTCTAACAGGTTCTTTAGAAGCAACATAAGATACATTTTGAGTTACATCATTTTCTCTTAAAAAATCAGTGACGTCTTGATTATCTAATAAAATTCGTTGTCCTTTACTTTTGTCATAGGTTAATTCCAACGTCGTTTGATTAACGAGTGTTTTAAAATCCTCTGGGTTATCATTTTGAAGATATTTATAAGTAATCGCACGGTACATTGCACCTGTATCAACGTAAATCATAGACAATTTACTAGCTACTTGTCGTGCAATAGTACTTTTACCTGCAGCTGCAGGACCATCCAAGGCAATATTTATTAAGTCCATATTATTTATCCTTCCTTGTTGTTTTATTTGTATTATTTTATCATAAATATGTAAATTAAAAATAGGAGGAACGAAATGAAAAGATTATTAGTTATACATACTGGTGGCACAATAAGCATGTCCCAAAACCAATTTAGTCAAGTAGTAACAAATGATGTGAATCCAATATCTCTTCATAGAGATATTATTGGCCAATACGCTAATGTTGATGAAATTCATCCATTTAACATTCCGTCTCCTCATATAACGATTCAAAATGTCGAGAAGTTGAGAAATATAATTATTGAAGCTAATGAGACAGATAAATATGATGGTTTTGTAGTTACACATGGTACTGATACTCTTGAAGAGACTGCATACCTTTTAGATTTATTAATAGACATTAGATGTCCTGTTGTTATAACTGGTGCAATGAGATCTTCCAATGAAATTGGTTCCGATGGATTATATAATTTCATTTCATCAATTCGTGTAGCCTCTTCTAGTGATGCAAATGACAAAGGCGTTATGGTCGTATTCAATGATGAAATACATACTGCTAGAAATGTAACGAAGACGCATACTTCTAACATCAATACCTTCCAAAGTCCAAATCAAGGACCATTAGGAATATTAACTAAAGATAATGTTCAATTCTATAATCAACCTTATAAACAACAGTCATTTAAAATAATAAATCATCAGTTGAAAGTACCATTGATAAAAGCTTATATGGGCATGGAAAGTGACATATTTAATTTTTATGCCCAACAAAACGTAGATGGTATCGTCATTGAAGCTTTAGGCCAAGGAAATTTACCTCCAAGTTGCTTGAAAGGAGTCCAATCTTGTTTAAATAATAATATACCTATTGTATTAGTTTCTAGATCATTTAATGGGATTGTAAGTCCAGTATATGCCTATGAAGGTGGAGGCTTTCAATTAGCGAATAAAGGTTTAATATTTTCAAATGGATTAAATGGTCCTAAAGCAAGACTTAAGTTACTAATTGGCCTAAGTAATCAACTCAATATTGTAGAATTAAAAAATTATTTTGAAAAGCAAAATTAATTACAAGATTTTAGAAAAATAATGTGATTTAATTTGGTTTGCTTGAGAAGTTACTACTTAATAATCTTTTGGTATTATATTAATTTATCTTCATAAGGATGATAAGAGCTGAGAAGACACTAATGTTGCGTCGTTCTCAGCTCTTATCAACTATACTGCTGTTTTATACTTCTGTCCTTAACTTTCAAGTGGTGTTTGCTTTTTACTTAAAATACTCTGAGTAATAATCCCGCCATGATATTTACCATTTTCAATAAAGATTGCATTATTATCATTACCTGCAGCAATTACGCCAGCAATATAGCAATTCTCAACATTTGTCTCAAAAGTTTCTTTGTTATGAACTGGAGCAGTTCCATATTCATTTGTATTAATTTCAATTCCAATAGATTCTAAGAAGTCGTAATCAGGGTGATACCCTATCATTGCAAATACATGATCATTAGGTATCTCTGTAACTTTACCGTTCTTTTCATAAATCACGCTATTCTCTGTTATTTCAGTAACGTTCGCATTGAACTCCATAGTGATTTTTTCATGATTAACTAACGATTCAAAATTTGGCAATATCCATGGTTTAATGGCAGCTGAATATCGATTACCTCTGTAAAGTACAGTTACATTTGCACCAGCTTTTTCTAATTCTAATGCAGCGTCAACAGCAGAATTTTTACCACCTATGACAGTAACATCTAAATTAAAAAACGGGTGTGCTTCTTTAAAATAATGTTGTACTTTAGGAAGTTCTGCCCCTTTAACCTCTAACTTATTATGTTGACCATAATAACCGGTTGCAACAGTTAAAAATTTACACTCATAAACATCTTTAGTAGTTGTTATAGTGAATTTATTGTCAATTTTTTTAACAGTGAGTACTTCTTCAAATGCATGAACATTTAACTGATGATGTTTAACAACTTCTCTATAATATACTAGTGCTTGATTGCGTCGAGGTTTACTTTCTTCGACGATAAAAGGAATATCACCGATACTTAATTTATCACTAGATGAGAAAAATGTTTGGTGTGTTGGATATTTATATATAGCATCTACAACATTCCCTTTTTCGATGACTAATGTATCAATACCCTTTCTTTTTTGTTCAATAGCAGCACTTAAACCGCATGGGCCTCCGCCGATAATAATACTTTCTATGCTTTGCATGTCATTGGCCTCCTTTAATCACCCATATATTATAGCAGTTGTTTCGCTATTTCTAAATAGAATAGCACTCACAATATTTATATAAAATTAAAATTATATGTGCATTGAAACAAAAAAAGACTGAAACAATTTTGTTTCAGTCTCTTATGAATGATAACTAAGTTATTGTGGGATTATTAATTTTTGACCATTAGAAATGTTATTACTTGATAAGCCATTAGCTTGTTTAAGTTTATTTACATTTTCAACAGTACCTTCTCCGTAGTATTGAATAGCGATACGGTATAAGTTTTCATTACCTGATACTACGTGAGTTTGTTGTCCTGAATTAGAACTATTTGATTGATTATTATTGCTGTTACTTTGACTGCTACTGTTTGAAGTAGCTTGAGAGTTACCATTGTTATTGTCACTATTTGAGTTACTAGCATTATTATCTGATGATGAACTGTTATCAGATGAGTTTGATGAAGTACTATTATCTGAAGTGCTACTATTATCATCACTTGAATTACTAGATGATTCATTGTCTGTTGTAGCTTTGTCATTTGAGTCGTCATCATTAGTTGCTTTGTCTTTATCTTTGTCACTGCTTGCTTTGTCTTTGTCGCTATCATTACTAGCTTTGTCTTTACTATCTTTGTTGTTATCTTTGTTAGCAGTTTGTTCTGTTTTGTTATCTGCTTGGTTGCTGTCTTTTTTATCGTTGTTTAAATACATTCCAATAAAGATAGCAAGTGCCGCTAGAATAAGTAATAAAGCGATAAGTGGAAGTAAAATACCAGCTAGACCACGTTTCTTTTTACCATTGTGAGCTTGGAATCCATCATTACCATCGTCATGTTTATGATTTCTATGATCGTCTTGATGATCTCTGTTATGGCTATGATTATCTTTATGGTTTTGATTATTATTTTTATGGTCTTTTTTATGTTTTGCAGCTGCTACTCCAGCTGCGCCAGCCGCACCAGCCGCACCGGCACCAACTGCTGCTTTTTTACCTTTATTACCTTTTTTTGGTTCTTCTTTAGAATGGTTATCTTTGGTGTCACGATGGTCGTCATGAAGGTCTTTATCATGTTTTCTGTTTTGATCATATTTATTATCGTTATTTAAATCATGATTATCTTTATGTTCGTTGTATTTTGAGTCATGATGTGTATCTTTTTTATGTTTGTCTTTTGCAGCTTTAGCACCAGCAGCTCCAGCGACTCCGGCACCTCCAGCTATTGCAGCGTCTTTGCCATGTCGAGACTTTTTGTTTTGTTGATCTTTAAGATTTCGATTATCTTGACGTTCATCGATACTTTCTTCATGATTACGACGATGACGATCATCATCATTCAAACTATCATTATCATAGTCTTTATCATGTTTTCTATTTGATGCTTCATGACGATTATTTCTACGTGAAGCATCATCATTAAAGTCTCTATCAAAAGAACGTTTGTCATCCTTATGTATTGGCTCGTTATCTAGATGCTCTTCTTGCTGATTGTGTTGTAACTCATTGAAAGAGTCTTCATCGTGTCGATCATCAAGTGAACCATTAGCATTTGAATCAGAATTTTGATTATCAAATTTTCTGTTTTTATTAGTAGCTTGGTTACGTCTTCTTTGACGTCTTTGTGCGTTTCTAGGTGGGAATTGTTGGTCTGATTGATTATCAAAATCATTGCACTCATTTGAATTTTCATCAAACTCGTTTGTATTATCTTCGAATTGATCATCAGAATTAATAGACTGACGATTTTTTTCGAAATCATCTCTAAAATTATTTTTAGACACGGTCATCATCCTCTCTTAAATAATTATTTAAATATCACATACCATATACCCCACAAAGCGTGAAATATGTATAGTATTTAAATATTTCTTGAAAAACTTTAAGTATTATAATTATATCCTCTTAAAATAAATTTAGTAAAGAAAAGCAACTATACTTTAAATAAATATTTTAACTTTTCAGTATAACTTAATTTTCTTTTAACTTTTTTTCTATTGGTAACTTTTATAGGCATCAAATTAGAATCTATATCACAACATTGTTGAGGTTGAGTTGGATTATCACCAAAAAATTCTAATAAATAACGACGTCTACATTGATCTAGGGATGTATAACCAATCATTCTTTGATAACCTAATTTTTTTCGAATTAATGAATTGTTAAAAATTGTTTTGAGTACGTTGGATGAATATCTTTGACTCAATATGGTTAGTATTTCTTGCTTTTGAGGAGGTAAAAAAGCTCCTATATCAAAAGCATCGATGTCTTCAGTAGTTATCACATCACTAAACAATAATGTCTCTAATATATAGCTATCGTCTGGCTGATATAGACTAATCGCTTGGCTTTGCAAATTATCTCTCCCGGCTCTACCAATTTCTTGTAAGTAATTTGAAGGACTTGTTGATAAATGAAAATGGATGACTGTTCTAATGTCTTTTTTATTAACACCCATGCCAAAAGCACTAGTAGCCACGATAACGGGTATAAAGTTCTCCATAAATTGATTTTGTACAGTATGTCGTTCTTGATAAGACAAATCACCATGATAAATACCGGTTAAATAACCGTGGTGGTATATCATATTGGCTAATTCTAGACAGACCTTTTTAGATGAAACATAAATAATAGTTGGACCAGATTGCTCTAAAAAGTTTAACAGCCACTTAATTTTATCACCATCATTTTCAAAATTGAGGTGAGTAAAAGATATATTCTCTCGATTCATAGAAGTCTTAATTACATTTAATTTTCTAGATAAGATAAGATTTAAATCATTTTCTAAATGAGGTGGTGCTGTAGCTGTTAAAGCCAGTATCGATGCATTTTTATAATGAGATGTTATCTCCCCTATTAATGCATAATGAGGACGGAAATCATAACCCCATTCAGATAGACAATGAGCCTCATCAAGTACAATTAATCCGAAGTCAATATTCCTAATTAATTTAAAGTTTTGTGTTTGTAAAATAAATTCCGGACTTAAAAAAACAAAGCGACTTTTGTGTAATGAATTTATGTTTTGTTGTTTTTCATTTTCATCCATGCCTGAATGAATAGAAGTAACAAATTTCTCACCTTGAGCTTTCAATTGCATCACTTGGTCATCCATAAGAGAAATTAAGGGAGATATTATTAATGTTGGCTTTCCTTTCATATAGGTTGGCATTTGGTAACATAAGCTTTTACCACTCCCCGTAGGAAGAATACCTAGAGTATCTTTCTTACTAACTACACTTTCGATTATTTCTTTTTGACCAGGATTAAATGATGAGAATCCGAACCATTCTTTCAATTTTTCTTCAAGCACTCAATTCACCTCTTTCAATACCGACTATTAACAATTTAATTTGAAAATAAGATAATTGATCAAATTCTTCTTTATAAAATTTTAATTTATGTCCTCTGTTTTGATCATAGAATGCTATAAATTCACTTGTTTGTGGTCCATTAACAAAGGTTTGATATTCTAAAAAATATCCTTTTATAAATAATTCAAGAACGTGATCTTCGATTGTGTTAATTTTAACATTTTGGGTCACTGCAACCTCATCCATAGAAAGTCCTTTGAGTAATTGATGATACGTAATTGTCGTTTTATTTAACAAATTCGGTAGTATGATTGTTTGAGTTAATATAGGAAATTGTTTATCGTTTTCTAATGCAAACATCATTTGCACTAAATTATTGAGTTCAAGTACAAATAACTTAGTTACAGGTATATCTTCTATTAACGAAACCTGCTGTCGCGTATACATAGGTTCTTCATAACCTTGTAGGTAATAATGGATTAAACAGTTGTTACTACATTTTTCATCAATAAAATGAAAGAGTTGCTCGATTTCTTTTTCAAAATCATCAACTAAATTTTGTTCCAGTATTTTTGAATAGATTTGTTTTACTCTACTTTGAACAGTTATTTGTTGTGTAATTGGTATAAAGTTTAAGTGGTTGTTTTTAAAATGAGTTATAGTTTGGATTAGTAATTG
The DNA here is from genome assembly GCF_033283605.1 of Staphylococcus sp. NWU MKU2. NCBI lineage: Bacteria > Bacillati > Bacillota > Bacilli > Caryophanales > Staphylococcaceae > Staphylococcus > Staphylococcus sp. NWU MKU2. Next base: position 361,524 of record NZ_JAVSMH010000002.1, on the reverse strand, counting down.
AATACAACTAAAAGTTTGTATCATACTATCGTATGTATATCTTGGATGAATTGTAATGTCAGTATTTTGATTATCATAGGTATCTAAAAATCGCTCAAAAGACGGATATTTTAATTTAGGTAAACTATGATATAATGATAAAAGTTGTTGGGAACATGCATCAAAAAATGTTTGATGTGATTTTTTTCCATTCAAAATATTATAAATACTTTTGTTGGTTTTATAATCGAATGAATGATTTGATGCATATGTAATAATTGAATGCATTAATGAATCCTCACTTTATATAACTAATAGAATAGTAGATAAATTAATCGAAGTGTTATTTAACATTTGTTATACTAGTGTAGCATTTTTATCAAAGGAGGCGAAGAATTTGGCAAAATATACAATCGTTGATATGGATACATGTATTGCTTGTGGAGCATGTGGTGCTGCTGCACCTGACATTTACGATTATGACGACGAAGGTATTGCTTTCGTAATCCTTGATGATAATCAAGGTACTGCAGAAGTACCAGAAGAATTATACGAAGATATGGAAGATGCACTTGAAGGTTGTCCGACTGATTCAATTAAGATTGAAGAAGAACCATTTGATGGTGATGCTCTTAAATTTGAATAGTCACATATTATGAGTGAATTAATAATGAAACCTCCTAATGTTGAATAATGAGTTCAACATTAGGAGGTTTTTTATGATAATACGCGTTTTAATCTTCTGTATAAAAGCGCAAATATAATTGAAATCACGATACCTTTTATAATATTGAAAGGTATAACACCTGATAAAATGATAATTTTTAGATTGTTAAAGACATCACCTAAATTAAAAATCATTCCATATAGTGGAAGTAAAACAAAGTAATTCAGTATACTAAGTACGATAGTCATCACTATAGTACCTATAGCTAGCCCCATAACCAATGAACGTGGTGTATCTCCTTGACGGCCCTGACGCTTAGTTACATAATAAGCGGATAACAAGAAACTAACACCTGCTAAAAAATTGGCAACTGGACCAACAGGATCTCCCATATTGAATAAAAAATTAAGTATATTTTTGATAAGTGCTACTAAAATACCAGCAACGGGACCTAAAAGAAATGTTGCTAATAAAGTTGGAACATCACTAAAGTCTAATGTTAAGTATGGTGGTAAAAAAGGTAGCGGAAATTTAATGAATGTTAAAATAAACGCTATGGCACTTAACATGCTAATAGTGATAAGACGTTTGTTTTGTTGCATATTTAATTTTCTCCTTCCATTCATCTTACATAGAATAGGAGATAATTTTGCACAACAAAAAAACCTCCATCTTCTCTCATCCAGACTATACTGTCGGCTTCAGATTTCCACTGAATCAGCCACTTCAAAGAAGCGGGTCGCAGGCTTAATTTACTGCCGGTTGGGAATTGCACCCTACCCCGAAGATGAATTATATAATTGATTAATTTAATTTTTATATTACCTTATGTGAAAGCATTGCGCAATAATGGTGCTTAGACTTATTTAAAAAAGAGAAATGGGAGTGGGACAGAATTCTTTTTAAATTCGTCGTCCCACTCCCAACTTGCTTTGCTTGTAGAATTTCTTAGTGAAATTCTCTTTGTTGGGGCCCCGCCCGCAAGGATGAATAGAACTGAAAAAAGCTTGATTTAAGCGCATTTTCAGTTCAGTCAGCTACTGCGAATTTGCAAAATAGCATCATCATATTATTTATGTCCCAGGCTCTTGCTCTTAGATAAAATAAATATATTAATAGGCATATTAATTTTTAGGCTTTGGTAACTTAATTATGAATGTTGTACCTTTGTTTACTTCACTTTCAACTTTAATAGTACCACCATGTTCTTCGATTATCATTTTACATATAAATAGTCCTAAACCAGTTCCCTGTTTACCTCTAGTTCTTGAAGCCTCTACTTTATAAAATCTGTCGAATACGAGTTCAAGATGCTCTGGAGATATGCCACTCCCAGTATCTTTAATGTACAACGTTTGATAGGAATCATCCGTAGTTGTTGTAATTGATATTGAATCACCTGGTTGAGTATAACGTGTGGCATTGTCAATTAAATTTGTTAGAACTTGGTCTATGCGATCGGCATCGTATTCCCACAATTCATCACCGATGTTTGGTTCTAATGACATATTTAATTCTAAATCCTCAGCCTGTTGTCTATATTTCATTTGCATTTTAGATAGTAAAGGTTTAATAGGTTGTTTTTCTTTATTAACAGTTAAACCCTCTGCATCCATGCGAGCCACATTTAATAATTCATTTACTAATCGATTTAAACGTTTCGTTTCATCTAATACAATTGATAAAGAATCTCGAATTTCTTCTGGTTCAGTGACAATACCATCTACAATTGATTCAGTATAACCTTGTAATAACGAAATAGGTGTACGTAATTCATGTGAAACATTGGCAATGAAATCTTTCTTCATCTGATCTAAATTATGTTCATTAGTCATATCTCTTATAATGACTACAATTCCACTACGGCCATCTTGTTGAATTCTCTCTACATAACTCATGATTATGACGTAATATTTGTTGTTAATCTCATATTCTTGGAATTCGGTGTCTTTTGAAACAATTGTAGTTTCAATTTGCTTTTCAATTTCTTTATATACAGTTTTGTCTATTGATTTGATAATATCGTCAGCCATTTTATTTGAAAGAATAACTTCCCTCTTATCATTTAAACCCAATACACCTTCAATCATAGAATTAATCAAACTATCTCTTATATTTTTTTGAGTTGAAAGTGCCTCTATATTCTCTTGTATTTCAGAACTCATATTATTAAACGTATGTGATAATTCGCCTATCTCATCTTTAGTTGAAACACTTGTCTGTTTTGAATAATCACCTTTAGAAATATTAATAGCTTGAGTTCTAAGTTGTCGTAAAGGTTTAGTAATTCTATTTGATAAAAAGAATGCAAATATTGTTGAAACAGCGATAAATATAATGGCGGTGATTAAAATGATAATGGTAATTGCATTATTAGTATCTTCAATAGACTTTAAATCTTGATAAATGAATACTGCACTATATTTTGAATTTGCATTTTCTTGCGCTTTCATAGGATAGCCTAACAAAATATAGGAATGGGAATTACCGTTGTTACTTATTGTTATATTTTGAGTGGTAGACTTTCCTTGAGAGAAGACGCGTTGGAATTGCGAATTCTTGTGTATCTCTTCAAGCATTTTGTCTTTAGTATTGCTATTTGAACTTTTAATACTTGAAGACTTATTAGCCATTATAATAACGCCACCTGATCCATCTATTAATTGTTGGCTGTGTTCTATGGCTAAAGTTTTATTATCAGCTTGTTCAACTAAGTGGCTGATTCTAGACGCATCTTCTCTTATAGCATTTTCAGTTTGCTGTGTGTAGTAGTATTGTATAAAAGTAATTAATGCCGCACTTAATAAAATTAAAACTGTCGTTACTATGAAAAGTATAGTTAACCACAGTTTTATTACCACACTATTTAGTCGGTTCGTCATTAGACTTTACCTCGAATTTGTAACCAACACCCCAAACAGTTTGAATCATATGTGCAGCATCTTCTGATACACGATTTAGTTTCTCACGCAGGCGTTTAACATGAGTGTCTACTGTTCTTAAATCACCATAAAATTCATAATGCCATACTTCTTTTAAAAGTTGTTCACGATCAAACACTTTATTAGGCGTCTTAGCTAAATAAATAAGTAATTCGTACTCTTTTGGAGTTAAATTAACTTGTTGGTTATCTGCTAATACTCGATGCGCATCATTATCAATAATTAAATGATTAAATTCAATAACATCTCTTGCATGAGGTTCACTTTGTTCAGGTTTAGAAGATTGCGTTCTACGTAATAATGCTTTTACTCTTAGAACAACCTCTCTTGGTGAGAATGGTTTGACGATATAATCATCTGCGCCAGACTCAAATCCTTCTACCCTATTTGTTTCTTCGCCTTTAGCTGTAAGCATAATAATAGGCGTGTCTTTATGTTCACGTAACTTAGATGCTACTTCAATACCATCCATTTCTGGTAACATCAAGTCTAAAAGTATGCACGCATAGTCATTTTCAATAGCAAGATTATAAGCTTCTTTGCCATTACTTGCTTCATGAATCGTAAACGATTCTCTCTCTAGGTATAGTTTTAATAATCTTCTGATTCTATCCTCATCGTCTACAATTAATATTTCATTTGTCATTATGTTTATACCTCCTACACATGCTCAATTCACTCATTATTATAGCATACAGCATGATTGAAAGCTTTACTTTAAAGTTAACTTTGTGAAAAAAATAGCAAGAGAAATTAATATCATTTAATTTCTCTTGCTATTGTAAAATTTACTTCATTTATTTTCCATTTTCTGCCATATGTCTTAGTACTTTAACTTCATGAGGTGTCAGTACTCTGCCCTCACCTGCATTTAATCCTTTAAGATTCAAGTTGCCGAACTCAATTCTTGTTAATTTATCAACTTGATGTCCAAAATGCTCGAACATACGACGAACTTGTCGATTTCGTCCTTCACTAATAGTGATTTCTACAAGTGTAATATTTTTATCTTTATCTTGCTTTTTTACTTTGACTTGAGCTGGTTGAGTAAAACCATCTTCAAGTTCAATCCCATTTTCTAAAGCTTTAACTTCTTCTCTCATGAGGTAACCTTTTAATTTAGCCACATATTTTTTTTGAATATGATATCTTGGGTGAGTCATTAAGTTTGTAAATTCGCCATCATTAGTAAGTAACAATAATCCTGATGTATCATAATCTAATCTACCAACAGGATAAATTCTTGTCTCTAAATCTTTAAAGTAGTCAGTAACCACAGTTCGTCCTCTATCGTCAGACACACTTGTTATAACTTGAGTTGGTTTATAGAACAAAATATACATTTTGTCTTCTTGTTCAATTTTAATCCCTTCAACCTCAACTGTATCAGAACTTTTTACTTTAGTACCTAATTCAGTTACGGTTTGCCCGTTAACTTTAACTTTGCCTTCGGTAATTAAAGTTTCAGCTTTTCTGCGTGATGTGTATCCACTATTAGCAATTCGTTTTTGAAGCCTTTCTAATTCTTTACTCATTTTGTATCTCCTTTTTGATTTACTAAATTACTAAAGAAATCTTCCATTTCTTCTTCATCTTCTTCAGTTGTTGGTAAATCTTCAATTTTTTCTATTCCAAATACATTTAAAAACAAATCCGTTGTTTGTAAAGCATGACTACGAGAATTTTCTACATCTTTAGCTTCAATTAATCCACGTGCAATTAATGTTCTAACTGCTCCATCAGAATTAATTCCTCTAATTAATTCTATGTCACTACGACTCAATGGCTGATTATATGCAATAATTGATAATGTTTCCATTGCAGCTTGAGATAACTTCATATTAGATTTTTGTTCAATTAATTGTTCAATATAAGGTGAAGCTTCTTTTTTTGAAGTTAAAATATATGTTGAACCAAATTTTTGAATTATCAAACCACTAGAGGTGTATGATGAAATTAATTCAGATAATTTAGCTTGATTAATATCGAGAATTTCTAATAATTGCTTTTCGTCAAGCCCTTCATCCCCAGCTGTGTATAGTAATGCTTCTATGATTCCGTGTTTATCCAATATTAAAATTCACTCCTCTAATGATACGTATATCATCAAAACTTCTAACTTGTTCTATGTTGATTACTCCTGATTTAGACATCTCCAATATAGCTAAAAAGTGAGTAACCACCTGTTCTATTGGTTCGCTAAAAGTAAATAAACTGAAGAAGTTAAAAGATGTATGATGCTTTAATTGTGTCGTTACCTTTTCAGTGGCTTGTTGAATAGTGAAACTTTCTTTAATTATTTCAACTGTCTTAGGCTTACTAAGAGCTAATCTGCTTTTAACACGTTGATAAGCAACAATTAAATCCGTTAAATCTAAGGTTTGGCTCTCATCCCATGTGACGTTTTTCTCAAGATGGGATAAGTCAGTTGGGTGTTTAGTAAAATAGTGCTCTCGCTCTTCTTTTTTCTCAGTTAACAATTGTGTGTATTCTTTATAATTTTGATATTCAATTAATCGACCTACCAAATCTTCACGTGGATCTTCTTCAAGGTTATCGTCTACATCATGTTGAGGGAGTAATAATTTACTTTTTATCATTAATAGCTCTGAAGCCATAACTAAATATTCACTAGCTACATTAATTTCTAGTTGCTTCATAGCGTGGACATATTGCATATATTGCTCTGTTAATGATTTCATTGGTATATCATAAATATCAATTTCATATTTTTGAATTAAGTGGAGTAGCAAATCTAATGGGCCATTAAAGGCATCTAATTTTACTTCATACATATTAATCGTCCTCATATTGAATCTCTATCGTGCATAATTTACTAAAATATTATAGCATGAATAATACAAACATTAAATTAAGGATGAGATGTATTGGACAAAGCCCTAATCGATTTTTATTATTATTTTCACAATCACCAACATTATTTCTTATGTCATGATATTTTGGAAGAAGCATGGAAATCAAATATAAATTTTTCTAAAAAGGATGGCATAGTGAGTTTAATTTTATTTTCAACTGCTATGTACCATTATAGAAGAGGTAATACAAAAGGTGCACTTGTAACTTTGAAAAAGTCATTGGGCACTTTTGAAAAAGCAAATGATAAAACGTTGTTGCAACTTAATGAGCAAGATTATAAAACATTAATTTTAAATCAAATTAAATCCATTGAAGATTCAAAATCTTTTAAACCTGTATACATACCGGTAAATAATATTTTTGAAAAACAGATTATTAATACTTATCCAGATTACAAATTTACAACACATTCAACTCAAGATGAATATATAGTTAATCATCATAAAAAACGAGATAGAAGTGATGTAATCATTGCAAGACATCAAGCGATGATTGAAAAACAAAATATTAGGAGTGGAAAGGATTTAAAATAAAATGTAGAGTAGCTCGACTTACATTAATTATAAAATATCTTTTTGGAAACTTTTATGAAAGTACTCTTAATCCACTCCCAATTTAAGAGTATTTATTTGTGGTCTAGGCTCTCGGATGAAATTGGTTATACATCTGTCTGATTTGAGTTTTAGAAACATGTGTATATAACTGAGTAGTAGAAATATCAGAATGACCTAACATCTCCTGAACTGCTCGTAAATCTGCGCCATTTTCTAATAAATGTGTAGCAAACGAGTGTCTTAATGTGTGTGGGGTCAAAGTTTTAGTAATATTCGCTCTTAAACCATATTGTTTAATTAGCTTCCATATACCTTGACGTGTCAAAGGTCGACCATGCAAATTCAAAAACAGTACATTCGTTACCGTTTTTTTAAGTAATTGAGGTCTAACAGTATTGATATAAGTATCTAAATATTCAATGACAGTGTCACCTAATGGAATGATTCTCTCTTTGTTCCCTTTACCGTAAACTTTAACAAATCCCATAATTAAGTTGACATCATCTATCTCGATTTGTATTAATTCAGTAACACGCATGCCTGTTGCATATAATAACTCTAAAATTGTACGATCGCGATACCCATTATTTTTAGTTAAATCCGGTGTTTCTAGTAACTGAATTACTTCTTCAACATCTAAAACATCTGGAAGTTTTTTCTCGTACTTAGGCGTTTCAATTAAAACGGTGGGATCTTTAGCAGCATATTTTTCGCGTAAAGCAAATTGATGAAAACTACGTATTGTTGAAATAAATCTTGCAATGGATTTTGCGGAAGCGCCTTGATCTATTAGAGAACCAAGGCATTCTTGTATTGTTTGTCTATCTATAAAATCAATATGAGCAATTTTTTGTTCTTGCATATATAATTGATATTTTTTCAAATCTCTGCGATAAGCGCCAATCGTATTTTCACTTAACCCTTTTTCAATTTGTATAAATTTTAAATATTCCTCGATAATTGTTTCCATGACAACACCTCTATTTGAATAAACTCAAATCATTTTTATGTAATAGTATTAAGAAAGACTAAGACAATGATTTAAAATTGTCCTAGCCTAATAGTTAATCTATTTTCCTTTAGCTTGGCATTCAGCGCAAACGCCGTGAAAAGTTAATCTGTGATCAAGAATTTTAAAGTTATATTCTGTTTCTACTCTTTCTTCAACTTGAGGTAATAAGTCTTCATGAATTTCATCAACTTTACCACATTCCATACACACTAAATGGTGATGGAAGTGTTTAGCGCCCTCTTTTCTTAAATCAAAGCGTGCAACACCATCACCAAAATTAATTTTGTCAACTACTTTTATTTCAGCTAAAAGTTCTAAAGTTCTATAAACAGTGGCGAGTCCAATTTCAGGTGCTTTGTCTTTCACTTTTAAATATACATCTTCCGCGCTTAGGTGATCCTTTTCATTTTCAATTAGAACTCGTACTGTGGCTTCTCTTTGTGGTGTTAATTTATATGAAGATTGTTGTAATTGTTGTTTAACTCGATTTAATCGTTCTTCCATGGGAGCGACACTCCTCTATCAATAATTATAATCATTTTAAATTGAAAATATTTCAATTACTAAATTACCAATATTTTCAATTAAATGCAAGAGATTTACAGCACTTAATTAGAATGATTATAATTTAATAATATATATTGTAAACCAATTATGGTTTTAGCATCTTCTATTTCATGATTATCAAGCAATGCTTTTATATCTGAAATCGGTACTTTATGCAATTCAACAAACTCATCTTCATCTAGGTTAAGTTGCCCTTCGCTTAGATTATTGCTGAAGTATATAGTGAGTTTTTCATTAGTGAATCCAGGACAACCATACATGTCTGTTATAAATTCTAAATTATTTGCCACATAACCTGTTTCTTCTTCTAATTCTCGTTTGGCAGCCTCTTCACGAACTTCATCTTGTTCTAATTTTCCAGCGGGTATTTCTAACAAAGCTTTTTCAACTGGTTTACGAAATTGCTTAACAAGTAATACTTCGTCATTAGGCGTTATTGCACAGATTGCCACTGCACCGTTATGGTAGACCAATTCTCTTCTAGATGTATTGCCATCAGGCAACTCCACATCATGAATTTCTAAATCTATAATTTTGCCATTATAAATTACTGTTCTATCAAACGTCTTTTCATTAAATTCCATTAAATTCACGTCCCTTTTAATTCATTATATAAATTGGTAAGATGAATGCGTTACCTAAAGTGTATCGAAAGGAGATTGGACATGCAAAAGAATATTTTAAAGAGTGGCATCGAAATTTCAGAATTAGGGTTAGGTTGTATGAGTTTAGGTACAGAGTATGATAATGCTGAACCTATCATTGAAAAAGCGATCGAAAGTGGTATCACTTATTTTGATACTGCTGATATTTATGATAGAGGGACTAATGAAGAAATTGTGGGCAATGCTTTAAAAAAATATCAAAATCGTGATGATATTGTAATTGGAACAAAAGTTGGAAATCGCCCTACTGAAGATGGAGGTACAACATGGGACCCTTCTAAGAAATATATTAAAGAAAGTGTAAAGGGATCGTTAAAACGATTAGGACTAGATCATATAGATCTATATCAATTGCATGGTGGTACAATAGATGATCCATTGGACGAAACGATTAGTGCATTTAATGAATTAAAGCAAGAAGGTATCATTAAGGCATATGGTATTTCTTCAATACGCCCAAATGTTATTGATTATTATTTAAAACATAGTGAAATCGAGACAATTATGTCGCAATTTAATTTAATTGATAATCGTCCAGAACAATTATTGAATGACATCCATGCGAAAGGCGTTAAAGTATTAGCACGCGGACCCGTATTTAAAGGTTTGTTAACTTCCAATAGTATTGATGCTTTAGATCATAAATTTAGTGAGGGCATATTTGATTATACACATCATGATTTAGGAGAAACTATTGCTTCTGTTAAAGAAATAGAAAGTAATCTTAGTGCGTTATCTTTTGAATATTTAAAATCTCATGATGCACTTGGCGCAATTATCGTTGGCGCTAGTTCGCCACAACAATTAGAAGAAAACGTTAATAATTACAATAAAAAAGTAAGTCTTGATCAAGTGAAAGCAGCTCGAGAAAGAGTTAAGAACTTAGAATATACTCAACATTTAAAATAGATAACATGCTTAATTAATTTTTAAATAATGACTTAGGTGTTAAGGACAATAAATTAAAAACTTGTCCTTAACACCTTTTTGTTTCAATTTAAATTGATTTTATTTAATATTGCTTTAAATATCTATGTTTATCATGTTCACTTTCTTCTTTAATCACTACATTCATGATTTCCCCTCTTAATATTAGCTCATGAAATTTGAAATCTATAAATGATTGTTCGGCAGAATCTAATGAATCATAATAGTCTTGTCCTAATAAATCTGTAATAGTAAAAATTGATTGTGGTGATAATGTATTCACATTCTCAATACATTGTTTGACGTCTCGATTCACACAACATAACATACAATCACTCCTATTTACTGTTTGTTTTTAAATAAAAATGGAAAAAGCGATTCAAGAAATCTAGGACATAATTGATAAAATTTTAAAGCGGAGTGCATCCAATTAGGTTGATTGATTTCACATTTACCTCTAATAATACCGTCAATAATATCTTTAGCTAATAGTGTTGGATCTAACATCATTGCGTCATACTTGTGTGCATATGCGAGACTTGGGTCTGCTTTTTCGTGAAAAGGCGTTCGAACAGGTCCGGGATTAACTGACATGACATGGTAAGAGGGATGTTCTAAACGAAGTGCATTCAGAACTGCATTAAAAGCCGCTTTAGATGCACCATAATGAGCCGCATTTGCCTGTGTGATGAATGCTGCTTGACTCGAAATCCCTACAATACTCGCATAATTGGATAAATATGGGAGTAAAGCATGCAGTAATAAATTAAAACCGATGATATTAACTTCGTAAGTTTCTAACATTTCATTAGTGGAATGTTGACTTATCGATTTAAAATACGCAAGGCCAGCACTATAAATGATACCGTCAATTTGAGTATCGATAAATTGTGGTAACATGCTAATAGCATTTTTATCTTGCAAATCACAAGTTAGCATTTGTACTCTCTTTTCATATGGTTTGAAATTGATTTGTTTATACTTTTCTTTGTTCCTAGCAAGAATTGTAACATGAGCCCCTTTTTTGATAAGTTGCTTAGTGATTTCAAGCCCCAATCCACTAGTGCCTCCAGTAACGATATAATGTTTACCTAACATAGTAATACCCTCTTTAATTATGATTAAGATTATGATAACTTAAATCATTTCATACATAAAGTTATCTATTGTTATAAAAAGAAGTGCACATGGATCACCTGAGCTAAAGCTCATGTGTATAGTGGGAGTGGAACAGAATTTTAGTTAAATTCATTGTTCCACCCCCGCAAAGATGACTAGAGTTGAGAAAAGCTCAAATTAAGCGACTTCTCAACTCAGTCAGCTACTGCGAATTCGCAATTTAGTTCTCATAATATTATTTATTTTGACATTTATTGATCACCTGAGCTAAAGCTCATGTGTATAGTAGCACTAACTTTTATAAAAAGAAGTGCACAGGGATCACCTGAGCCAAAGCTCATGCGTATAGTAGCACTAACTTTTTAAAAAGAAGTGCACATGGATCACCTGAGCTAAAGCTCATGTGTATAGTAGCACTAACTTTTTAAAAAGAAGTGCTACTTATATGTTACTATGGTTTTATAAATTAAAGAGTGAGGATGATGTTGTCAATGAAATTAGTATTTTATGGTGCAGGAAATATGGCACAAGCAATCTTCAAAGGTATAATTAATTCAAAAAAATTAAAGTCACATGATATTTACTTAACGAATAAATCGAATGAAGAAGCGTTAAAAAATTTCGCTGAGGAATTAGGTGTTGAATACAGCTACGATGATGAAAAATTATTACAAGACGCAGATTATGTCTTTTTAGGTTCTAAACCTTATGATTTCGAAAAAGTAGCACAAAGAATTCAACCATACATCAATGAAAACAATCGCTTTATTTCTATTATGGCTGGTTTACCTATCAATTATATTCAGGAACAATTACATGTTGAAAATCCTATCGCTCGAATTATGCCTAATACAAATGCACAAGTTGGTCATTCTGTAACAGGTATCAGCTTTTCAGGAAATTTTGGACCTAAATCAAAAGAAGAGGTTATCGATTTAGTAAATGCTTTTGGTTCAGTAATTGAGGTAGATGAAGACCACTTACATCAAGTAACTGCGATTACAGGAAGCGGTCCTGCATTTTTATATCATGTCTTTGAACAATATGTTAAAGCAGGTACAGATTTAGGTCTTGAGAAGGATCAAGTTGAAGAATCAATTAAAAATTTAATTATTGGTACAAGTAAGATGATTGAAAGATCAGATTTAAGTATGGAACAGTTGCGTAAAAATATTACTTCTAAAGGTGGAACAACTCAAGCGGGTTTAAATGCACTAGCTCAACATGATATTGAAGCAATATTTAAGGATTGTTTGAATGCGGCAGTTCATCGTAGCGTTGAATTATCTAAAAATGAAGATAATTAAATTTTACTGTAAAAGAGACTAGGATAATGATTTCTATATGAATTCTATATCCTAGTCTCTTACTTTGTAATTTTAATTATACTTATTTTAAAAAGTTAAAGTATTAGTAGTATTTAAATTTTAAACGTATCAAAATCTTTAACAAATTCAAAATTTGGAACGTCTTCATTTGTCTTTAATTGTTGTTTAATAAGTTGAATATTCTCGTGATTATAGCGATTACTTAAATGTGTGATTAAGCTTCTTTTTACATTAGCTTGTTTTATTAATTCAAAAACATCTTCAATATGACTATGGTGATAATTATTTGCTAATGTTTTTTCGCCTTCAATGTATGTAGCTTCATGAATCATTACATCAGAATCTTTAGCGATGCTCAATTCCGACTGACATGGTTTTGTATCACCAAAGATGGATATAATTGGTCCGGGTTTAGCTGGCCCTTTGAAATCATCCGAATTATATACTTGTCCTTCATGTTCAAAATTATCGTAAGATTTTACTTCTTGATATTTTGGTCCAGGATATAAACCAATTGATTTAAGTGCCTCAACATCAATTGTTCCTGGTGTTGTCGGAGATTCAATGCGATAACCATAAGAAGGGATACCATGATTTAACAAATGTGCACTAATTGAGAATCCTTTATGATGATATGTGAAATGATTATCAATTTCTATATAAGTAATCGGATAGTTTAGGTGAGATTCAGATAATCTTAGAGTAGTCTCAATAAATTGTTGTAAACCTCTAGGACCAATAACTGTCAGTGGTTTGTCTTCTCCACCTTGAAAAGAACGGCTTGTTAGTAGTCCAGGCAATCCAAAAATATGATCTCCGTGCATATGCGTTATAAAAATATGGTCAACTTTTCCTAGCTTAATTGAATGATGTAATATTTGATGTTGTGTGCCCTCTCCGACATCAAATAGCCATATACTATTCGAAAAAGGCTCAAGGTTTAAAGCTATAGCTTGAGTATTTCTCTCTTTAGTAGGTAACCCAGCACTTGTTCCGAAGAATGTAACTTCCATGCATATGCCTCCTTTTCCTTCATTATATTTTATCATATGTGGTTATTTTTGCTATAAAAAGACATAAAATAAATGCATGAGATACATTTTGAGTTATAATGATATTAAATTGTGCATCATTCCATTATATAAGTGCCCTAGCAAAATAAGAAAATTAGGCAAATCAGTTTGAAGCGGTGCAAATATAATTTATAATAATACAATCATAGTATTAATAGAATTGAGGTTTTGAACTTGAGTAAACATTCTAAACATATTCCTTGTTTAATTACTATTTTCGGTGCTACCGGAGATTTAAGTCATAGAAAATTATTTCCATCACTATTTCACTTATTCCAACAAGATAATTTAGATGAACATATTGCAATAATTGGAATTGGACGTAGAGATTACACGAACGAAGTCTTTCGTGAACAAGTTAAAAGTTCTATCCAAAAGCATGTCAAAGATACGGATCAAATTGATGCATTTATGGAACATGTCTATTATTTTAAACATGATGTAAGTGATGAACAAAGTTATGATTCATTATTGAGTTTTTCAAATGAATTAGATTCACAATATCAGTTAAAAGGAAATCGCTTATTTTATTTAGCAATGGCACCTCAATTCTTTGGTATTATTTCGGATTACTTAAAATCATCTGGTTTAACCGATACTACTGGTTTTAAACGATTAGTTATTGAAAAACCATTTGGCAGTGATTTAAAATCGGCTGAGCAATTAAACAATCAATTAAGACGCTCATTTAAAGAAGAAGAAATATACAGAATTGATCATTATTTAGGTAAAGATATGGTTCAAAATATAGAAGTCTTGCGCTTTTCAAATGCGATGTTTGAACCATTATGGAATAATAAATACATTTCAAACATTCAAGTAACATCCTCAGAAGTATTAGGTGTTGAGGACCGTGGAGGTTATTATGAATCTAGTGGCGCATTAAAAGATATGGTACAAAATCATATGTTACAAATGGTTGCTCTTTTAGCTATGGAAGCGCCAATTAGCTTAAATAGTGATGATATACGTGCTGAGAAAGTTAAAGTATTGAAATCACTTAGACAGCTTGATCCTCAAGAAGTAAAACAAAATTTTGTACGTGGACAGTATGATGAAGGATTTATTGATGGTGAAAAAGTCATTGCCTATCGAGATGAAGATCGAGTAGCCGAAGATTCAAATACTCCAACTTTTGTATCAGGCCGACTAACAATTGATAACTTCCGTTGGGCTGGCGTACCTTTTTATATTAGAACGGGAAAACGTATGAAATCTAAATCGATTCAAGTTGTAGTTGAGTTCAAAGAAGTACCAATGAACCTATACTATCAGACCGATAAATTGTTGGATTCAAACTTATTAGTTATTAATATTCAACCTAATGAGGGTATATCACTTCATTTAAACGCGAAAAAGAACATCCAAGGTATTGATACCGAACCCGTTCAATTATCATATGCAATGAGTGCTCAAGATAAGATGAATACTGTGGATGCCTATGAAAATTTACTATTCGATTGTTTAAAAGGTGATGCTACAAACTTTACACATTGGGAAGAATTAAAATCTACATGGAAGTTTGTTGATGTTATACAAGATGAATGGACAATGAATGAACCTAACTTCCCTAACTATGAGTCAGGTACAAATGGACCATTAGAAAGTGATTTACTATTAAGTAGAGATGGTAATCATTGGTGGGATGATATTCAATAAACAGTTAATTGATAAGCCTATAGTGAAGCCTTTTGGACTAAAGTAATATTTTGAGTTCAACTATTATTTTAATAGTAGCTATCTAAATTGAGCATGTGCTCATAGTCAGCCTCTTTTAACTCTAGTTATTCTTTTGGTGGTGGGACAATGAATTGATTTTAAATTCTGTCCTACCACCCTTTTTTATTAAAAAATTCTCAATATGGCACATGTTAAGATGTATATTTTCTAAAAATAAGGTAAAATAAAAGTTAATGATTGTAAATTTATTGGAGTGAGAGTTTTGGACGTTATCAAGCAGATACAACAGGCAATTGTATTTATCGAAGATCGTTTATTAGAGCCGTTTAATTTGCAAGATTTGAGTGATTACGTTGGTCTTTCTCCTTACCATCTTGATCAATCATTTAAAATGATTGTTGGACAATCACCTGAACACTACGCACACGCAAGAAAAATGACTGCAGCTGCTAAAGAAATGGTTCAAAGTTCTTCAAGGTTAGTAGATGTCGCAAAAAAGTATAACTATCATAGTTCAAATGATTTTGCGAATGATTTCAGTGATTTTCATGGGATTTCACCAATTCAAGCATCTACAAAAAAAGATGAATTAAAATTACAAGAACGTTTATATATAAAGTTGACAACTACTGAACGAGCACCTTATCCATATAGACTAGATACCACGGAAGATATAGCATTAGTAGGTTATGTACGTTATATTGAAGCAAATAATTTATCTAATCCTTATAAAGTTCCTGATTTTTTAGAAGATTTAATTCTTGATGGTAAAATAAAAGATTTAAAAAGGTATAATAATATAAGTCCATATGAGTTATTTGTAATCACTTGTCCATTAGATAATGGATTGGAATTATTTATTGGTGTTCCAAGTGATAGATATCCATCTCATTTAGAAAGTAGAATATTACCTGGAAGACATTATGCGAAATTTAATCTCCAAGGTGAAATAGACTATGCGGTTAATGAAGCTTGGTATTATATCGAATCAAGTTTACAACTTACTTTACCTTATGAAAGAGATAGCTTATATGTTGAAATATATCCCTTTGATATCTCATTTGAGGACCCATTCACTAAAATTCAATTATGGTTGCCAATTGAACAAGAAAATTATGATTTGTAAATATCAAAGAAATACATTTTTTAATCAAAGCACCATATCTTTTTGCAAATCTATAACGATAAGTGTTATAATCTAAGTAACAAGAATATCTGCATTTTATGCACCAATCCCCTCACTATGCCAGTAGTGAGGGGATTTTTTGGTGTGGCTTGTCGCCTATTTACTTATTGTTACGGTTTCGAAGCCAATACGAAAATAACGCAACAATACAACCACTTGTTACTGTGGCTACGATGTGCACAAGAATATCTGCCATTTTAGCACCCCCTCTCTGCGTATAGATAAACGCCTGAGAGATAGGCGACTTATTTATTATATCATCCCTAATATATGAGTCATGTATTATTTACGGCCGTAAAATGATTTTTTATTTTTTCAATAAAAAAGATGCTAGGACAAAAAGTATGTCCTAGCCTTGCTTATGAATTAAATTTCTGCTACAAATGCTTCGAATGGCTTAAGTGATGTTGCATCTAATTGACTATTGTAGTTATGTAATTTGATTGCATCCTCATCGATATCAAATGGTAATGTTAATGAACTTTGTTTATCAGTTAAATTACCTGCAACCACTACAGTTTTGCCTTCTAATTGTCTAGTATAAGCAAACACGTTTTCATTTTCTTCATCAATTAAATCAAACTGTCCATATGTATAAATTTCATGCGATTTTTTTAATTGAATCAATTTTTTGTAAAAATTAAGTACAGAATGCTCGTCTTCTAATTGATGAGCTACATTAATATCTTTATAATTTGGATTAACTGGGAACCAAGGTTTTCCCTCTGTGAAGCCACCATTTGT
The DNA here is from genome assembly GCF_033283605.1 of Staphylococcus sp. NWU MKU2. NCBI lineage: Bacteria > Bacillati > Bacillota > Bacilli > Caryophanales > Staphylococcaceae > Staphylococcus > Staphylococcus sp. NWU MKU2. The sequence goes on along the minus strand of NZ_JAVSMH010000002.1, from coordinate 344,204 downwards.
AGAATCGCTCCATTGCATAGGTGTACGAGAATTATCACGATTTTCCATTCTATACTTATTTAATAATTGATCAACGTCTCCACCTTGTTCTTTTACAATTTGATATTCATTTCTAACCGCAACATCATTAAACGTTTCAATACTTTCAAAAGGATAATTGGTCATACCAATTTCTTGTCCTTGATAGATAAAAGGTGTACCTTGCTGTAGGAAATACACAACGGCGTGGCTTGTAGCAGATTCAAACCAGTAATCTTTATCGTTACCCCAAGTTGATACACGACGAGGTTGATCATGGTTTTCTATGAAAAGTGCATTCCAACCAATTCCTTCTAGTCTCTTTTGCCAGCGATTTAACACTTCTTTATATGATTTAACGTCAAATTGAGAATCACCAGTACTCCATAAACCTAAATGTTCAAATTGGAAGATCATATTGAATTTACCTTTATCTTCTCCAACCCACTCTTCTGCATTATCTGGATTTACACCGTTGGCTTCTCCAACAGTCATAATATCATATTGGCTTAGTGACTCATCTTTCATTTCTTGTAGCCAATTCTGAATACCAGGTTGATTCATATCTACATCAAAGGCTGGAGCATATTTTTTTCCTTCTGGTACAGGTAAGTCACCAGCTTCAAATGTTTTCTTAATATGTGTAATAGCATCGACACGGAATCCATCAATACCCTTTTCAAACCACCAATTCATCATGTTAAATACTGATTCACGTACTTCAGGATTATCCCAATTTAAATCTGGTTGTTTTTTACTAAATAAATGGAAGTAATATTGATTAGTTGTTTCATCAAATTGCCATGTTGAACCATTAAAAATGCTCTCCCAGTTATTTGGTTCAGAACCATCATCTTTAGGGTCTGCCCATATGTACCAGTCTCTTTTTGGGTTATCTTTACTAGATTTTGATTCAATAAACCAAGGATGCTCATCAGATGTATGGTTAACGACTAAATCTAATATTAGTTTCATACCACGGTCATGTACACCTTTTAATAGACGATCAAAATCTTCCATAGTACCAAATTCATCCATAATATCTTGATAATCACTGATATCATATCCATTATCATCATTAGGTGATTTATACATTGGACTTAGCCATATAACATCAATACCTAAGTCTTTAAGATAGTCTAATTTTTCGATTACACCTGGTAAATCACCAATACCATCATTATTACTATCATTAAAACTTCTTGGATAAACTTGATACGCTACTACTTCTTTCCACCAATTTTTATTCATAATTATGCTCCTTTATATTTTTGTAGTTGATACCCTTTCAACTATTTGAGTTGAAATCAATTTTTCTCTAAAAGAAATAGTTTCATTACTTAATACATCAATGATTGTATTGCCTGCTGTAAAGCCTAATACATCTGGGTTAATGTTTACGGTTGTTTGAGATGGTGTTGCATTTTCAGTGAGAAAAGATGTATTAAACGTGGCAGTTTGTATATCCTCTGGAATGCGTAGTTGATATTCATAAAGCACATTTAATAATTGCATATTTAACATAGCATCAGACGTTATAATCACTGAAGGCTTATGATTAGCATCAATACAATATTGCTTTATACAATCACGTAAATCATTCATGGACTCTATTACGATACAGTCATTTGAAAGTTTAACGTTGTCGCAGTATTGTTTAAATCCTACTGTTCTATCTTCTGTAACTGCATAATGTCCAGATTCTTGTAAAAATAATATATGTCGGTGTCCTAAATGATATAAATATTGTGTTAATTGATAAGCTGCACCGATATTATCATTATCAATATGTATTATATTTTCGTAGTTCAAAGATTTCCCAATTACAAGATAAGGAACTTTAAACTCATAAAGTAGGTGCTCAATAGGATCATCTTTCAATGAATATAAAAGAATAAATCCATCCACACTTTTAGATTGAATCATTGTTTTTACTTCATGATATAAGTCCCCGCTATTTTCCGACACAGTCATTCTAGTTGAATAGCCTTTTACATTACATGCCTGATTAATACCATTAAGAACGTCACTATTAAATGGATTTTGACGTATTTCAGGGGTGGAACTTTTCTGTATTAATCCAATGGTCATAGTTTTATTTGTTATTAATGTTCTTGCTGCTTGATTGGGTATGTATCCTAATTTGGACATAGCTGCTTTGACTTTATTTGAAGTTGACTCACTAATTTTCGCATTGTTTCGTATCACCCTCGATACTGTAGATGTAGCTACATTAGCCTCTTTGGCAACATCTTTAATTGTAACCGTTGTATATCACCTCAATCTTTAAACTTTAGTAAACGCTTTCAATCATCTTATATTTTCATGGTATAGAATTCGTATTAGTAAGTCAATCATTTAGTGCAATCGTTTGCATAATTTTTTAAAAAAGAAGTAAACCATTGAATTGGTTTACTTCTGTAACTAGTATGTGATTACTCTTCAACCCATTGAGTATGGAAGATACCTTCTTTATCTTTACGTTCATACGTATGTGCACCGAAATAGTCACGTTGTGCTTGAATTAAGTTTGCTGGTAAATTTTCAGAGCGATAACTATCATAGTAGTTTACGCTGGCAGAGAATCCAGGTGTTGGTACGCCGTTACGTACACCTGTTGCTACTACATCTCTCAATGCATCTTGATATTCTGTGACAATACCTTTGAAATAAGGATCTAATAAAAGGTTTTGTAATTCTGAGTTGTTATCATAAGCGTCTTTAATTTTTTGTAAGAATTGAGCACGAATAATACAACCTTCACGCCATATCATTGCTAGATCGCCTAATTTTAAATTCCATTCATTTTCTTCACTAGCTTTACGCATTTGCGCAAATCCTTGTGCGTATGAACAAATTTTACTCATATATAATGCTTTACGGATTTTTTCTAAGAATTCATCTTTATTACCAGTAAATTCTGCTTTAGGACCGTTTAATTCCTTAGAAGCATTCACACGTTCTTGTTTAATTGATGAAATGAAACGAGCAAATACTGATTCAGTAATAATTGTTAAAGGAATACCTAATTCTAAGGCATTGATAGAAGTCCATTTACCTGTACCTTTTTGCCCCGCAGTGTCTAAGATCTTTTCGACAAGTGCCTCATTGCCATCATCTAATTTAGTGAAGATATCACCAGTGATTTCAATTAAATAACTTTCTAATTCACCAGCATTCCATTCTTTAAATGTCTTAGAGATGTCTTCATGTGACATACCTAATAAATCTTTCATCATCGCATAGCTCTCTGCTATAAGTTGCATATCTGCATATTCAATACCATTATGAACCATCTTAACATAGTGACCGGCACCATTTGGTCCAATATATTCTACACATGATGCACCATCTTTTGCTTTTGCAGCAATTGCATCTAGTATATCACTCACTTTATTATAAGCTGCTTCTTGACCACCTGGCATTAATGAAGGACCAGTAAGGGCACCTACTTCACCACCAGATACACCCATGCCAATAAAGTTAATACCACTTTCAGCTAAGGCTTTATTACGACGGATAGTATCTTGATAATTAGTGTTACCACCATCAATTAAAATGTCATCATCATCTAATAATGGAAGTAAACTGTCAATTGTTGCATCTGTTGCAGGACCTGCTTTAACCATTAATAAAATTTTACGTGGTTTTTCTAATGAATTAACAAATTCTTCTAAAGAATATGTTGGGTGGATTTGTTTACCTTTAGATTCTTTAACCATTTCATCTGTTTTTTCGCTTGAACGGTTATATACAGAAACACTATAACCACGTGATTCAATGTTCCAAGCGAGGTTTTTACCCATTACTGCTAAACCTACTACACCTATTTGTTGAGTCATATTACTTACCTCTCTCATTCAATTTTTCAATAGTATTGTATCATAAAACTTGAAAGTACTTCACTAAACTAAATTACGATTTAGCTACTAAGTCAATAATTTTGACAATTTGTTTTGCCAATTGATTAAGTGAATTTACTGAAATACGTTCAGATGTCGTGTGAATATGTTCGTAGCCCACACCTAAAATGACTGTAGGAATTCCAAATGTATTAATAATACTGCCATCTGATCCGCCTCCAGCAATAACAGTATCCCCTGCTAATCCAAGTTCTCTAGCACTATTGATAGCAAATTGAGTTACTTTGTCATCATTTTCTATTTTAAAACCAGGGTAGCTCTTCTCAATGATAACTTTTGCTTCACCACCTAATTCTTGTGCGGTAGTCTCGAATATTTCCTTCATGTGAGTAACTTGTTGTTCAATACTTTGATTATCATGAGAGCGTGCCTCAGCTTCTAAAACTACTTCATCAGCAACGATATTTGTAGCAGAGCCACCATGAAATTTACCTATATTAGCAGTAGTATAGTCATCAATTTGTCCTAGCTTCATGCGACTAATAGCTTTTGCAGCAATGTTTATTGCACTAATACCTTCTGAAGGTGTACTAGCATGAGCTGTTTTTCCTAAAATAGTTGTGTTTATTACCATTTGAGTTGGTGCTCCTACTACTGTTGTGCCAACGGGTTGACTAGCATCAACTGCATAACCAAACTCAGCGTCAATGTATGATGTATCTAGTTCTTTAGCACCTTTAAGACCAGATTCTTCACCAACAGTAATAATAAATTGGATTTGGCCATGTGGAATTTCATTTTCATTTAGATATTGAATGGTTTCAAGTATTGCTGCTAATCCCGCCTTATCATCAGCACCTAGAATGGTACTACCATCAGAATAAATATAACCATCCTCTTTAATTTGAGGTTTAATATTTATTCCAGGTACAACAGTGTCCATGTGACTAGTGAAGTAAATTTTAGACACATCTTCTTTCGCACTAGTGGCTGGTAAAGTACAAATAAGATTGTTAGCACCTAACCATGACTTTTCTGATGCATGATCTTCAATTACATTTAAACCTAGTTCTTCAAATTTCTTTTTTAAAATGGGTTGAATGACTTCCTCATGTCCTGTTTCAGAATTTATTTGGACTAATTCTAAAAATGTTTCAAGTAATCGTTGACTGTTTATCATTATGACAAAACCCCTTTCTCATTTGATTTCTATTTTAACTAATTTTCTACAATATCAAAAATAAATTGATTGCCATTTGTATAAAAATCATTTATGGTTAATTTATATATTAAGTAAAGTGTATTATGTAAGTGTTTTTAAATAAGGAGCGTTAAATAGTGAATAATAAAGTGTTAAGAATTATAATAATTGTAATGTTGATTGCAATTGTCGCAGCATTACTACTAACAAGTTTAGTGCCTCTAATGCATTAATCTTCGCAATAAAAAGGAGTCCGGAACATAAAGTTCCAGGATAAGTAAATAAAGACAATTTCTATTGAAATAATATAGAAATTGTCTTTTTGATAATGTTTTTGATTATTTTCAGCTCGTTGAGCTTTTACTTTTCTTATATTAAGTGCCATTAGCACAAATCCTAGTTCTCTTTTGGCTTTATTTATCCCTCGAACGGACATTCGAGTGAAACCCAAAATAGCTTACATAAATCCAAAAACAGGCACCACATCATTTTTTCTTTGACTGTAGTTGGTTTTTGGTTCTGAAAGCTTTTTATTAATTTGGGCTTTAAAATATTCCCAATTATAATTCTTCATTATTTTTTTATTTTCTTTTGAATTGAAGTTCATACATTGTTATTTCAGCGGACATTCTGAATAATCATCACATTCATATAATTTAAAGTCTCGTTTAAAACCATTCTTATCATGGCGATAGGCATATCTTTTGAATCCTATTCTTTTATTGTTCGGACAAATGAATTCATCGAATTCGGTCTTAGGGATTGTTTCAACAATATCATTTACAAGTCTTGAAATACCATTTGTTGGGATAAGAACTGAAGTTTATTGAATTATACTAAAATGCCTTATTTTTTAAAGTAATTGAATGGAAAATTACATATAAATACAAAGTATTTTGGCGAGACTCTTGAGGGAACAGGACAAGTTGAAGACTACAGGCTGAAGCTGTCCCCTAAGAAGGGCCCCAACACAGAGAAACTGAGTTAATTAGTTTCTACAAACAAAGCACGTTGGGCAAGCGAGCCACGAATACGAAGTATTGTAAATAAAGAAGCCAGTAAATGAATTAATAAAAACTCATTTACTGGCTATTTTGCTAGGAATTATGTACCAGCTTTTTTTATTTAATCACTAATTATATTTCATTGTGTAACCGTAGTGATCCAAATTGAGATTTAATGTTTAAATACTCTTCTAGTTCATTTAATATTTGCATCATACTTGAACGTGATTTTAAAGATTGATGAGATTTAGGAAGTGGTAATTCGTCTAGTGATAAACGGATTTCATACAGTGAATGTAATCGTAAAGCAGTATAATCATTACTATTTACGTTATTACCAATTTCTGACATTAAATGAGATACATCAGTCAGTAATGGGTCATCGACAGTAACTTGATTTAATAACGGTTTAATTCTGCGCAATAATTCAAGTTGTTCTTGTCTCATATCAAAATAGTGATAATATGAATTTTCATTTCTAATAAAATGATTTTTAACATCTCTAAATGCGATTGATTTGGCTTTTCGAATGTCTAATTGGAGTTTTTCGAAAGATAAAGTAAGATCATTATTATAATTTGAGCAAGCTTCGCTATATGTCATAAAGATTTCTTTGAAGCCTTTTTCTATATCTTTCTTAAAAGAAACTAATGTTTTGTCTAAACTTGGCATAATTAAATTCATGATGAATGCGATTCCTAGTCCAATAGTTAATAAGAGTAATTCATTTATGATTAAATGTAAATTAATCGTAGTTGCATTGAAAACATGTAATAATATAACACAACTAGTTACAACACCCTCTTGAACTTTCAACATAACAGTTATCGGAATAAATAATAATACAATTAATCCCAAAACAAGCGCATTCTGACCTAATAAGCTAAAAACCAATGAACCAAACATTAGAATTAGTATACAAGATACAAATCTTGATACGATAGCTTGTACTGAGTGAACTTTAGTATGTTTAATACATAATACAATGAGGATAGCACTTGATGCGTAATTATCAAGCCCCATCCATTTAGCTAAAATAACACCTAATGTGATACCTACTGCTGTTTTAAGCGTTCTAAATCCAATCTTATAAGGATTTAACTTTAACATTAGTAAATCCTCTTATCTTTCGTCGCAATATTTATCAAATAGGCCTTGTAACTGATTAATAACATCCATTACATCACGGCCTTCAATTTGATGACGTTCAATCATTTCTGTGATTTTACCATCTTTAATTAATGCAAATGATGGACTTGAAGGTGCATAACCCTCAAAATAGTCTCTAGCCTGTTGCGTAGCCTCTTTATCTTGTCCAGCAAATACTGTAACAAGTCTATCAGGTAGTTTATCATAGTGTAATGCATGTGATGCTGCTGGACGTGCAATTCCTCCCGCACATCCACAAACTGAATTAACCATTACTAATGAAGTACCATTTTGTTGTAATACTTTATCAACTTCATCTGCAGTTGTTAATTGTTCATATCCCGCATTTTCAATTTCATTACGAGCTTGTTCAACCACGCCGTTCATATATAAATCAAAATTTAAATCCATTTTAATCACCTTTCAATCTTTTATTTATTCAATGCTATTCTACTAAATATAAGTGTTAGAGTTCAAATAGCTTGTCCAGGGAATATGATATATCATTTTAAACTAGTAGATACTTGTATTTTCTATTGTGAATTGTTCAATACGTTCTTTAACTTGAGACATGAAGCGCCCTGTTTGAACACCATCAAGTATTCTATGATCAATTGAAATACACAAATTAACCATGCTTCTAATTGCAATCATATCATCAATAACGACTGGTTTTTTTACAATAGATTCTACTTGTAAAATCGCTGCTTGTGGATGATTTATAATTCCCATTGATGAAACGGATCCAAATGTACCAGTATTATTAACTGTAAATGTTCCACCAGACATATCTTCTTGTGATAGCTGTTTATTTCTTGCTTTAAGTGCTAGTTCATTTATCTCTCTAGCAATACCTTTGATTGATTTTTCATCAGCGTGTTTAATAACAGGAACATATAGTTTATCTTCATCTGCTACAGCAATTGAAATATTAATATCTTTATGAAGAATAATTTCTTCTCCATCCCAGCTACTATTTAATAATGGGTTTGATTTTAATGCTTCTGCAACAGCTTTTACAAAGAATGCAAAGAAAGTTAAATTATAACCTTCGTTCTCTTTGAACGAATTCTTATGATGATTTCTAGTTTTAACTAAGTTTGTTGCATCAACTTCAAGCATCATCCAACCATGAGGGATTTCAGTTACACTTGTCACCATGTTTTGAGCTATTGCTTTACGAACACCTTTGACTGGTATAGATTGACCAAATTGACTCTGAGCAGAATCCACGTTGGATTTCGTATGTTCGAAACTAGATAGTGAATTGTTATTTATTTTCGGTTCCTGATGACTTGAATTAATATAATTTTCAATATCTTTTTTAGTCACACGTCCTTCAAAACCTGTGCCAGGAACTAATGATAAATCAATATCATTTTCAGATGCAATTTTAAAAACTACTGGTGAATATCGACCGTTATTAAGTAATGATGCTTGTGTATGTGCATTTGTTTTAACAGAATGATTTACTTCTTTATCAGAAATATTTTTTGAAGCCGATGCTGACGTTTCGACTGTTAAAGTATCATTACCATTTATATTTAAATTTGTCGAATCCTTAACGGTTTCAATATCGGTATTTTTAGTGTTGGTAGAATTATCTGTTTCAGAAGTTTCAATTTTACAAATAACATGATCTATTTGAACTGTTTCACCTTCTGAAACTAAAATTTCAGTGATAGTACCAGATACAGTTGAAGGTACTTCAGCAGTTACTTTATCAGTAATTACCTCACATAAGGGTTCATATTCATCAACATAGTCACCCACTGAAATAAGCCATTGCTCAATAGTACCTTCATGAACACTTTCGCCTAGTTTTGGCATTTTTATATCCATAACTTTTCCTCCTTAAAATTGTGCAAGTTCTCGCATTTTTTCTAAGATTTTATCAGGATTCATCATAACTTCATTTTCAAGATTAGGAGAAAATGGCATTGAAGGAACATCCGGTCCAGCTAATCTCATAATAGGTGCATCAAGTTCAAATAAACAGTTTTCAGCTATGATTGCAGAGACTTCTGACATGACACTGCCCTCTAGATTATCTTCTGTTACTAATAAAATCTTGCCATTCATTTTAGCACGTTCAATAATTGTTTCTTTATCTAGAGGATAAACAGTTCTCAAATCAACTATTTCAACACTAATACCATCTGCTGATAAAATATCAGCAGCTTGCATACAATAATTTACACACAAACCATATGTAAATACAGTTATGTCATTCCCTTCACGTTTTACATCAGCTTTTCCAAGAGGAACTGTATAATAACCATCTGGCACTTCTTCTTTCAAGAAGCGATATGCTTTTTTATGTTCAAAGAACAATACTGGATCGTTTGACTCAATAGAGGATAATAATAATCCTTTAGCATCATAAGGAGATGAAGGTATGACAATAGTTAGCCCAGGTGTAGACGCAAAGATGCTCTCGATACTTTGAGAATGATATAAACCACCATGTACCCCACCACCAAAGGGTGCTCTGATTGTGATAGGACATTGCCAGTCATTATTTGAACGATAGCGCATTTTAGCTGCTTCACTAATAATCTGATTAACTGCAGGAAGTATAAAATCTGCGAATTGAATTTCTGCAATTGGTCGTTTACCAATCATTGCTGCTCCAATAGCAGTCCCTACAATATTTGATTCAGCCAAAGGTGTATCTATTACTCTTTCAACACCATATTTATCTTGAAGACCTCTAGTTGCACCAAAAACGCCACCTTTACGTCCTACATCTTCACCTAATATAAATACGTTATTATCATGTTCCATGGCTAGGTCTTGCGCTTGTTGTATTGCTTCAATATAATTCATTTTACTCATTGCCCATACCTCCTTCTGGGTCATAAACAAATTGATATGTTTCTTCTACAGATGGATATGGCGCTTTTTCTGCATCTTTAGTGGCTTTATTAATAATTTCTTTATGCTCTTGCTCTATATTGTCTAACCATTCTTGATTAATAATCTCTTTTTCTAATAAATAATCTTTAAATTTAAGGTTACAATCATAAGTTTTTAATGCTTCTCTTTCTTCTTTCGTACGATATGTATCATCATCATCTGAAGAATGTGGCGTCATACGATGTGTTATAGCTTCAATTAGAGTGGCACCCTCACCATTTAGTGCACGTTCTCTAGCATCTTTCATAGCTTTATACATTGCTATCGGATCATCCCCATCTACTGTCTCACCATATATGCCATATCCTAAGGCTCTATCAGAGAGTTTTTCTGCAGCGTATTGTAATGTATTAGGCACAGATATCGCATATTTATTATTGATGATGACACAAACAAATGGTAATTTATGAACGCCTGCAAAGTTTAAACCCTCATGAAAATCTCCTTGATTTGAACTTCCCTCACCGACAGTTGCCGTAGCAATATTTGGTTTTTTATCCATTTTTAAAGCTAATGCAGCTCCAACTGAATGTGGTATTTGTGTAGCAACTGGAGAACTTTGTGATAATATGCCCTTTTCACGATGACTATAGTGAGAGGGCATTTGTTTTCCTCCAGAATTAATATCATCTTTTTTTCCAAATGAAGCTAGCATTGTATCATATGGAGAAATCCCCATAAAAGTAACAAATGCTAAATCTCTATAATATGGAGATGAAATATCTCCTTCTTTCATAGCGTATGCCATTCCTATTTGTGTAGCCTCTTGTCCTTGTCCACTAACAACAAATGGAATTTTACCTGCGCGGTTTAATAACCATAATCGTTCATCTACTTTTCTACCTAAATCCATCCATTTATAGATTTCTTTAAGGTCTTCTTCTGAAAGTCCGACAGATTTATAATCAATCATCTTTATTGTTCCTCCTGTTAAACGTGTATTGCTCTATTTTCTACTTTCAATCCCAATTCCATAAGTACTTCTGATATAGAAGGATGTGCATGTGTTGTCAGACCTAACTCAATTGCTGAACCATTCATAAATTGCAATAAAGAGGCTTCGTTGATTAATTCAGTAACCTGAGGACCTATCATATTAATACCGATAATTTCATTAGTTTCATCATTAATTATCATTTCACAAAATCCTCTGTCATTAGTAGTTTCCTCTATTACTGCTTTACCAATTGCATTAAAGCTTACTTTAAATGATTTAGTTTTAATGTTTTTGGCTTCGGCTGATTCTTTATTGTAACCAATTGAAGCAACTTCTGGGTGTGTATATATGCATTTCGGCATCTTGTCATAATTTAGAGGTAGGCCATTGCCATTAAACATGTTTTCAACAGCAAGTATTGCCTCTTTAGAAGATACATGTGCTAATTGAAGCTTACCTATGCAATCACCTGCAGCATAAATGTGCTTATCTTCGGTTTGTAAAAAGTCATTAACAAGTATATTACCGTTATCATCAGTTTTAATTTTAGTATTATTTAATCCTATATCATCAGTATTAGGCTTGCGACCAATTGATACTAAAACTTTTTCTACTTCTATAGTTTTATCTTTATTTACTTGTATAGATACAGAATTAGAGTTGACTGTAACTGCAGATTCATTTAAAGCGCAATTTTCATAGAACGTTACTCCTCTTGCTATAAGTGATGTTTTTAGAAAATGTGCAATTTGAGCACTCTCATTAGGCAAGATTCGTTCACCTGCTTCTATCACACTAACATTTACACCTAAGTCAATTAATAAAGAAGCAAATTCAAGACCTATCACTCCACCGCCAATGATTGCTATGCTTGCAGGTAAATCAGTGAGTTGCAATATGTCATTACTAGATAGAACTGTATTGTGATTGAAAGGCAAGAATGGTAATTGAGTTGGTAGTGAACCTGTAGCTATCAATACATTCTGATTAGGTAATAATTCAGATTCTCCATTATCATATTCAACTGAAATGGTACCACTTTGAGGTGAGAAAATAGATGTCCCCATAATTCTACCTGTGCCATTAAATATATCTATGTGATTTTTCTGCATTAAACCCTCAATACCTTGATGCATTTGCTTAACAATTTTGTCTTTACGTTTCATCATAGATTTTAAGTCAAATGAATATTGACCAACATTCACACCGAAATGAACTGAATCTTTAACTGTTCTTAAAATTTCAGCAGATTTTAATAAAGCTTTTGTAGGAATACAACCTTTGTGAAGACAAGTGCCACCCAACAAAGATTTCTCTACTATAGCTACTTTTTTACCCAATTGTGATGCTCGAATTGCCGCTACATAACCAGCGGTTCCTCCACCTAAGATGACTAGGTCATATTGCTTTTCACTCATAATTTTACTCCTAACTTGCTTTGCGATTGGATTTAATAACGTTAATGTGTAAGTGACTTTAAATTTTAAATGAATTTAGTAACTCAATTAGTAGGTTTCATATAAAATTAAAATATTCATTTTATAATGTTAATATTTATTTTACAGCAAAAATAAATATTAATAAATTCAATGAATTACTTACTACTTTTTCTTTGATTTTGGCTAATCATTTCTTTTGCATTTTCTCTAGTTAATTCAGTAACACTAGCACCAGAAATCATTCGTGCGATTTCATCAATTTTATCATCATTTTCTAACTCTTTAACTTGAGTTGTTGTACGATCATCATTGGATGCTTTACTAATTAATAAATGGTGATCACTCATAGATGCAACTTGTGGTAAGTGCGAAATACATATTACTTGAATATATTCAGCTATATCTCTCATTTTTTCAGCCATTTTTTGAGCAGCTTGTCCTGACACTCCTGAATCTACCTCATCAAATAAAATTGCAGTTTGTCCTCTTGATTGTACAAAAATACTTTTTAGGGCTAGCATAATACGAGACAACTCACCGCCAGATGCAATTTTATTTAAACTTTTGAGTGGTTCCCCTTTATTAGGACTGATTAAAAACTCTACAAATTCTATACCATCAATTGTTGGTTTATCTAGTAATTGGAATGAGAGTTCTAAATTAGCATCTTTCATTTGTAAATTTTGTATTTCAGAAACGATATGATCTCTTAATGTTCGAGCTACTGTGCGACGCTCTCTAGATAACACTTTGCCTTTTGACATCACTTCATCATATAATTGACTAATTTCCTCACGTAATTGTGATGTACTTTCTTCATAATTTTCGATTTTGGCTATTTCATTTTGAAGCTTATCTTTGTATGTAATTAATTCATTAATGTCTTTGCCATATTTTCTTTTTAGATTGTTTAATAAATTCATTCGTGATTCAAGCTCGTTAAGCATTTGCTCATCAAATTCAGTGTTTGACATTTCATCATATAACTCGTGCTTAGCATCTTCAAGCGTGTAATAAAATTGATCAATATCCTCTTTTAATTTACTAAATTTATCAGGCAAAATATCATCTATAGATTGTAGATGATTACTTAATTCATATAGTCTATCTGTAATTGCATGCTCATCAGTCAAAGTGACATGTGCATTATTAAGCGCCATGCTTAGTTTTTCGGAATTTTGAATTCTACGTATATCGACTTCTAATTGCTCAATTTCGCCCTCTTTTAAAGAAGCTTCTTCTAATTCTTCATATTGAAATTTCATTAAATCCAAACGTTGAAGTAACGCTTGGTCGGCAGACTCTAATTCTTCTAATTCCTTTGTTTTACTTTTATATTGATTAAACACATTTTGATATTTTTCTTTAGTTGATAAATACTTGTCTTCTGCATAATCATCTAATAATTTTAAATGATACTTCTGTTTAAGAAGTGTCTGTGTTTCATGTTGACCATGAATATCTAATAGTTCTTGCATCACTTTTCGCAAATCTTGAAGCGTAACAATTTGATTATTCAATCTACAAATACTTTTACCAGTGCTAAATATTTCTCTTTTTACTAATAAGAAGTCCTCGTCGATTTCTATATCAAGATTATGAAGTATATGAATAACATCTTTACTTTCATCTATATCAAATATGCCTTCAATAATCGCTTTCTTTTCACCATGTCGAACATAATCTGATGATGCACGCATTCCAATTAACTGGCCAATCGCATCTATGATGATTGATTTACCTGAACCCGTTTCACCACTTAGAACTGTTAATCCATCTGAAAAATGAATTTCTAATTCATCAATAATTGCAAATTGTTTTATTGATAAGGTTTGTAACATGAATTCATCGCATCCTTATAATAAATTGAAAATTCTTGTTTTAATTGTATTACTTGCATCTTCATCTTTACAAATTAAAAGGCAAGTATCATCACCACATATAGTACCGAGAACTTCATCCCAATCTATTTGGTCTAGTATAGCGCCAATAGATTGAGCGTTACCAGGTAAGGTTTTTAAGACGAGTAGATTACCTGTTCCTTCTATATTTACAAATGAGTCCATGAGATAACGACCCAATTTTTCTAATGGATGGTATTTTCGATCATTAGGCAAGCTATATACATACTGACCTGAGGGTGCAGGAACTTTGATTAATTGTAATTCTTTAATATCACGTGATACGGTAGCTTGCGTAACATTAAGGTCGTATTCATTAAGACGTTTTACTAGTTCGTCTTGAGTTTCTATTTGTTCGCTTGAGATAATTTCTCTAATCTTTATGTGTCTCACAGATTTTTTTGCCATTATGAACACTCCTAGTTTCGAATAATTATACAATGATTTTAACACATCATTTTTTTTACTACTACTATTGTTATTATGCATACGTAACTGATAACTCAATAATCGTAAATTGTTTTATTTAAATACTAATATGTACAATTAGTTAATTTGTATAGAAAAAATGCATAAACAAATAAATAAATATGTAAACTAAAATTAGGATATAAATGTAATGCCACAATTTAAAATAGTGTACTAAAACACCCTTCAACGCCAATTTTTAAACAGTAGCTTTGAAGGGTTAATATTAATGATAATTAATGATCACGTGTGTAGAAAAGCTCAACGATATCTAATAGTGGTTTAATATCATAGTGTGAAGAAAGTTGTTCTATCGATTCTATGGCAGCATCTCTATGGAAATTTAATTTATTTTCAGCACCATCTTTACCTAATAAAGAAACATACGTACTTTTGTGATTTTCGATGTCACTACCAACTTTTTTTCCTAATTTAGATTCATCACCATATACGTCGAGCAAATCATCTTTAATTTGGAACATCAAACCCATATGATTACTAAAATCTTCAAGAGCTTGTGATGTAGACTTATCTACTTTAGCAATATCAGCTGCACTTAATACTGCGAATTGAAGTAATGCTCCTGTTTTAGCTTTATGTATCTGTTCAAGCGTATCCAAATCAACAGGTTTATCTTCACTTTGCATGTCTAATGTTTGTCCTCCGACCATGCCTAAGTGGCCACTGTTATGCGCTAATCTAGAAAGTATTTTAACTTTAACATCAGATTCTAATAATTCATCATCAGCAATGATTTCAAATGCCTTAGTTAGTAGTGCATCACCAGCTAAAATAGCTTTCCATTCACCATAGACTTTGTGATTGGTAAGTTTACCACGACGGTAATCATCATTATCCATCGCAGGAAGATCATCATGAATTAAAGAATACGTATGAATCATTTCCAATGCCAATGCAGTTTTTTTACCTTTTTTATAATCTTGATTTAATACATCTAATGTTAAAAATACAAGAAGTGGTCTTATTCTTTTACCACCCGCATTGAGAGAATATTGCATACTTTCTTCTAGATTTGTATTTAGTGGTGAAGTTTCGATTACACCGTCAAGAGCGCTATTAATTTGATCAATTAATTCATTCATTGACTTCTTTGCCATTTTCTTCATCCTCTGCTTCATCTTTAATAAGTTGATTTACTCTCTTTTCAGCATCTTTAAGTGTTGCATCACATGTTGCTGAAAGTTTCATACCACGTTGATATAACTCTAATGATTCTTCTAATGATACAGTCTCGTTATCTAATTTTTGAACGATATTTTCTAATTCTTGCATCATTTCTTCAAAACTTTGTTGATCTTTACTCATGTTCACACCTAACCTTTTTAACAATGGCATCTACGCTACCATCTTTCATTGCTAATGTAATTTCATCATCTTTACTTAAATCCTGTGTACTAGTAATGACTTTATCATCTTTATTAATTATAGAATAGCCTCTCAACATAGTATTAGTAGGACTTAAATTATTTAATAGTTCAACTTTATTTTTGAGCTCTAATTTATTATTATGAATGTTTTTCATTGTTAGATTTGATAAACGATTTTTTACATTCATTAGTTGCTTATTATTTTGTAATATAGTTTGATTTAATGTTTTTACATTAAAATTCTGATGAAGAACTTTTAATTGATATTTTTTATTCTCAATTTTGGATAATAATAATTGAGTTAGTTGTCTTTCTAAATCATCTTTGCGTTGTATCTGTTGATCGTATAATAATGAGGGTTGTTTAAACTTATAATAAGATGCTAAATGATCTAGTTGTTTATGTTGTTTTTCAAGATACTGTTTAATATACCTTGATAATGAAAATTGGTATTGCTTAATTTGTTGCATCAATTCGTACTGATCTGGAGTCGCCATAACTGCAGCTTGTGTTGGTGTTGCTGCTCTGACATCTGCTACGAAATCACTGAGAGTAAAATCGGTTTCATGTCCAACAGCTGAAATAATGGGTGTTTGACACTCAAAAATCGCTTTAACAACATCTTCTTCATTAAAGTTCCATAAATCTTCTATAGATCCACCACCACGGCCTACAATAATAGTATCAACGCCAAGTGAATCAGCATATTTAATATTTTTTATAATATCCTCTTTGGCTTGTGTACCTTGTACTAAAGTACTTATTTGGATTTTTTCGGCCAAAGGATATCTACTATTTATTGTAGATTGAATATCTCTAATTGCGGCACCAGTACTAGCAGTTAAGATTGCGATTTTTTTAGGGAATCGAGGAATAGGCTTTTTATGTTCATTATTAAAAAAGCCTTCTTTTTTTAATTTTTGCTTTAATTGTTCTAACTTTTGATACAAGTTCCCTATACCATCTAATTCCATTTTATTCACATAAATTTGATAATTTCCACGTCGTTCATATACTGAAACACGTGCTTCTAAAAGGACTTCATCACCTTCTTTTGGCTCAAAAGTAAGCTGATTCGCATTACCTTTAAACATCATTGCACTTATCACACTATCTTTATCTTTAACATTGAAATAAAGATGTCCACTTGGATGTTTTTTAAAGTTAGATAGCTCACCCTTTAGTAAGATAGATTGCAAATGTGGGTCTTGATCAAATTTATATTTAATATATTTCGTTAAAGTTGTAACGCTTAAGTATTCAGACATTGTCATCACTCAAATTAATTATTTTATGTTACTCAACACACCATTTATAAATTTATAATGCTCATCGTCGCTAAATTGCTTTGCTAATTCTACAGCTTCATTAATGATTACTTTTGGTGGTGTATCACTATGCAATAATTCAAATGTAGCCATTCGTAATATTATTCGGTCTGTTTTTAATAAACGTTGAAGTGACCAATCTTTAAGATGTGGCTTAATAGTATCATCTAGAACTGGCTCATGATCTTTAACACCTGTTACTAACCAGTGTATAAAATCAAAGTCTAATTCAGGCTCATCATCTTTTATGAAATTAATGGCTTCATTGATTGTTAATTCTGTGTCTTTCATTTCTAACTGAAACAAAGTTTGAAATGCTTGCATTCTTGATTCTTTACGACTCATAAATAACTCCTTGTTAAATGTAATCTATATATTATTCGACAGTAATATGCATGATGTGAACGTTAATTTCTTTTGGCTCGATAGCAGTCATTGTTTTAATTGAGTTAAAAATAGATGTTTGAGTTTTACTTGCAAATTTTGAAATATTTATACCGTGCTTTATAGAGCAATATACATCAATTTGAATGCCATCTTCTTTAACATCAATTTTTAAATTTCTATTGAGGTTTTTACGACTTATTTTTTCAATGTTACTATTTTTCAATTCTGAAAAATGTCCAGTTACCCCTTCTACCTCTGATACAGCTATACTTGCAACTACAGAAATAACTTCAGGTGCAATTTCAATTTTACCTAAGTTTGAATTTGAATAATATGCTACTTTAACCATTTGGTTTAACCTCCTACTCCTCGTCGTCCATAATATTATATTGTTCTAAGAAGTTAGTATTAAAAGATCCACTTCTAAATATATCATTATTCATAAGTTTTAAATGGAAAGGAATTGTTGTATCGATTCCTAAAATTAAATACTCACTTAATGCTCTAATACCAGTCATAATTGCTTCATCACGCGTTGGTTCATGAACAATGAGTTTAGCTACCATAGAATCATAATATGGAGGAATTGTATAATTTGTATAACAAGCTGATTCGATTCTCACACCATATCCGCCTGGAGCTAGGTATTGTGTGATTTTACCAGGAGATGGCATGAAATTCTTATATGGGTTTTCAGCATTTATACGATATTCTATTGCATGACCATTGATAGTAATATCTTCTTGAGTGTATGGCAGTGCTTCACCCATCGCAACTTTTAGTTGTAATTTTACTAAATCAATGCCAGTAACCATTTCAGTGACAGGATGTTCAACTTGAATACGTGTATTCATTTCCATAAAATAAAATTGATTATCATTTAAATCATATATAAATTCAATAGTACCTGCATTTTCATAATTAACTGCTTTTGCGGCTCTTATAGCTGCATTACCCATCTCTTCACGTTGTTCATCAGATAAAATAGGAGATGGAGATTCTTCGACTAACTTTTGCATGCGTCTTTGAATCGTACAATCTCTCTCTCCGAGATGAATGACATTTCCATGTTGATCTCCAATAATTTGAATTTCAATGTGACGGAAGTTCTCAATAAATTTTTCAAGGTAAAGACCGCCATTACCAAAAGCAGTTTCTGCTTCTTGTTGAGTCATACGATAGCCATTCTCAAGCTCTTTCTCTGTTCTAGCCACTCGTATACCTTTTCCTCCACCACCTGCAGTAGCTTTAATAATTACTGGATATCCAATTTCTTTAGCAATTTGTTTTGCATCCGAAATGGTTGTAACTAGCCCATCACTACCTGGAACAACTGGGACATTAGCTGCAATCATTTCTGCTTTTGCAACGTCTTTGATGCCCATTTTTTGGATAGACTCATAGCTGGGACCGATAAATTTCAATTGACATGCTTCACACAACTCTGCAAAGTCACCATTCTCAGCTAAAAAGCCATATCCTGGGTGAATACCATCACAACCGGTTGAAGTCGCAATTGATAATATATTTGGAATGTTCAAATAAGAATCTTTAGACTGAGTTGGACCAACGCAATATGCTTCATCAGCAATTTGAGTATGTAACGCGTCTTTGTCTCCCTCAGAATAAATGGCAACAGTTTGTATGCCTAAATCATGACAAGCTCTAATGATTCTAACCGCAATTTCACCACGATTAGCGATTAAGATTTTTTTCATTATTTCACCTTAAATAACGGTTGGCCATACTCTACCATTTGTCCGTCTTCTACTAATATTTCAACTATTTCTCCAGAAACTTCAGCTTGTATTTCGTTAAATAATTTCATTGCTTCTAAGATGCACACTGTAGATTCATTGGTAACTTTATCTCCGACTTGAACATATGCATCTTCTTCTGGAGATGGCGATTTATAAAATGTACCTACCATAGGGGCATTGATTGTTTGGTATGATGAATCATCGGTATCGATTTGATCATTATTTTGTGGAACAGGTGATTCTGTTGCACTTTGATTTGGTGTTGCCATCGTTGATGCTGCTGGTGCTAATGGTGCTTGTTGTGTATATTGCGGTGTAATTATTTCTGTCTCTTTCTGTTTTTTTAGGTTGACTACACTACCTTTGTTATCTTCAATATTAATTTCAGTTAAACTTGATTGATCAAGAATTTCGATTAATTCTTTTATTTCTTTAAAATTCATAAGTTACTGACTCCTCGAATTAGTTTTCATCTACCAATCTATTTTACTTGACTGAACTTGCCAATTCAAGCATGTGTCATTTTAGGGAATTACATCTTACTATTTAATGCTTACTATTATTGATAAATGGACTTTTGTAATTTATATAAAATAATGATTTAGATATTAAAAAAAGTCTTTCCAATTAGTAATTAGAAAGACTTTAGCTACTGTCAACTAAGCTCTTGAGATATAGCTTCCGTCGCTAGTGTTAATAACTAATACATCACCTTCATTAACGAATAAAGGTACATTTAGAGTATAACCTGTTTCAACTGTAGCTGATTTAGTTGCTCCAGTGGCAGTATCACCTTTGATACCTGGCTCAGTTTCAGTAACTTCTAATTCAACAGTTTTAGGTAGTTCAACTCCGATTGTTTCACCTTCATATGATTGGATTTGAACTTCCATGTTAGCTTTTAAATATTTTAATTCATCTTTTAAATAATCAGCTGATAATTCAGTTTGATCAAACGTCTCATTATCCATGAATACATGATTATCTCCATCAGCATATAAATATTGCATACGACGATTTTCAATCATCGCTTGTTCAACTTTTTCCCCAGCTCTAAATGTCTTTTCTTGAATTGCACCTGTTCTTAAATTACGTAATTTAGAACGTACAAATGCAGAACCTTTACCTGGTTTTACATGTTGGAAATCAATAATTTTCCAAATTCCATTATCTACTGAAATTGTTAAACCTGTTTTAAAATCATTAACCGAAATCATTCAGTTTCCTCCTCAAATATGCGCTTTCTATAAAATAATAAGGTCTTTTGTACATTTAGTAAAGACTTCACAACCATTTTCAGTTATTAAAATGTCATCTTCTATGCGTACACCACCAAGACCATCAACATAAATACCTGGTTCAATAGTAACACAATTATTTACTTCTATTATACCGTTTGCATTTTTAGATAATAATGGTCCCTCATGTATGTCTAAACCAATACCATGTCCAAGAGAGTGGCCAAATTCTTCTCCATAACCGTGAGATTCAATATAGTCTCTTGATAACGCGTCAGCCTCAGCTACAGTCATTCCAGCTTTGATTTCATTTATTGCTTTAATTTGGGAATTGAGAACAATGTTATAAATATCTTTCATCTTAGGATCAGGTTCTCCAATAGCAAATGTTCTTGTTATATCAGAGCAATATCCTCTGTAATATGCCCCAAAATCAAGCGTAATCATATCGCCTTGCTCTATGACTTTATCGCTTGCTACACCATGAGGTAAAGCACCTCTATAGCCAGATGCTACAATTGTGTCAAATGAAGGGCCATCTGCGCCTAATTCTAACATTTTAGCTTCTAATTTACTTTTTAATTCTCTTTCAGTCATTCCAACCTTTGCAATATCTAATACATAGTTATATGTATCATCAACTATTTTAGCAGCGTATTTGATCTTTTCTATCTCTTCGGGTGTCTTAATTTCCCTGATTTTTTCAATCTCATTGCCAATAGAGATTAATTTAGCTTTCGATTGATCTAATGTTTGGTATGTATCATAACTTACTAAGTGTCCCTCAAAACCAACATGATTGAATTGTTCATTATTTATAATTTCTACAATAGCTTCAATTAAACCACCACTGCGTTTGATGATATTAAATTCAGTTGCTTGATTAGTTGCTTGTTCAATATATCGAAAATCAGTAATTAATTGATAGTTATTTTTTGAAATTATTAATGCACCACTTGTACCAGTGAAATCTGATAAATATCTACGATTATAATCTGATAAAATAACTAAAGCATCTAATTGTTGAACATCTAGTATGTCTTTAACTTTTGCTAATTTATTCATACAAATCACTCCTAGTATAACGTTTGTACATTTGCTCTATTTACATTAAAATAATAGCATAATTATTTTAGAAATAAAGAGATTTTGGTTTAGGGAGATTTTAATGAAAAAATTAATCGTTATAATTGGAGCTTCATGTTTATTGGTTGGTTGTGGCTCTCAAAATTTAGGACCATTGGAAGAAAAGACAACCAAATTAAGAGATCAAAACCATAACTTGAAGTTAGATATTCAACAGCTAAATCAAGATATAAGTAATCAAAAAGCACAAGTTGAGGCTCTTAATAAAGATAAAAAAAATGTTTCCAAAACAGTTGATAATAATAAAGAAGCCAAATTTTTAGATGCTTCGTCTAAATATTATCAAGATATTACTAAAGTTATTAGTAATTATAATCAGTTGGATTTGTCTAAAAATAATAAAGAAGACAAAAAGCAAAATCTTGAAAAATTAAATACTATTGCTAATGGTATTGATGATGCTTATGGTAAATATAAGGGTGCAGTGACTAAAAAAGATTTATCTAGTGCAAATAAAAATGAAGATAAAAATATTAGACAAATTAACAAAGAGTTACAATCGGCATTTAAAGATATTAAGAGCGGATATGAAAATAATAATACGAATAAGTTGAATAAAGGCAAGACTAAACTATCTCAAGTGAACATGTCTAACAATTCATAATAGGAGTTTTTGATTTGAAAAATATATTGTTTTATTTAGTAATTTTAATTGCTGCAATTGGCTTGATTTTGAATTTAAATGTATTTATGATGTCTTTTGCTAAAATGATTTTCACCTTTTTAATCATTGCGGTAATTATTTATTTAATATACTATTTCTTTTTCTTAACTGAAGATCAACGTAAATATAGAAGAGCAGCAAGAAAATATAAAAAGAGAAATAGAAAATAAAAATAATCATAGGATGACCAATTATTAGCCATCCTATGATTTTTTATTTTTTATATAACCATTCATCAGAACGATATTTTTCTTCTAATTCTTTTACTTCTTTTATTTGTTCATCTGATAAAGTAAGTGGTTTAAATTCTATGTTTAACCCCTTTTTAAATCCTTCTTCAAATGCTTTTTCCATCTCTTCAATTGATATATGTCTATCAGCAATATCATTAATCGCTACAGCTTTATCAACAAACGCATTTTTCATCTTATCTTTTAGACGATCATTTTTAAAAATGAACATATCGAAAAGCTCATCAACGTTAACATCTTGTAATAAAGAACCATGTTGTAAAATAACGCCTTTTTGTCTAGTTTGAGCGCTTCCTGCAATTTTTCTGCCTTCAACAACTAATTCATACCAACTAGGTGCATCAAAACAAACAGCACTTCGAGGTTGTTTTAATTTTTCTCGTTCTTCTTTGGAACGTGGAATCGCAAAATATGCTTCAAAACCTAATAATTTAAATCCTTCAAGTAATCCTTCAGAAATGACACGATATGCTTCAGTTACGGTAGAAGGCATATTAGGATGTTCTTCCGAAACAATAACACTATATGTTAATTCTTTATCATGAAGAACCCCTCTACCACCAGTTTGTCTTCTTACTAATCCAAATCCTTTTTCATTAACTTTATCAATGTCAATTTCTTTCTTTAATCTTTGAAAATAACCTACAGATAACGTTGCAGGATTCCAAGTGTAAAATCTGACAACAGGGTCAATTTCCCCTCTTGATACGAAGTTTAAGAGTGCTTCATCCATTGCCATATTATAATATGGATCATGGCTTCCTGTATTTATAAAATTCCATGTCTCTGTCATAAAATAATCTCCAATCACAACATATAATTATCTATAGAAAAATATTAAATTTTACATATAAATCTTTGATAAAAATAGCCAATAAAAAATTTTGATAAATTTAGCTAACAGCCTTATAATTATAATATCGTTTAATTAGGGAGGATGCAATATGAATGTATCTTTGATTATAGCTTTAGCTATTATAGTCATAATAATTTTATATATGCTTGGAAATTGGTTTATGAATAAACGAGCAGTCACTGAACTTGAGCAGAATGAATTTCACAAAGGTTTAAGAAAAGCTCAAGTGATTGATGTTCGTGAGAAAGTAGACTATGATTACGGACACATTAACGGCGCTCGTAACATTCCAATATCAATGTTTAGTCAAAGATATCAAGGTTTACGTAAAGATCAACCTATTTATCTTTGTGATGCAAACGGTGTTGCAGGGTATCGTGCAGCACGTATCCTTAAAAAAAATGGCTATAAAGATATTTATATGTTAAAAGGTGGATACAAAAAATGGACAGGTAAGATTAAAACTAAAAAATAATCACTTGTCTGCTTACTAACTCTTAAAGATGTTCTTTAAGAGTTTTTTTAATATTTATGTGACAATCATTTAGAAACGTTTTCTAAATATAGAATAAACATAAAATATTTCACGTAAATTTAAAATAAGGAAGACCCTGTAATCAATTAAATTGGTTACAGGGTCAAAGTTTTAAATATTATTCTTTTTCTTCATGTAGATTATCAAATTTTAAAACAGGCTTACGTGCAGCTGTAGTTTCGTCTAATCTATCAATTATTGTACTATGTGGTGCTTCTAATACTTTATCTGGATCATTTTTAGCTTCTTCAGCAATTTGAATCATAGCATCGATAAAGTAATCTAACGTTTCTTTAGATTCTGTTTCAGTTGGTTCAATCATCATACCTTCCTCAACATTAAGTGGGAAGTAGATTGTTGGTGGATGAACACCAAAGTCTAATAAACGTTTTGCCATGTCTAATGTACGGACACCATGTTCTTTTTGTTTAGAACCACTTAATACGAATTCATGTTTACAATATTGTTCATATGGAAATTCATAGTGGTCTTTTAAGCTAGCTTTAATATAGTTAGCATTAAGAACTGCTGCTTCAGAAACCTCTCTTAAACCTTCAGCACCCATAGTTCTGATATATGTGTATGCTCTTAAGTAAATACCAAAGTTACCGTAGAATGGTTTTACACGTCCAATTGAGTTTTTAATATCATTATCGTATTTAAAAGTATCTCCATCTTTGATTACCATTGGTTTTGGTAAATAACTAGCTAATTCTTTTTTTACACCAACTGGACCTGAACCTGGACCACCGCCACCGTGAGGACCAGTGAAAGTTTTGTGTAAGTTTAAATGTACCGCATCAAATCCCATATCTCCAGGTCGTACTTTATCCATAATGGCATTTAAGTTTGCACCGTCATAGTATAATAATCCGCCTGCTTCATGTACAATTTCACGGATTTCCATGATGTTTTTCTCGAAAATACCTAAGGTGTTAGGATTAGTTAACATAATTGCAGCAGTATTTTCATTAACAACGCGTTTTAAGTCTTCGATATCAACTTCACCACGTTCATTTGATTTAACTGTAACAGCTTTAAAACCAGCAAATGAGGCAGATGCAGGGTTTGTACCATGAGCTGAGTCAGGAACAATAACTTCGTCACGATGACCTTCACCATTATCTAAATGATACGCTTTGAAAATCATTAAAGCAGTCCACTCACCATGAGCACCTGCAGCTGGTTGTAATGTAACTTCATCCATACCAGTAATTTCTTTAAGTTCTTCTTGTAAACTATACACAATTTCTAAAGAACCTTGAACTTGCTCTTCTTCTTGTAAAGGATGTGACTCTGCAAATCCAGGTATGCGAGCAACTTTTTCATTGATTTTAGGATTATATTTCATAGTACATGATCCAAGTGGATAAAAACCTGAATCTACACCAAAGTTTTTATTTGATAATTCAGTATAATGACGAACTAAATCTAATTCTGCAACTTCAGGAAACTCTGCTTTATTTTTACGGATAAATTTATCATCAAGAATACTTTCAACTGAATCTGTTTTTATATCGCTTTGAGGTAATGAGTATGCATATCTACCTTCTCTAGATCTTTCAAAAATTAATGGACTTGATTTACTTACTACCATTTAGCTCACCAGCTTTCTTAACAAATGTATCAATTTCATCTTTGGTTCTTAATTCAGTAACAGCAATTAACATATGATTTTCGAAATCTGCTGAGGCTTCACCTAAATCAAAGCCTCCAATGAAACCATGTTCTGCTAATTTTTTATTTATATTTTTGATTGGTTGATCGAATTTGACAACAAATTCATTGAATGAAGTACCATCAAGCACTTCAAAACCATTGTCTTTAAATTGATTTTTAGCATAATTTGCGTGTTCTAAGTTTTGAACTGCAATGTCGTAAATACCTTGTTTACCAAGAGCTGACATAGCAATTGATGATGCAAGTGCGTTTAATGCTTGGTTTGAACAGATATTAGAAGTGGCTTTATCACGACGAATATGTTGTTCACGGGCTTGTAAAGTTAAAACGAATCCACGGTTACCTTCATCATCTTGTGTTTGTCCTACTAATCTACCAGGCACTTTACGCATTAATTTTTTTGTAGTTGCGAAATAACCACAGTGTGGTCCACCAAATTGTGTTGGTATACCAAATGGTTGCGTGTCGCCTACTACAATATCAGCGCCAAATGAACCTGGAGGTGTCAATAGGCCTAATGCTAATGGATTAGCATAAACGATAAATAATGCTTTTTTGCCTTCAATAAATGATTGTATTTTTTCTAAGTCTTCCACTGAACCATAGAAGTTTGGATATTGAACTGCTACAGCAGCAGTTTCATCGTCTAAAGCCTGTTCTAATTTTTCTAAGTCTGTAATTGTTCCATCTAAATCAACTTCAACAATTTCAAATTCTTCTCTAACTTTAACGTAAGTTTTTAACACTTGAAGTGCTTGATAATGAAGACCTTTAGATACTACAATTTTATTTTTCTTAGTATGATTAAATGCTAAGATACAAGCTTCAGCAAAACTAGTAATACCATCATACATTGATGAGTTAGCTACATCCATATCTGTTAATTCACAAATTAATGTTTGGAATTCAAAAATTGCTTGTAATTCACCTTGTGAAATTTCTGGTTGATATGGTGTATATGCTGTATAGAATTCAGAACGTGAAATCATTGCATCTACAACAGCTGGAGCATAATGGTCATAAACGCCAGCACCTAGGAAAGATGCATGAGTTTCTTTAGTTACGTTTTTATTTGCAACTGTATTAAGTCTTCTTAATAAAGAAGTTTCAGCTTCACCACTAGCAATATTTAAATCTCTATTTAGTAAAATATCTTTTGGCACATCTCCGAACAATTCATTAATTGAACTTGCGCCAATTTTATCTAGCATTTCTTTTTTATCTTTTTCAGTTAATGGTATATAACGATGACTCACAATACACACCCCTTAATTATTTTTCAATTTGGTTTTTCTTAACAATTTTAGCTTTAAGTTGTCTTTTACGTACTTGAACTAATAATTCACGGCCCATTTCAAATTCATCTCGCTTAATAATTGCCATAGCGATTGATTTACCTGAAGATGGTGCTTGTGTTCCTGAAGTAACTTCCCCAATTTCGTTACCATCAAGGTCTAAAACAGGATAACCAGTTCTTGCAATTCCTTTATCTAGTAACTCTAAGCCAACAGTTCTGCGTTCTGAACCATTTTCTTTTTGGTCTTTTAACACTGATTTACCGATGAAGTCTTCTTCAATCAGTGGTTTAGCAGCAAAAGCAATTCCGCCTTCATAAGGTGTGATAGATTCTGTTAAATCTTGACCATGTAATGGAAGGCCAGCTTCTAATCTTAATGTATCACGTGCACCGAGACCGCATGGAACTACATTATGTTCAATGAAGCCGTTCCAAATGTCTACTGTGTCTTTTGCTTCACAATAGATTTCAAATCCGTCTTCACCTGTATAACCAGATTGAGATAAGATAACATTTTTTCCAAATAGAGTAACGTTTTGTTGGAAATCAAATGGTTTCATTTCACTTACATCTATATCAACTAACCCGCTTACCAAATCTCTTGCTTTAGGACCTTGAACAGCTAACTGACCAAATTGATCAGATACATTTGATACTTCAACATCAAATTTAGGTGCATGTTTTTGTACCCAAGCAAAATCTTTATCTGTATTTGCAGCGTTAACAATTAATAGATAATCATTGTCGCCAATTTTGTATGTTACTAAGTCATCAATAATACCGCCTTCTTCGTTACATAAAGCAGTATATTGAGCTTTAGTATCAGTAAGGTTGTTAGTATCGTTTGAAAGTAAGTATTGGACAAATTTACTTGCATCATTGCCTTTTATAGAGATTTCTCCCATATGGCTTACATCGAACATACCTACTTCATATCTAACTGCATTATGTTCTTCTTTGATACTTGTAAATTGAACAGGCATTGCCCATCCACCGAATTCTACTATTTTTGCACCACTGTCAACATAATTTTGATACAATGGTGTTTTTTTTAATTCGCTTGTCATTAGAAAACCCCCTATAATTTTTATAAAAAACAGAGTAGCAAATAGCTACCCTGTTTATACACTTAATCCAGGAATGCGTAGCAGTATTATCCTTTTGCCTGAGAGTTTAGTAGTTAACTTGCACCTTCGGCGATAAAAATTATTGTACTTAAATTTAAGTAATATATTTTTATTCTCTCTAATACTGATCAACCGCAAGTAAGATAATTTATAATCTCATTATAAATTTCTCTGATTGTTTTATCACTATTCACTTTCATGAATGCGATTTCATTATATCTTGAAATCCTTGATAAATACAAGTTATTTAACTGTTTTTTGGATTTATCAATTGCATTTGGTCTATGATTGTCGTTTAATACTCTCTTGAAGATAACATCAATGTCACAATCTAGCCAAAAAATGTATTTATACTGTTTCAAATAATTTAGTGATTCACTATATTCGATAACACCACCACCAGTTGCAATAACATCGTATTTTTTTGTGCATTCAGTTAAATAGTTATATTCTATCTTCCTAAAACCGATTTCTCCAACTTCTTCAAAGATTTCCGGAATTGTTTTATTTTCCTTTATTTCTATGTATACATCTAAATCTATGAAACTTAATTGATTTTCTAGTGATAAGTATTCTCCAATAGTACTTTTACCTGTGCCCATAAAGCCGATAAGAATTATTGGTGAATTTTTTTGGTTCAATAGCATCACCCTTTTTCAAATAGTTGATATATCTTCAAATCATAATAACTATTAATGTTATGAATTGTCTTCAATTTTATACTATATTGAGTTGTATAAAAAGAGATGATTGATAAATATATGATAAATATGAGCATAGTATATATGCTTATAAAACCTTTATAGTTATAAGTAAAGTTTTTGTCATAGAAATTCTCCCTACTTCCAATCCTTAGAGACACTTCTATAATTCCTTTATGATTAGAAATGAACTTCGCATTTAAAACATTATTTAGTAGTGTAATATTCCCTCTATTGTTACTTACAAAAATAATTTTGTGATTTTGATATTTAATGAAACTATTTTGATTTTGTTGTTTGAGTAAAATTGAATGTTCATCAATTAATTTTAAAGAAATTGCTTTAGAATTGGTCATTTTATTAAGGTCCAATTGAAAAAATGAATATTCTAATTGGTCAAATTCATAGGCCGCACTTAAGTATGTATCAGTCAAACGAAATAGATGGGGTATTATAGTTAAAATGATTATAGTAATTAATAAGGATATTAGCATTTCTATAAATGTAAATCCTTTAGTTACTGAGCTGAACACAGACCTTATTCTTAGATAAACTATTATTATTGCATATCGTATTTTTATAAATTTTAATTTCATATTTTCCTATAGTTATCCCCTTCTTTAATTCTTTAATACTATAATGTTTTTGGCTTGTGATAATAGCACTTTTCATATCTAAAATTTCGTATTGATTACGTAAATTGAAATTTAATTGTTGTAATAGAGGTAAGAATATTAAAGTAATAAAAGTTAGAATCAAAAAGCCTAATAAACTATCAATTAATAAACTTCCCCTAATTTGATAATTTAACAAATCTTATCCTTCCTTTATCAATGTTAAAAATTACTCTGTAAATATTCTCTTTAGCTTTCAAAATGATTGATCCAAAACGATTGATTTTACCTTCATTATTGAATGTTATGGTGTGTACTTTTGCAACTGAAATAATTTTAGTGCCAAATAATCCTAATTTGTATTTATTTCCATTTTGTTCAATAATATTCATTTCTGTGGCTTGTTTGCTAAATACAATTGTAATTGATTGGTTCTCAGCAATTGCTATTGATTTTATATACTCTAATTGGGTGATAATATTTTTTACTTTTAATTCACTTTCGATTAAATCTAATTTAGTTTTTGTATAAATGCTTGGGGAAATCATAATAATAATTATTAAAATTAATAAGGTAAGCAATGTTTCAAGAAGAGTAAACGCATTAATTTTACTAGTTCGCAATAGCCTCACCATTAGATATTGTAATTGTTTCTCCCGATCTGCATTGTTTTTGTCCTTCTTTTATAAGGCCATCATTGATAAGATCATTTATATTAGAAGGTGTTCGATTATGTTTTAATGTATATGCTTCTATTTGACTATTTATCATTTTGACTTGGGCTTCACAACCTGTGGACTGGATATGAGCTGTTTGTTTTGCAATGTTTGGAATAATTAATATTAGTAATACGCTGATAATTAGTAATACTAATAACATTTCTATTAAAGTAAAAGCTTTTAACTTTTTAAAATTTTCAAAGTGATTCTTCATATTAAACTCCTTATCATTTAATATTTTGCATTAACTGAAACATTGGTAACATAATTACTAAATACAAACTAACAATGAACAAGCCTAGAAACAGAAAAATAATTGGTTGAATGATTTTTGTATGAAGAAGTGATTTTTCTTTAAATCTATTAATTAAAATACTTGAGTAAATTTTAAGTTCTATATCTAATTTGGCACTTTTTTCTCCCTGCTTTATAAATTTAATTAAGTCTTTTTGAAAACACGGCATCATAGCTAAACTATTTGCTAAAGTTTCACCTCTATTAGTTTTATCCATTAAAAATTCCCCTAGGAACCTTAAATATTCATTATCATTTTGTTTAATATATGTTGTAACAATGTCCTGTAAACTTACGCCATTTTTATAAAATAGACTTAAATCATTAGATATTTGATAAGTTTTAAAAATTTTATAATAGCTATTAAACAAAGGTATTGATGATAAAATAATTATTTTTTTAGAAGTTTCTATTCGGAATAACACTATGGTTAAAATTACAAAGATTAAAATTAAAATAGTAATGAAAAAGATTATAAAAGCGGGAAAAGAAGTAATCATTGAGGTTAAGAATTTCTGGTAAAATGATAAATTTACATCCATAGAAATGTAGAGTTGTTCAAATTGTGGAATGACAGTATAGTTTAAAACTACTATCATACACATAAAAATACAGCTTAATAAGAGTGGATATTGAACAGCTTTAATTACTTGCTGTTTTGCAGATAAATTTGTTTTTAAATATTTAATGGACTCCTCTAAAGCGTCTTCTAAATTACCATATTTTTGTGAAAAATAGATTTGAGTTGTAATTGAATTTGGATAACCTATCAAATTTAATACTTCATAACATGTTTCACCTGACTTAATAGATGCTATGATTTTATTTTTTAATTCTTTATCTCTATATTTGAAATATAGGTTGATGAACTCAAAACTCTCTAAAAGTGTGAAGCCACTTTTTAATAAGTTTGACAGTGTTTCAAGTAAGTGAATCATTTGTGCACTCGTTAAATTCTTAGATGACAATTTAAAAATATTTACTTGCAGTATCTTCACAAATTGTTCCTTCTTTAGATAATAAATTTAATTGCTGTTCTAAATTATTAAAATTATGTGGCATTGTTTGTTCATGCTCGAAGAAATATTGTATCTGCATTTTATCTATTGTTTCACAAATTAAGCGACGCTCATTCTGAGTAGTCGTTATTAATCTTTGATTAGAAATGATATTGATAGATTGTGTTAATTCTTGAATTGAAATTCCCATCTCAAGTAACCGAAGTAATGCACCTCTACAATTAGTAGAATGCATGGTTGATAATACAAGATGTCCACTCAAACTAGCTTGAATAACACATTTAGCAACTTCTGCGTCTCTTATTTCACCTATTAAAATAATATCAGGATCACATCTTAATATAGCTTTAAATGAACTTATGTAGTCTATACCTGCCTTTTTATTTATTGATATTTGGGTAATGCCTTTTAGTAATTGCTCAACTGGGTTTTCGATAGTGATAACATTAAGATTTAATTCTTTATATGCGTGTAGAACCATTTGATACATTAGAGTACTTTTGCCGGATCCTGTGGGTCCAGTTAATAGAATTAATCCCTGCTTTTTATTTACTAAGTGTTTAAAATCATTAAATTCTTTATATTCTTTTTTTGCTTGAAAATATTGAGGAATTATCCTAATTACACAACTTTCTATACCTAAAGATAAAGGTAATGTTGAAATCCGTAAATAAAAAGTAGATTTAGATTGATAAGTATAACGACCACTTTGAGCGGATTGTTGAGATGAAACGTCCAAGCCTGATTTGAACTTCATAAATACTAATAATTTTTGATATACATCTAAGTTGAATATTTCATAAAGTTCAAGGTAATCATTAATTCTAAATTTAATATGAACTTCATCAACTGAAGGGATAAAATGTATGTCGCTCGCATTTTTTGAAATAGCTTTATTAACTATCTCTCTGAATAATAGTTTCAAAAAAAACACCTCCTACATATATAAACGTAGGAGGTGAAGAAATTACTTTATTTTATTGGCCATCTAAAAATGGATTTAATTGCTCGTCATCGACTGTTGTATATTGACCATGGCCAGGGAATAATGGTAAATCGCCTTCTAATTCAAATAATTTATCTTTGATAGAATCAACCAGTGTTTCATAATCACCGCGATATAAGTCAGTACGACCTATACCATTGTTAAATAACGTGTCACCGACTACAGCAAAATCCTCAAATACATACGTCAAACTTCCAGGAGAATGACCAGGAGTATGCAGTATATTGAATTTAAATCCTTCTATATTGTACTCACCTTCATCTAATTGGTTTGGTGTGACGTCACTAGTAATTAAAGGCATACCATATTGCTTAAACTTAGCAGAACCATTTTTATCAGGATCCTTTAGAAAACTAAACTCTTCTTTATTCATGTATAAAGGTACTTCATATTTATTAACGACATCGTCTAATGCACCAATATGATCAAAGTGCGCATGTGTTAATAAAATTGCTTTTAATGGTTTGTTAATTTGATTTAATTTTTTAAAAATCTTATCTGGTTCACCAGCAGGATCGATTAATATAACGCTTTCTTCATTTTCAATAAAATATGCATTAGTATCTACCAATCCTAAAGTTAAGCTTGAGATTTTCATATTATTCTCCTTGATTATCGATATGTTTTTGAACTGATTTTAGTTTATCGTTCATTTTACGTGATTTATCGCGTCTATCATCTATACGTAGGTTTGTGCAAACTCTATCAATACCTTTATTAAACGGCAATTCATGGATTGCCTGTACTACTTCAAATAAGTCTTTTAAATCCCCTTCGATTAGAGTATTCATTGGAGTTAATTGATAATCAATTTTTCCTTCTTGTTTAAAACTTTCTAATTTCATTTGTATCTCTGCAATATATTTACTAACACTTGGTCCTTCAGTTCCAACTGGAATAATAACTACATCAACAATAGCCATTATTTAACACCACCCTTTTCTAATATATATGTTTTAATTAGCCCTGCTGCACCAGTTATTCCTGCATCATTACCTAGTTGAGCTTGAACAATTTCAGTATCTTTTTGAGCGGGAGTGAATGTTAAGTTGTGGTACTCAGTTTTAATATTTTCGATTAAAATCAAACCAGCTGTTGACATACCTCCACCTAAAACGATGTATTTGGGATTGCTTGTTGCGCTAATAATACTACATAAATAAGCGATGTGGTTTGCCACTTTTTCAGTAATAAAGATACAGAATTGATCACCTGCTTTAGCGGCATCAAATACGGCTTTAGCTGTAACTTTATTGTCTTTTATTAACGGTAATATTGATGATTTGAACGTTAATTTTGGATAATAAAAATTAACCAAATTAACGACACCAGTAGCAGAAGCAACAGTTTCTATACAACCTGATTTACCACAATTACAATTAAAGCGTTGATCAAAATCAGTTCTGATGTGACCTATTTCTGCACCTGATCCATTATGACCATGGACAAGTTCACCATTAGAGATAATACCTCCACCTAAACCGGTACCTAATGTTATAGCAACTACATCGTCAGCACCTTGACCTGCACCTTTATGTTTTTCTCCTAATGCTGCTACATTAGCATCATTATCAACATACACAGGACAGTTAATAAATTCACTAAATATTTGTCGAACATTTACACTACCTGGCCAATGCAAATTAACTGCCCCATTAACAATGCCAGTTTCAAAATCAACAGGCCCTGGTACACCAATTCCAACACCAATGACATCATCAATTTCTAATTGGTGAGTTGAAAGTGTTTCGTTAAATGAATGATAGATATTCTTTAATAATGTTTTCCCCGTGTGGTCAGACGTATCTGTTTTTATAGACCATTTGTGTAGTTGTTCGAGTTCGCCATTGAATATTCCAAGTTTACAAGTTGTCCCACCAATATCTGCTGCTAAAATAATATCTTTCATTTATGCTCATTCCTTCTTTGGTTAATTAGTAAAATACATTTAAGGTATTCATCTTTAGATAATAGTTCGTAATGATATAATGATTTTATTTCTTGTAGCATCATTTCATACATATCGTTTGGATTTTTAAAATAGATAATAAATCCATAACGCTTTAAAAGCTGTAATACATCATAGAAATTTTTAATTTCTCGATTCATTTGATTGATCCAACTCTTTTTTTAAATTTTTATAATCATTATCGTCAGAATTAATAGTTAAAGCTTTTTTTACATATTTGAGTGCTTTTTCATTATCATCAAGTGCTCTATTGGCAATTGCAAGTTCATAGTTTAAAAGACCAGAATTCGGATGGTTTTTTAAACCGCGTTCCCAATCCGCCATGCCCTCTGCTCTAGAACTTGTAGCTGCTGTTATAAGCCCCTTTAAATAATACGTTCGATCGTCATCATAACCTTTGTCAATTGTATGGTTTACAATTGAACTTGCCTCTTTATAATTATAGTCTAATATAGCATCCTCAATTAATTTATCATAAATATTTTCCTCTTTAATAGTAAAAATTCTTACCTGTAATGCAACAAACAAAACAAGCAATATAATTAAGAGAATCCAAAATAAATTACGATTGTGTGTGAAATAATAACCAATTAAAGTGATTAAAACACCACCAATAAATCCTCCTAGATGAGCCATAATATTAATATTAGACATAAATAATGATAAAACAATTAGCACTAATAATGCGATTAACATTTGACCAATTGTTTTTTTAGTATAGGTCTTACTTACAAACATCATTGCAAAAATTGAGCCAATTAGCCCGAAAATAGCTCCGCTAGCACCTACAGATACAGTATGAAGATTAAATGATAGTGAAATAAAATTTCCGAGTAAACCAGAAATTACATAAATCCCTAACATTCTTAACGGGCCGACTATAGATTCGACTATCTTACCGAAAATAAATAATGACAGCATATTCATTAAAATGTGCTCAAAATTAAAGTGTAGAAACATGGATGTTATAAGTCGATACCATTCGCCATGAACGACGTTAAAGTGTACTAATCCACCTAAATCTAGTAATTTAACATCGGAAAAATGATTTAGATAAAGAATCATTATTAGCCATATCAAAACGTTGATTATGATTAACCCATATGTCATAGGTGTAAAACGCAACATATGTTTATCAATTGGGTTCTGTGACAATACACGTCGCTTATAGTAATTTGATAGTTTGTTATCTTGTCTAAACATTAATTTAGTTAATATATTATTATGAATCAATTTATTTAAATCATTGTTATTTGAAATACTCATGCTTTCTATTTTAATGGGACTAGAGTCAGCGGATTTGATATTATCAAATATTTGATCTGTGAAATAATAATATTTAACGCTTTTTAATTTAAAATTGAGGTCATCCTCATATTGTTGATAATTATCCAACATTTTAGCTTTATCAAACTGAATTTCTTGGTTAGAAGCGATATCTTTCCTAAATATCACTAGCTTGTTTTTCTTTTTATGTATAAGCCAAATTTCACTATCATTTTTATTAATATTTACAATGTGATAATTGTAATATTTTATAAAATAATAGATAGACTTCCAGAAGTATTTTTCTGTATCCATTAATTCCTCCAAAATTTAAGTATTGAAAATTATTAATTTTTCAACAGGTTGATCATGGGATTCGATATCAAACTGTGTTAATTGTAGGTCATAAATTAAACTAATAGTATTGGCATTTGAATCACTTAAGAAGCGATCATAATATCCTCCACCATAACCTATTCGATAACCATCATCTCTAAAAGCAACTCCAGGAACAACAATTAAATCTAATTGATCAGTAATTTCAGTGTCATCATTAACATATAATAAGCCTTTTTCATCTTTTTCAAGTCGGTTTAAAGATAATAGCTGTTTAAAATTCATTTCTTTTAATTTGTAGTTTGTATTAGGAACAAAGACTTTCTTATCATCAGATAACATCGTTTCGATGATGGGATAAGTATCTACTTCATGAGGCATAGATAAAACAATACCTATTCTTTTCGCGTTTTTATATTCAGTATTATTGATTAATTGATTCTTCAACCATGCGTCTGCACGAAGTTTGTGTTCTTTTTCTAATTGTTTAATTTGAGATAATATTTCTTTTCTAATCTCTTTTTTAGTCATAACATCCCCACTCTCTAAACACTATATATATTATAACGTTATTAAAAGATGATGTCATTTAGATGAAATAAAAAAGGAGCTAGACAGAATCCATTATGGATTCATAGTCTTGCCCCTTTAAGGATGACTTGAGCCGAAAAACGCAACTTTAGCGTTTAACTATCAAGTCGGCTACTGCAAATTAGCAATGTAGTCTTATAATATTATTTTTGAAACAAACTCTTTAGATGAGTTATTATTTAGTTTCACGGTGTAAAGTGTGTTTATTATCACGTGAACAATATTTTTTCATTTCAACACGTTCAGGATTAGTTCTTTTGTTTTTAGTAGAAATGTAGTTTCTATCTCCACATTCTGTACAAGCTAATGTTACATTTACGCGCATGTTAAATCCTCCTTACCTTTTCTAAATACGACTTTATAATCATACCACTTAGTTTAAAAATTGAAAAGTATTATTTTTGATGCTCTAAAAAATTTCAATTCATTAAAAATAAAATAGTTATTTTTTATCGTCAAAGTAATAATTAATTACATCTCTTCCTAGGTCTCCGCCATTTAACCATGGTGGTGGGACAGGTTGATTTGTATATACAATTGAGAATGATAATTTAGGATCTTTGATAGGTGCATAACCTATATATGTTGAATTAACTCTAGATTCACCGTCCTGGAATACTTCAGCAGTACCTGTTTTTCCTGCAGATGGTACTTTAGTTTTGTGGAAACTTGAATAACCTGTTCCATCTTGCTTATTGAATGCCATCTCAAACCCTTTTTGAACTTCATTAATTTCATCTTCAGAATTGTTTACTTTGTTTAATACATTACCTTTGATTTTTTGTTTAACAGGTCCTATGTCATCACTATTTGTAGCATCATGAATTGCTAATCCAATGTGCGGTTGGATTCTATAACCATCATTAGCTATTGTAGAAACGTACTGTGACAATTGAATTGGACTATATGTGTCATATTGACCAATTGATAAATCAAGATAATTGCCTGAATTGTTTGTTAATGGTTCAATTTGACCTATTGTTTCATTTGGTAAGTCAATACCTGTTTTAACTCCCAATCCGACTTGATTTAGCCCTTTTCTTAATTTCTGGCCAGCTTCACTTATATCTGTAGGTAAGCCCATTCCACTATAGTAAGGATCTCCGGCTAATTTAAGAGCAGTTTTAAACATATATACGTTTGAAGAGTGCATTAATGCTTCTTTATCATTAATTCTGACTTTATCATTTTTATTAAAGTATGAGCGTTTTGTTAATCCACCTTTAAAATGAAGTGGCTCATCTATCATTTCCTCGCCAACTTTAATCGCATTATTTTGATATCCAGCTAATAGGGTTCCACCTTTTACTGAAGAACCAACTGCAAATTGACCAGTAAAGTTTCCTAAATCATAATCTGTTAGCTTACCATTTTTATCGATTTGTTTTCCTGCCATAGCTAAAATATCGCCATTTTTAGGATTTTGCACTACAATAAGCGCGTTATCCATATCTTTAGCACCTTGACTGCGTAACGTCTTGATTTGATTTTCTAATAAAGATTCTACTTTTTTCTGTAAGTCTATATCAATTGTTAACTGTAAATCATCGCCTCTAGATCCAGGATTGATTACTTCAGAGTTTATGACTTTTCCAGATTTATCAGTAGTATATTTCATTTCTTTTTTCTTACCACGTAAAATATCTTCATATTGATATTCTAAATAAGATTTTCCAACTCTATCATTTCGAGAATAACCTTTAGCTAAATATTGTTCGGTCAATTCTTTAGGAATACCTTCACTTGATGTAGATACACTACCAAATATACTTCTTAATGTATCTCCATAAGGATAGCGTCGGTCCCAATCCATAGTTGTATTTACACCTGGAAGACTATCAAGTTGCTGTGACACTGCAGCATATTCTTTTTCACTTACATCCTCATTCTTAATTGTTTGCGGGTTCATGGTAGAACCAGCAGACATTTCACGATAAATTGCTAAAACTTGCAAGTCTTTTTTTGATAAACTATTAATTTGTTTGTCTCCAACTTTTTTATATAATTGTTTATCATATTGATCTTGGGTAATACTACCTTCATTTAACATTGAAGTTTCTTTTTTCATTAATTTGTCTACTTCATCTTGATGTTTCTGAATCCAAAAATCTTGTTTATCTCTTTCAGTAATTTTGTCAGTTTTCACAGTAATGAGAGAAGACAATTTTTTTGCAGTATCGAGCATATCTTTTTGACTTGTTTTCCTAGATCTTGTGTATGTAATCGTTAGTTTAGAAGCATTGTCTACTAATACTTTTCCATTCCTATCAAGAATTCTTCCCCTAGGAACAGATTCATTTACAGTTATGTTTTCATCGTTTTTTACTAGTTGGCTATAATGGGAGCCTTGCGCAATTTGTAAATATCCTAACCTTAAAACTATAATTCCAAATATAACTACAATAGCACCAAACACAAAACTTATTCGTTTATTCATTGTGTGCTTTATTTTTTCATCATTAGACTTTTCCTTTAACCTTTTAAGCAAGATAACCTACCTCAATTATTAAACATGTTTACTCATAAATGATATATGAAAATTAAACATATTACCATCATTTTAATAAAAAAAGTGGCCTCTAATAGAGGCCACATGTTAATTAGGAAATATAGAATTATTTTGTTGCATTGTATAATTCGTCAACTTTTTCCCAGTTAACAACATTCCAGAAAGCACTAATATAATCTGGACGTTTGTTTTGATATTTAAGGTAATAAGCGTGTTCCCAAACATCTAAACCTAAGATAGGTGTTTTACCTTCAGTTAATGGGTTATCTTGGTTAGGTGTAGTAACAATTTCTAATTGACCATTGTTAACAACTAACCATGCCCAACCTGAACCGAAACGAGCTGCTGCTTTGTCAGCGAATTCTTTTTTGAATTCATCTAAAGAGCCCCATTGTTCTTTGATTTTATCAACAACAGTACCTTTTTCTACAGAATTAGGAGTTAATAATTCCCAGAATAATGAGTGATTTAAGTGTCCGCCACCATTATTACGAACAGCTGTTTGAATATCTTCAGGTACACTATCTAAGTTAGCAACAATTTCTTCAATTGATTTAGATTCAAGATCTGTTCCCTCAACTGCAGAATTTAATTTGGTAACATAAGTGTTGTGATGTTTGTCATGATGGATTTCCATAGTTTGTTTGTCAATGTGTGGTTCTAATGCATCTGCTGCATATGGTAAATTTGGTAATTCAAAAGCCATAATTAATCATCCTCCTAAAAATTCGTTACATTTATAATAACAAGTTATTAACTAAGCAACAAAATATTTGCTTGCAACTAATATTAATACGCTTATTATCAACTTACTTTTATAATATAACTCAAAATGATAACTTTTAAACATAATTACAGACTATAATTGGTTATTTTTAAATAATTCCTACTTTTGACCTATGTATATCAAAATTTTTTAATTACATTTAAT
Source organism: Staphylococcus sp. NWU MKU2 (assembly GCF_033283605.1). Taxonomy (NCBI): domain Bacteria; kingdom Bacillati; phylum Bacillota; class Bacilli; order Caryophanales; family Staphylococcaceae; genus Staphylococcus; species Staphylococcus sp. NWU MKU2. Next base: position 303,693 of record NZ_JAVSMH010000002.1, on the reverse strand, counting down.
TTTAAGATTGTTAAATTAAATTGAAATATGATTTATTTTCTATTCTGAAAATCTATTAATTCTTTAATGGGATTTTCAGTCGACTGACTCAAAAAAACTGAGAAAGCTACAATTAACACTTTCTCAGTTTAGATTGCTAATATATTTGCATTTTAGTCTTACAGTAATTCATTTTTAAATTATTTAAGTGTATGAGCAAAAACAATTGATATTTATAATTAAAAAAATTTATTTTGAGTTTTGTTTTTGACATTCTTCACACACGCCATAAACTTCTAGTTTATGGGTGTGAATATCTACATTAGGTAGATACACCTTTATTTGATCAATTGGGCAAAAATCAATGACTTTAGTATCACCACAATTTTCACAAATAAAGTGATGATGGTGATGATTCATACAAGCAATTCTAAATTTCATTTCACCATCTAATTCAGTACTCTCAATAATTTTTAAGTCTTTAAATAAATGTAAATTACGATAAATTGTATCGAAAGAGATACCTGGATAATCTTTGTCTAATTGTTGTTGAATATGTTTTGCATTAATGTATTTATCTTCTTTAACAAAAATATTAATCATATCTTCACGTTTCTTAGTATATTTCAAACCATTATCTTTTAAAATTTTAATTGCATCATTTGTATTCATAAGTTATTGCCCCTTTTTAAGTCTTACAATTGATTTTTGAAATAACATTGTAAGTCCTAATAATAAAACTAATAGTACTACAATAACACCACCTGGTGAAATATTCATATAAAATGCTAAAACAAGGCCCATTATAACTGAAAATTCGCCAATTATGACACTTAAAATGATTAATTGTTTGAAACCTTTAGTTATTCTCATTGCTATAGCAATGGGTAATGTTATTAATGCGCTGACTAAAAGTATGCCAACCACTCTCATTGAAGCAGAAATTACCATAGCCACGATAACTATAAATAAAAATTGAATCCATTTAGGAATATTTATAACTCTACTATATTCTTCGTCAAATGAAAGTATAAATAATTCTTTATAAAATAAAGTAATAAATAAAATAACGACAATTGCTATAACTACAACCGTTAATAAATCACTAAGACTGACCGCACTTATGGAACCAAATAGTAAACCTACTATTTCTTGGTTAAATCCATCTGCAAGAGAAATAAAAATGGCACTTAGTGCAATCCCTGCGCTCATAATAATTGGTATGGCAATCTCTTGATAGTTAGAATACGATGTTCTTAACTTTTCAATTAAAAGCGCACCTACAATAGCGAATAATATACCAAACCACATCGGATTAATAATAGCTAGTGCGGGTGACAAAGTTAGTACAAACATGCCAAATGAGATACCGCCTAGTGTAACATGGCTAAGCGCATCTGCAATCAAAGATAATCTTCTTACAACTATAAAAGCACCAATTAAAGGTGCAATAAATCCAATTAAAATACCACTAAGTAATGAATATCTCATGAAGTCGAAATTTAATAACGCTTCAATCATGGATATCACCACTTACTTGTTTAATTAATACATTCATTTTGTTACTCCTAATATATTAAATTTTAAACTTCACAACATTCTCTATTATGTTGATGATCTACAAATTTAATGGGGTGACCATAAATTTTAGAAATTTCAACTTCGTCTAGTTTTTTGAAGTCCTCGGTAGATCCATGGAAATGTAAATGTTTATTTAAGCATGCTACTTTTGTTGCTGTATCAGCTACAACGCCAATGTCATGTGTTACTAATATAATCGTTATACCTTCATCTTTTAATCTTTCAAGCGTTTCATAAAATTCGCTTACATGTTTTGCATCAATACCATTTGTAGGTTCATCTAAAACTAAGACAGAAGGATTGGAGATTAAAGCTCTCGCAATTAGTACACGCTGTTGTTGTCCGCCGGAAAGTTCTGCAATATTCTTGTTGATAAGATGATTAATATTTAATCTAGTTAAAACGTCATCGACAAGTGCTTCATCTTTTTTATTAAACTTTTGAAATAACTTCTTTGTTTTAGTAAGACCACTAAGTACCACTTCTTTAACACTAGCTGGAAATCCAGCATTAAAAGCTGTAGCTTTTTGTGATACGTAACTTATCTTTAAAGCAGATTGGTTTTGCTTTTTATATGATTTTCCATCTATATATATTTCGCCCTTTTGCAACGGAAGCAACCCTAATATGATTTTTAGTAAAGTAGACTTACCTGCTCCATTGGGACCTACAATTGCTAAAAATTCTCCTTTATTTATGTGTATATTAATATTTTCTAAAACTTGCTTATTATCAAATTGATAATCGATATTTTTTAATTCAAAAACAGGTTGATTCATTATTTCACCTCGTTTAATACTATACAATTAAGTTTAGAAGTTGTAAATAGTAATGTTTACGACTTGATTTAATAGATAATAAAATGGAGCGATACAGAATTATTGTAAAATTCATTGTATCACTCCTGAGAAAATTATTAAGTCTGTGAAGAGTTAAGGTTTAACGATTTTAAGGTTATATAGCTATTGTTTTATTACATCATAGCCTTAAATATTAATATTTGATTCAGCTTCCAATTAATAGTAATTATTGTTGAAGAATTTTATCTTTTAATTCTGAATCAAATTGTTGTGCTTTTAACATCTCTATTTCAAATTTATAAGGGGGTTTCTTATTTTTTTTATCTTCACCAACATAAGGTGTTTCTAAAATTTTAGAAATATCTTTGAAAACATCATGGTGTACTACATAATTTAATGCGTCAAATCCAATGTGACCGAATCCAATATTTTCGTGTCTATCTTTATGAGCACCTTGCTCATTTTTACTATCATTAACATGAACCACTTTTATTCGATCTAAGCCAATAATTTTATCAAATTCATTTAATACACCATCGAAATCCTCTTTAATATTATATCCAGCATCATGAGTGTGACATGTATCGAAACAGATTGATAATCGATCATTATGAGTAACCCCGTCAATAATTTGTGCGATTTCCTCAAAACTTCGTCCAACTTCAGATCCTTTTCCAGCCATAGTTTCTAGAGCGATACGCACATCATTATCATGAGTTAAAACTTCATTCAAACCTTTAATAATCTGTTGAATACCTTTATCAGCACCAGCGCCAACATGTGAACCAGGATGTAGAACAATATCTTTAGCACCTAAAGCTTGTGTTCGTTCAATTTCATTTTGAAGGAAATCTACCCCTAATTGAAAGACTTCCGGTTTTGTAGTGTTAGCGATGTTTATAATATATGGAGCATGGACGACTAAATTAGATAAACCATATTTATCCATGGCTTCATGTCCTTTATCGATATTTAAATCCTCTATGCTCTTTCTTCTTGTATTTTGAGGTGCACCAGTATAAATCATAAATGTAGACTCACCAAATTTGTGTGCTTCTTCTGCAGAACCTTCTAACATCTTTTTACCACTCATAGAAACATGTGACCCAAGTAACATTGCTTTCACCTAACCCTTTTTATTATTTTTTCGTTGTTGTCTATTTTGTCTTTTACTAAATTGTTTTCTTTCTTGTCTCTTCATTCTTTCGACTTCTTGTTTGAATTTCTTTTTATAACCTGGTTTGACTTTATTTTTAGTCTTACTTCGCACTTTATGTTTCACTTCGTTCGTTAAGTGATCGTCTTTTCTTACACGCTTACGTCGAGTATTATGTGCTTTAATTGGTGTTAATTCATTATTTTTCACATCAACATTTTCAAAATGGTAGCCTTTATCCTCAATTAGTGTGATTAAATGTTCTTCATCCGGACTATAAAGAGTTATTGCCACACCTTTATAATTACCTCTACCTGTTCTACCCACACGGTGTGTGAAGAAGTCAATATCTTTAGGTACGTCAAAATTAATAACATGACTAACGCCTTCAATGTCTATACCTCGAGAAGCTAAATCACTTGCGATAACAAATTGAAATTCTAAATTACGTATACGTTTCATTTGTTGCTTGCGTTCTCTAGGTGTTAAACCTCCGTGTATCATGCCAACTTTAATACCGGCTGCATTTAATGAATTAGCTAATTCATCCGCATTATCTCTACTATTACAAAATACAATACATAAGTACGGATTTAAAATATCAATTAATTGAAGTGTTTTATCTACTTTTTCAATACCTTTAGTTGGAATTAGATAGAATTCGATATTTTTTTTATTTTGAGATTTAGAATCAACTTCTACATACTCAGGATTACTAAGATATTTATTTAAAAATGGTTGTAAGGATTTAGGTATAGTAGCACTGAAGACAGCTATATGTGCATTTTCATCTAGGCGAGATGCAATTAAATCTACATCTTCAATTAATCCTAAATCAATCATTAAATCAGCTTCATCCACAATAAGATAAGATGCTAAGTGCGCATGTAAATGACCACTTTGAGCTAAATCATTAATTCTAGTTGGTGTTCCTATTACTAATTGCGGTTGATTACTTGTACGCTGTCTATCTTTCTCTATATCTGTACCACCAATAAACAAACTAACTTTAACGCCCTGTTTAAAAGTAGCTAGATGGTTTGCTGCCTGATATAACTGTTGTGCTAATTCTCTTGTAGGAGCCACCACGATAGATTGAGGTTCTTTGTTTTCAACGTCTATTTTATCCATTAACGGTAATAAAAATGCATGAGATTTCCCTGTACCTGTTTGAGATTGACCTATTAAATTAACTCCTTTTTTAATTCTAGGAATTATTCTATTCTGAATTTCAGTTGGTTTTTCAAATTTTAAATCTTTAATTGCTTCTATAAGTTTTGAGTCTAAATTAAATAACTCAAATGGATGAGTTGCCATCGATTAGGCCTCCTTAAAATATTCAATTGATGTTGATTAAATTTTATTTAGCTATAATTGAATGGGTCTGTATTAATATTAGAAGCTTCAATTGGGAAGTTTACATTTTCAGTATTTAACCAATGCTTCAATAAATCTTTCAGTCCCTCTCTCATTACATATTCACTATAATGATTAATATCTAAAATGGTTATGCCGTTAGTCTGTGCATCTAGTGCATCATGGTGTTTAACATCCCCTGTTATAAAGATATCAGCACCCTTATTGAATGCAAGCGATTCAAATCCAATTCCAGAGCCACCAATGATTGCTACATTTCGAATGAGTTTATCAGAATCACCAGTATATCTAACACTAGGTATATCAAGCTGCTTTTTCACAAATTTCACAAATTCAGCTAATGGCATTGCTTCTTCCATATTACCGATTTTACCAAGTCCATAATTAGCAGTTTTAGTCATTTTAATAAAATCATAAACTGGCGTTTCATAAGGATGGTTGCTAATTATTGCTTTTTCAGCTAATTCATATTGACTATCTTTAATCATAAATTCAATTTTAACTTCGTTCACGTATTCAATATTGTTTATTTGACCTAAATATGGTTTAGCTTCACCTACAGGTTTGAACTGACCGCGGCCCTCAGATTCATAAAAACAATATTCATAATTACCTTCTTTTGCAAGTCCTACTAGATCAAGACTATTTTTAAAGTTTTCTATATCTTCCTTAGGTATATAAGTCTGAACTTTAAAATAGGTTTCATTTTCTTGTGTTAAAAATTGTATATTGTTCAACTTTAATTTATTAGCTAGCATTTGGTTTACACCATTAACGTGGTTATCAAGGTTCGTGTGTAAAGCAATGAGGTTAATATCATGACGAATAATTTTTTGAATTAATTGCCCATAACCATCATCAATAATTGATTTTACACCCTTAAAAATGAGTGGATGATGAGCGATAATCGTGTTGTAATCATTATCTATTGCTTGGTTAACAATTGCGTCGGTACAATCCAGTGTAGTTAAGATACCATTGATTTCAGATTCATTACTACCTATAAGTAATCCAACGTTGTCCCAACTTTCTGCTGTTTTGAGAGGAACGTGATTATCAATAATAGACATTAACTCTTTAATCTTCATTATTTAACACCTCAGTAATTAATGATATATCATTATCTATTTCTTTAAGTCTCTCATGATGTGATTCTGAATTCAATTGATTGCGAATATGTTTAAGTGCTTCTAATTCATGATTCCATTTCTTATAAAAAATTTCATTTTTCTTTTGTAATAGCTTAGGTCCAAATTTTAATTCTTTATTATTCAAATTATCACTAGTCGTATTGTATTCAGCTACAACTATTTCGTAAATATGTCCTTTTTCTTCCATAATAATCTCATCAACAATGTGATAGTTGATAGACATTAAAGTATATCTTAACGCTTCAGTCTGAATGTTACTTTGCAGAACTAGTCTAGGACCTTGAACTAGATGCTCTTTTCCTTCTTTCAATATTTTAGCAATTAGTGGACCGCCCATACCACAAATAGTTATATTCTGTATTGATTCGTTTTTGCTTAAAACACTCAATCCATCCCCTAATCGAACATCAATTACATCATTAAGTTGATTTACTAATACATTTTTTCTTGCTGCTTCATATGGACCTTTAATAACTTCCCCAGCAATAGCACTAGAGATTAAATTATTTTGAATCGCATAAATTGGAAGATATGCATGGTCAGAACCAATGTCAGCCAATTTTCCAGGAACAAGGTAATTGCAAACAGAAGTTAATCTTTGATTTAAAGTTATCATAGGTATCTCCTTTACTATAAAAAGAGACTGGGACAAAGTTAAGTGTCTCAGCCTAAAATTCTCTTTAGCTCAATGTAGTAACGTTTAAAATGGAATTGAATTATCATGGTAGATAATAGAATCATTAATTAGTAAATGCTACAAACTAACTAATAAATTAATTGAAATGAATATTTCAAAATTTTAAACGATAAGTACTCTATGAGCATTGAAAACAAATAAAGTTTTAACTCGAATTATTAAAATTAATCCATAAAGTCTTTTAATCTCTTACTTCGACTTGGATGTCTAAGTTTTCTTAGTGCTTTTGCTTCAATTTGACGAATTCTTTCACGTGTAACACCAAAGACTTTACCAACTTCTTCAAGTGTTCTTGTTCGACCATCGTCTAAACCAAATCTTAAGCGTAAAACATTTTCTTCACGGTCAGTAAGTGTATCTAAAACATCTTCTAATTGTTCTTTTAAAAGTTCGTAAGCTGCATGGTCAGATGGACTTTGAGCCTCTTGGTCTTCAATGAAATCACCTAAATGACTATCATCTTCCTCACCTATTGGTGTTTCTAATGATACTGGTTCTTGAGCAATTTTAAGAATTTCACGTACTTTTTCTGGAGGTAAATCCATCTCTTCCCCGATTTCTTCAGGTGCAGGATCACGACCTAAATCCTGTAATAATTGTCTTTGAACACGTATTAACTTATTAATTGTTTCAACCATGTGAACTGGAATTCTAATTGTACGTGCTTGGTCGGCAATCGCTCTTGTAATTGCTTGTCGAATCCACCAAGTTGCATAAGTGGAGAATTTGAATCCTTTACTAAAATCAAATTTCTCAACAGCTTTTATTAATCCCATGTTGCCCTCTTGAATTAAATCAAGGAATAACATGCCACGTCCAACATATCTTTTTGCGATACTTACAACTAGTCGTAAATTAGCTTCAGCTAATCTAGACTTAGCAATCTCATCACCTTGCTCAATTCTTTTAGCTAATTCAATTTCTTCTTGAGCACTTAGTAGATTAACTCGACCAATTTCTTTTAAGTACATTCTTACAGGGTCATTGATTTTAACACCTGGAGGGGCACTTAAATCATTTGGGTTTAATTTTTCATCAGTATCTGAGCTATCTTTCTCATTTACTAAACTAATATCATTATCATTTAATTGGTCAAAGAAATCATCCATTTGATCAGAATCCATATCGAAATTTTGTAATTTTTCGGCTATTTCCTCATGACTAAGGTGACCTTCCTTTTTACCTTTATCGATTAATTGTTTCTTAACATCTTCTAATGTTAATGTCGGATCTATTGTTTGTTTATTAATTATAACTTGGTTATCAGACATGAAAAGGCCTCCCAATAGTAATATATGCTTTCAAACAAGATATTTAATTATATAATATTTCAATATAATAAGAAAAGTATTAATAAAAATTCATAATAATGGTAACATTTCATATTCAATATTTGAATGTTTAATAACAATTATATTTAAACGACATCACATTTATTAAATATTACTTATGTTCCATATCTACCCGTTAAAAACGCATAATAACCATTATACAATAATGGTTATTAAATAGAAATACTATTTATATGATTTATTAAAGTATGCAATTTCATAGCAGTTTTTATCATAATGAGTTACATACGAGCTTTATTTTTATTAACGATTTGTTCCAAATAATATTTTTGCAATTCTACGTCGCCTATCCGTGACGCTTCACGTAATTTATGATTTAATTCTTCAAGTGTATCTCCATACTTTGATTCATTGATGACATTCATGTAATCTTCTATTTCACTATCATAAGGCTCTTGATTTAAATCATAATTATCCAAAGCGATAATTGCATCTCTCAAATTATCATTATCTGTGTAAAGTATCATATCGCTAATTGTATAACTGTCATTTTCAGCGTAAAAATCTTCTAAAAGACTATATATACGTTTGAAAAATTGATTATCAAAGTCATCACTTTCAAGTTGCTTATGATAATTTAAGAATAAGTCTTTATCATTCATAAAATGTTTAAGTAAGGCTCTTTCAGCGCTTTCATGTTTTGATAAATGACTAAATAAATTATTTGTATTATTTTGTATTTCACTATCATATGATTGATAATCATTAAAATGAGGTTCGTTAGGAATATATTGTTGTTGATTCAACACATTGCTATTTAGAGTATTAGAATCAACATTAAATATATGTGCTACATCTTTGATTATCTTATTCTGCAAAATTTGAGAATTCATTAATGCAATATCTTGGGTAACTTCTTTAAGATAACGTTCATAAGCTAAGTCATTATTAGCAATTTCATCTCTGTGTTTATTTACTTTATAAATGATAAATGATTTCTTTTCATTATTTACATATTCAAGAAATTTTTCATTACCATATTTTGATATATACTCATCTGGATCCATATCTTTAGGTAATTGAACAACAAAAACATTAAATCCTTGTTGTAAAAGGTGTTGCCCAGTTTTAATTGTTGCTTCTTGACCAGCGAAATCACCATCAAACATTAGAGTAATATGAGATGTTAATTTTTTTAGAACAGTAATGTGTTCATCTGATATAGCTGTTCCCATACTTGCAATGACCGGTTTTAGACCTGATGAATCGGATTTAATTACATCCATAAATCCTTCTAATAATATGGCTTCATCATTTTTTCGTATATCCTTTCTAGCATTATCAAGATTATATAATAATCTTCTCTTTTGAAATATGGGAGTTTCCGGGCTGTTTAAATATTTAGGTTCTTGATTATTATATGTTCTACCTGAATAGCCTACTATACGACCCTGAGCATTATTTAAAGGGAACATAATGCGATCTCTAAACCTATCAAAATAGCTGAAATTTTCTTCATTTCGTGATAAAAGACCAGCTTCGTACGCGAGTTCTATATCATACCCTTTTTGTTGTAAAAAGTCATGACAAAAGTGAGTATGATTAGGCGCATAACCAATACCACGTGATTTAATAAGCTCTTCAGTAAAACCACGTTTTGTTAGATAATTTAATGCCTCTTCACCTTCTACTGTCTTAAGCAAAGCATATTGATAATATTCATTCATTAATTCATGCATCTCAATCATTGTTAAATCATCCGATGCTATTTGACTTGTATAGTCACTACTATTACCAATATCAACTGAAATGTTAATTCTTTCTCCAAGCTCTTTTACAGCCTCTACAAATGATAAATCTTTTATCTCTTGAGTAAATTGAAAGACATTACCACCTTTTTTACAACCAAAGCAATGACAAATCTGTTTATCTTCAGATACAGTAAACGAAGGCGTCTTCTCATCATGAAAAGGACACAAACCAATGTAATTGCGTCCTCTCTTTTCTAATTTTACATATTCACTTACTAAATCCAAAATATCGGTCTTATCTTTAATTTCATTAATTACTGATTGTTCAATACGCAATATATATCACCTATAAATTGTAGTCATAATATTATACTTTGTTTAAAGATAAATTAAAACTATTTTGATTGGCTTTCGATTATGTTAATTACATCATTAGCTGTTTCTTCAATTGCTTTATCAGATACATCAATGACTGCACATCCAATTCTGTCTACGATATCTTCGAAATATTTAATCTCTTCTTTAATAAGTATTTCATTAGCGTATCTAGCTGAATCACCTAATCCGAGCTGTTTCAAACGTTGTTTTCTAATACGATTTAATTTTTCTTCACTAATTCTTAAAGCGATGCATTTTGATGAGTCAATGTCAAATAACATGTCCGGTGGGGTTACTTCAGGTACAATTGGAACGTTCATCACTTTATAACTTTTATGGGCTAAATATTGAGATAAAGGAGTTTTAGATGTTCTTGAAACACCAATTAATACAATATCCGCTTTAGGTAATCCTTTAGGGTCTTTTCCATCATCATATTTTACCGCAAACTCAATCGCATCAATTTTCTTAAAATAAGCGTCATCTAAACGATGGACTCTACCAGGTTGATTATATGGATTCTCATCAAAAGCATCTTTCAAATAGCCCATCAATGGTCCCATAATATCAATAGAACGTAACTTATTAGTACCTATCTTACTTTCCAAATAAGTTTTCATTTTTGGTTTAACTAACGTATAAACTATAATTGCATTTCTGTCATTTGCTACTTGAATAACTTCATCAATATCCTCTTTTGTCTCTATATAAGGATACCTTAAAAATTCATGTTTACATTCCTTTGGATTGAATTGAGAAATACATGCTCTTGTTACTAATTCAGCAGTTTCTCCAATTGAATCAGAAGCGATGATTATCTTTATATTTTCCATCGTTCTACCACCTATTCTTTAAATAATGATACAAATAATTTTGCAATTGTTGTTTTTGAAATTCTACCAGTGACTTGATATTTATTATTACCTTTATTTTTTACAATGGGTATTGAGTCGATTTCTTTCTCTATCATTTGATCTGCAGCATATATAATAAGTTCATCTTCTTCTAAATAAGTTAAGTTAGGCATTCTAGACATGTTTACACTGATAGGCATTGTATGAATATCCTCACCAATCATAGATGCTCGTAACAAATCCTTTCTTGAACAAACGCCTATAAAATCATTGTGCTCATTTGTAATGAATAAAGTACCTGCGTCTTCTAAAAAGATGGTACAAATAGCATCATAAACAGTCATATCTTCTTTTACAATGACTGGTGGAGACATATAGTCTTTAACAACATATTGGCGTAATTTATCGGTCATTAATTTGTTTTTTGATTTTCCTGAATAATAATAACCAACTCGAGGTCTAGCTTCTAAAAAACCGGACATAGTTAAAATTGCTAGGTCAGGTCTTAGAGTAGCACGCGTTAAATCTAATTTTTCGGCAATGTGTTCTCCAGTGATGGGTCCACCGCTTTTGACTATTTCAATGATTTGCTCTTGTCTTTTACTAAGTTCTATAGGTCTTCACCCCTTTTTTATTCACGTCTATTATACCTATTTATTTATGTAGCTACAAATACATATAATTTCTTGCTATTAAATAATCAATCTATTAAACTAATAGTAAGCGAGTTAAGGATGGTGTAAGCTTAACAATTTTAATTTGGCTAATATTAAAACTTTATAAAAGAGAGTGGCTACACTAATTTGGGTGGAACCGCGGGTTATTAAGGTATCAACTATATTAAAACAATATAGTAAAATAAATTAACTCGTCCCAAGATAATGATAAATGTAATTAATACATTTATTTATTGTCTTGGGGCGTTTTTATGTATTAAATAAGGAGAGATTATATGGTTAAAGATATGGAAACAATTGTATCATTAGCGAAACACAGAGGATTTGTATTTCCTGGTAGTGATATTTATGGTGGATTATCAAATACATGGGATTATGGCCCATTAGGTGTTGAATTAAAAAATAACGTAAAAAAAGCATGGTGGCAGAAGTTCATAACTCAATCACCATTTAATGTTGGTATTGATGCTGCAATTTTAATGAATCCTAAAACTTGGGAAGCTTCAGGTCACTTAGGTAACTTTAATGATCCTATGATTGACAATAAAGATAGTAAGATTCGTTATCGTGCAGATAAATTAATTGAAGATTACATGCAAAAAGAAAAAGGCGACGAAAACTTTATCGCTGATGGTTTGAGTTTCGAAGAAATGAAACGTATTATTGATGATGAAGGTATTGTGTGCCCGGTAAGTGGAACTGCTAATTGGACAGATATTCGTCAATTTAATCTGATGTTTAAAACATTCCAAGGTGTTACAGAAGATTCTACAAATGAAATTTTCTTAAGACCAGAAACTGCACAAGGTATTTTTGTGAATTACAAAAACGTGCAACGTTCTATGCGTAAAAAATTACCATTTGGTATTGGTCAAATTGGTAAGTCTTTCCGTAATGAAATTACACCAGGAAACTTCATCTTCAGAACTAGAGAATTCGAACAAATGGAATTGGAATTCTTCTGTAAACCTGGTGAAGAAATTGAATGGCAAAATTATTGGAAAACATTTGCTAGTCAATGGTTAAAAGATTTAAATATCAATGAAGAAAACATGAGATTGCGTGACCATGACGAAGAAGAGTTATCTCATTACTCTAATGCTACGACAGATATCGAATATCGCTTCCCATTTGGTTGGGGTGAATTATGGGGTATCGCAAGCCGTACTGACTTTGACTTGAAAAAACATAGTGAACATTCAGGTGAAGACTTTAAATATCACGACCCTGAAACAAACGAAAAGTATGTTCCATACTGTATTGAACCATCTCTTGGTGCTGATCGTGTTACATTAGCATTCTTATGTGATGCATATGAAGAAGAAGGTGTTGAAGGAAGCAAAGATGCACGTACAGTGATGCATTTCCACCCTGCTCTAGCACCTTATAAAGCGGCTGTTTTACCATTAAGTAAAAAATTATCTGAAGAAGCTATTAAGATTTTCGAACAATTAAGTTCTAAATTTGCAATTGATTTTGACGAGTCTCAATCAATTGGTAAACGTTACCGTAGACAAGATGAAATTGGTACACCTTATTGTATTACATTTGATTTTGACTCATTAGAAGATAATCAAGTTACAGTACGTGACCGTGATTCAATGGAACAAGTGCGTATGCCTATTTCAGAATTAGAAACATTTTTAACTGAAAAAGTGGCATTCTAATAAAATAAGAATAATTAGTACTAACCCCACCTCAAATTTCTTTGTGGTGGGGTTTTAAGTGTGAATATTGTTGTATATTAATATTCTATACGTTTAAGTTGGTTAATTAGCTTTTGACCTTTGAAGTACATGCCTGCATATTCTTTATAGATTAATAATATTAATTCAGACATTTCATCTAATATTTCTTGACTAATGTTAAATTGATTCATTTTATCAATGGGTAATTTTTGTAAAACATCTAATAAGTATAACGTTTTGTTAGATATTCGAAAGGCATGTGGGTCTTTATATAATTCTGATTCAAGAATAGTTCCATCATATACAAAACTATACGCAACTAATTTTGATTGATCAAAGCTATTTGAAATAGCTGAGTGATTAAAAAATGCTGTAAACCCAAAACGATTCATACATTTTAAAAGAACTATAATTGACATTAATTGAGCTGAATCACCATTTGAGATCTTTTCGAGTACGAAGTGTAAAAGTTTATAATGGAATGGTGAAATGTCATCATTATCCATAGAACGTTCAATTGTCTCTGCACATAACGTAGCATAACTACTATTATATATATCTAAACGTAAATCATAATATTGATTGATAACATCAACTGAACTTAATGTACCCATACCTTTCCATTTATTATAAATAAATAAGCCATACACAAATAGTTGCGTATGGGCTTGCAAACCTGTTTTTGATTTTTTAGCTCGTCTAACCATTAATGGTATTTTTGCACCATGCTCGTTTAATATTGTAATAATTTTATCAGATTCTCCATAATCTACGGATTTTATGATGATACCTTTTTGTTTTTCGAGCATAGTTTCACGACCTTCCTAAAATCAAATATTTTTAATCTTGATCTTCAATATATCCCATTTGACGAATAAAATTAACTTTATTTCGCCAATCTTTTTGAACTTTTACCCAAAGTTCCAAATAAACTTTTGAGCCTAGTAACATTTCAATATCATGTCTTGCTCTTTTACCGACTTCTTTTAGTTTTTTGCCACCTTTACCGATAACAATACCTTTTTGTGAATCTCTCTCAACAAAAATAGTAGCTTCAACTCTAACACGCTCGTCATTTTCTTTAATCATTCTATCTACATTTACGCCTATTGCATGCGGAATTTCTTCACTAGTTAAATGTAAAATTTTCTCACGAATGATTTCACTGACAACAAACTGTTCAGGGTGATCTGAGATTTGATCATCTGGGTAGTATTTTGGACCTTCAGGTAAATATGTTTTCAACACATCTATAAAATGGTCAACATTTAGTCCTTCTAAAGCTGATATTGGTACGATTTCAGTAAAATCCATGTATTTTTGATATTGTTCTATTCTTGGCATTAAAGCATCAGGATGAACTAAATCGATTTTATTTAATACTAAGAAAACGGGCGTCTTAACATTTTTTAGCATTTCCATGATATATTCATCGCCACGACCAATTTCTTCATTAACGTTAACCATGAACATGATTGCATCAATTTCAGATAGAGTATTTTTTGCAACACGCATCATATAATCACCTAATTTGTGTTTAGGCTTATGAATACCTGGTGTGTCTAAAAATATGATTTGCGCATCATTTCTAGTCATTACACCTTGAATTTTATTTCGAGTTGTTTGAGCCTTGTCGGACATAATTGCAATTTTATGGCCAATAACTCTATTCATAAATGTAGATTTTCCTACATTCGGTCTTCCTATTATTGAAACAAATCCTGACTTATGTTCTGTCATTTATTCTAAATCCTTTCCTGAAAAGCCATGTGGTAATAAATCTCCCACAGTTGACTCAAGTAATTCCCCTTTATGGTTTGTCATATATACCGGCATATCATCATCGCATAATTCTTTAAGTACCTGTCTACAAGTTCCGCAAGGAGAAGACGGTTTTTCAGAATCAACAGTTACTGTTATTGATTCAAAATCTCCAGGTCGATAACCTTCAGAAATTGCGGCCACTAAACTAGAACGTTCAGCACAAATGGTAGCAGGGTAAGCTGCATTTTCAACATTAGCACCATAGAACGTACGGCCGTCTTTGGTCTTTAAATAAGCACCTACTTTAAAGTTGCTGTATGGTACATACGCACGGCTTTGAGCCTCTCTAGCTTCTTGAAAATAATGTGATTGATAAGTCATTTAAACATCCCCTTTATAGTTAGAAAATATGAGGTAAAAATATAATTAATCCAGTTATTAAAGCGAATATTGATACCAACATAACGCTAAATGCGGCAATATCTTTAGCCTGTTTAGCAAGTTCATGATAATCCATTGTAACCAAATCAACTACACATTCAATTGCAGTATTAACTGCTTCTAAGGTTAATACTAAAAAGATGGCTAGTAATATAAATAACCACTCTATAGCATTCAATTGATAAATATAACCTAAAATAATTGTTATAAAAGCAATAATGATATGAAGTAAATAATTATGATCTTTTAGAAGAAGCGTTTTTAACCCATCATACGTATGTTTGAATCGTTTGATATGTTTAATCTCTAGTCAATCCATACGCGTTTAGTATAGTGTCTTGACGGCCAAACATTACTTTCTCATCTTCTTCATTCATATGATCATAACCTAATAAGTGTAAAAATCCATGAAGCGCTAAAAATCCAAGTTCTCTTTCAAATGAATGGCCATAGGAGTCAGCTTGCTCTTCAGCTACATTAGTGCAGATAATAATATCACCGAGAACTCTAGGCATATCTAGTCCAACAATTTCTGGTTCGTCTTCTTCAAGAGCGAATGAAATAACATCTGTTACTTTATCTTTATCGCGATAAGTTTTATTTATTTCTTGAATTTCATTTTTATCTACGAATGTGATTGAAAGTTCAGCATCCTCGTTAATTTGCTCTTGCTCTTTAGCAAAATTTAGTAAATCTTCAATCTGATGATACCAAGATTCATTTACCAGGTCTGTATGATCATTAAAATCAATTGTAAACATTTAAATGTCTCCTTCATAGCGATCAATTATTTTACTTACTAACGGGTGTCTTACAACATCACTTTGATCTAATTGCATAATATTAATTCCTTTGACACCATGTAATTTTTTGACTGCTTCTTTAAGTCCACTTTTAACACCTTTTGGTAAATCGATTTGAGTTTGATCTCCTGTTACTACCATTTTAGAACCAAACCCAAGTCGTGTTAAGAACATCTTCATTTGAGCATGCGTTGTATTTTGAGCTTCATCCAAAATCACAAACGCATCATCAAGAGTACGACCACGCATATAGGCTAAAGGCGCAATTTCAATAGTACCTCTCTCTATAAATCGGGCTGTTTGTTCTCTTCCTAATACAGTGTTTAATCCGTCATAAAGAGGTCTTAAATAAGGGTCTACTTTTTCTTTTAAATCACCGGGTAAAAATCCTAGAGACTCTCCTGCTTCAACAGCTGGTCTTGTTAATACAATCCGTTTTACTGAGCCCTTTCTTAGTTGTTTAGCTGCATATACCACTGCTAAAAAAGTTTTACCAGTACCTGCAGGCCCAATGCCAAAGACTAAGTCATTATTCTTCATTGCATTAACATATAGTCTTTGACCCATAGTTTTTGCTCTAATAGTTTTTCCATAAGCATCTTTTGTTATTTCTTCATCATATAAATCAATAAGGTGATGTATTGTATCATTTTTAGCCATTTTTATTGCAGCTTCTACATCTTTTAATGTAATTGTGTTACCCATTTCAATTACTTTTAATAAATTTTTAAGAACTAATTCTGACTTTTCTACAGGCTCTATTTTTTGGCCTTTGACTGCTATTTCTTGGCCACGAGCATGTATTTCGACATCAAATGCCTCCTCAATCGCATTAATATGTTCATCATTATTACCAATTAATGCTTGAGAATGGTTAATATCGTCTATTTGAATTATTCCTGGCATACAAGCGCTCCTTTTCACTTAAACAATGTAAAATCTTTTGATTATATCAGTTTCACTTAAGATTCAAAAATTAAACATGATTTGTTAATCTTCAAAAAAGTAAAACTAAATTGAGTTTAGTAAATTAACTTTCATTTAAATTTTACTAAAGTCTGTTAAAGTATACAAATTTAATTGGCTTTGTGTGCTGATTTATTAAATTGTAATATGAGCCATTCTTTTAATTAAATAAAACAACCCGAAAATCATTTAATAATGAAATTCGGGTTACATATAATTTTAAATTATAAAATAATAACATTTATTCAAATTATAATTGTTTAGGTTTATTGAGAATTTCTTGCCATAGAATACCATTTACAACAGGATCATTATCAAACTGAAAACTTTGATGTGTCATATCTTGTTCTATTGCTTTACTATTTAACAATTGTTTTAATCTATAGCGTTTTGTACGTTCAGATAGATTTTTATCATTGATAATAGCTCTTGCTTTATTTTCAATTCTAGAAAGTTGTTTTTCTTTTTCACGATCGATTTCTGTACGTACGTTATATAAATCGTCTACAAGTTGTTTTTCTAATTCTTTTTGAAGTTTATTCGAGTCTCTATTGCTTTCGCGTGAATTAGCAGATTGACGTGTTTCTCTTTCAACTCTGCCACGTTGTCTTGCAGAACGCTCTAATTCCTCTGGTACGCTCTCTTTTTCGATTTCTTTTTCAAGTTTTTGATCCTGATAAACACGTTTTGTGTTAGTTTGTTTATTTTTCTTTTGTTGGTTAGATGGTTTATCTTCGTTTGTAAATTCCTTTTCTAACTCACTAAATGCTTCTTCAATTTGCTCAAAAAAACCTTTTTCATGCGTTTCTTTTTTGTCAGAAGTTGACTTTTTTGGCTGAGGGGGTCTTTGATTTTTTCTTTGTTCATGACTTTTATCCCTCATCGCACTAATACCTGTAACAATTATGGATATTATAAAAATTATAATACCAATATTCATCTAATCACCCCTTAAATTTTACTTTGGTGATTCATCTTCATTTTGTTCAGTACGTTTGTTTATCGCATTTCTCATGCCAGTGTCAGCCTCTACGTTTTTTAAATTGTAGTAATCTTTGACACCCAAATTACCTTCACGTAATGCTTCTGCCATCGCAAGTGGAACTTCAGATTCTGCTTCAACCACTTTAGCACGCATTTCTTGAACACGCGCTTTCATTTCTTGTTCAGAAGCTACGGCCATAGCACGGCGTTCTTCAGCTTTAGCTTGTGCAATATTCTTATCTGCAAGTGCTTGTTCTGTTTGTAAGTCAGCACCGATATTTTTGCCAATATCTACGTCAGCGATATCAATAGATAAAATTTCGAAGGCTGTACCTGAATCAAGACCTTTACTTAAGACAGTCTTAGAAATATTATCAGGGTTCTCAAGTACTTGTGTATGATGCTCACTTGAACCAATAGTAGAAACAATACCTTCACCTACACGAGCAATGATTGTTTCTTCTCCTGCACCACCAACTAAACGAGAGATGTTGGCGCGTACTGTAATTCTAGCTTTCGCTTTTACTTCTATACCGTTCATTGCAACACCAGTAATAAACGGTGTTTCAATTACTTTAGGGTTTACAGACATTTGAACTGCTTCAAGAACGTCACGTCCAGCTAAGTCAATAGCTGCACCACGTTCGAATGGTAAGTTAATATCTGCACGTTGAGCAGCTATATTCGCATCGACGACTCTATCGACATTACCACCCGCTAAATAATGTGATTCTAATTGATTTGTTGTAAGGTTCAAACCTGCTTTATGTGCTTTAATTAGTGGACCAATTACCTTACGTGGAGATACTCGACGTAATCTCATACCTACCAATGTTCCGATACCTACTTTAACTCCAGCAGCAATTGCTGAAATCCAAAGTCCTACTGGGACAAATGAGAATAACACTAGTAAAGCAATAACAATGATAACTGCTATAACTATAATGCCTAATCCAAACATTTAACCACTCCTCTAAGTATTTTCAATTTCTCTAACAACAACTCTAGATCCTTCTACCTCAAGAATTTTAACTTCTTTATTTCTTAGAATAAAAGCGCCATCTGATACGGCATCTATTCTTTCATTATCAAGCGTTATAATTCCTGCAGGTCTTAAATCTGTCACAGTACGAGCTGTTTGACCAACTAAATGAGAACGATCATCGTGAGATCTATATCCTGCTTCTGAATTAGTAGAATCTTTTAACACAACTTTATCTAAAAATGGAATTTTCCTTTTAAACCATTTCACTAATATCACCCATTCAATAATTGCCAATATTGACGCAATCACAACGTTTAATAGCATCAAGAGAATGTTATCTCCTAACATTATTATGCTAAGTATAATCAGTGATATACCAATAATGCCTATGACCGCACCAATGACAAATAATTCAATAATAACGAGTATTGCTCCAACGAAGAATAGCAATAAAGAAATCAGATTAACATCACCGTTTATTAAAAAACCGAGAAAGAGAATTAAAAGTGCAAGCATTGCAATAATTCCTGCAAAATTAATACGCTTCGAATACAATTGATATAAAAAGCCTAAAAAAATGATACATGTTAATATAAGTGATATTAATGGACTCGTTACGAACTGGGATAGATTATTAAATAAATTATTAGTGGTTAAAATGGAATTGATAATTGTATGTATTGCATTGAAATAGTTCACAATTTCACCTCGCTCTCAATTCCGATTATACATGAATACACTTAGTTATAATAGTGATAGTAGAATCTTTAACATAAAAAAGCTCTCGACTAGTTAAACTAATCGAGAGCATATATATAATTAATATTCTTGTTGAGGGAGTCAACAGAGTTATTAATTATTTGAATTTACGTTTACGTGCAGCTTCTGATTTCTTTTTACGTTTAACACTTGGTTTTTCGTAAAATTCACGTTTACGTACTTCTTGGATAGTACCACTTTTAGATACTGAACGTTTAAATCTACGTAATGCATCTTCAAGTGATTCATTTTTACGTACTACTGTTTTAGACATCTGTATTTCCCTCCCTCCAAATATCAACGGAACTTTAAAGTCATTACATAGTAAGATAGAACTATGCTTTACTTAGTATAATATATGAATTTATTATGGTCAATTCCAAATTATTATAAATTTTAAAAATTATAATAATACGCCTTCTTCAGATTTGTTCGTTGCGTGTTCTACAATTCTCACGACTTTACCTGTATTAATAGGATAATCAGCTTTAGCGATTTTTACTTTTACAATTTGACCGATTAAAGAGTCATTGCCTTCAAATTGTACTTTCATATAGTTGTCAGCATAACCCACCAATGTTCCTTCTATCTCACCAGCTTCTTCAGGAATAACTTCTAAAACTTCATCTTCAAATTTAGAGGCATATTCTTTAGCTAATTGATCACTTAATGTGATTAATTTATGCACACGTTCATTTTTGATAGTTTCATCAATTTGATCATCCATACGAGCAGCAGGTGTACCAATTCTAGCTGAATAAGGGAAGACATGTAATTCAGAGAATTTGTGTTTAACAATAAAATCATAAGTTTCTTGAAATTCCTCTTCCGTTTCACCTGGAAATCCAACTATAACATCGCTTGTAACAGCTAAATCTGGTAGCGCATCATGTAATTTCGTGATTCTTTCTGAAAAATGTTCCATAGTATATTTACGTCTCATTCGTTTTAAAACAGTATCTGAACCTGATTGTAATGGAACATGTAAATGTCTAACAACTTTATTAGAACGTTTTAGAACATCAATGACCTCATCAGTTAATTGACTGGCTTCAATAGAAGAAATTCTAATTCGTTCAAGTCCATCAATTTCTTCTAAATCACGGAGTAACTGTGCCAAATTATAATCTTTTAAATCTTGACCATAGCCACCGGTATGAATACCAGTTAAAACAATTTCTTTATAACCAGCGTTAACTAATTGAGTAGCTTGTTCAACCACTTTTTCTGGATCACGTGAACGCATTAGTCCACGCGCCCATGGTATGATACAAAATGTACAGAAATTATTACACCCTTCTTGGATCTTTAGTGAAGCTCTTGTTCTATCAGTAAAATATGGTACATCTAATTCTTCATATGTACGATTTTTCATGATATTTCCAACACCATTGATTGGTTGACGTTCTTCTCTGAACTGTTGGATATAGTCTAATAGTTTATGTCTATCCTGTGTACCCACCACTACATCTACGCCAGGAATTTCCATGATTTCTGCAGAAGATGTTTGAGCATAACACCCTGTCACACATACCACTGCGTCTGGATTTTGTCGAATTGCTCTTCTAATTATTTGTCTACTTTTTTTATCTCCAGTATTTGTTACTGTACAAGTGTTGATTACGAAGACGTCTGCATTAGTTTCAAAATCAACTCTGTCATAATTAGCGTCTTTAAATAATTGCCAAATTGCTTCAGTTTCATAATGGTTTACTTTGCAACCCAATGTGTGAAACGCAACTGTTGACATAATATTCACCCCATTAATTCATTTTCATAACTGATAGCACTTAAAGCGTAAAGTGGCGCCGTTTCTGCCCGTAAAATTCGAGGTCCTAAACCAACATTGAAACTCGTTTCATTTAATAAAGTGATTTCTTTTTCTGAAAAGCCGCCTTCAGGACCAAATATTAATAAAATACGATCGTTAGTTTTAAACTTTTTCAAGGTTTCTTTAAAAAGACTAACTTCACCATGTTTTGCTTCATCTTCGTATGCTAACAAGATATAGTCATAATGATTAATAGTATCATAAATCTCATTTAAATTCGACTTAAAAATTATATTAGGAATAATTAAGCGATAGCTTTGTTCAGCAGCCTCTTTAATAATCTTTTGCCAGCGTTCTAATTTTTTTTGAACTTTATTTGGGGTAAGTTTTACTACAGATCTGTCCATTTCTACAGCTATAAAACTATCAGCACCTAATTCAGTAGCTTTTTGAATTAGCCATTCATATTTATCGGCTTTAATTAATCCACTACATATAGTAACTTGTACTGGTAACTCTGAATTGATATCAATTTGCTCTATTAGTTTAATTTCAATTGCCTCATTTTCAATAGTAATAATTTCCGATTTAAAAACTATTTTATCTTTAAAAGTTATAATAATCTGATTACCAATAGTATTTCTCATCACATTAGTAATATGATGTATATCTTCTTTATTTGTTATAAAAAAACGCTGACTTTCATCAGCGTTTTGATCGATAAAGTATCTTTGCAAATTATTCACTCACTTTCTGTCCTACAATACATACCCAACCATTGTCATGATTTACTGATTTAATATCAAATCCAACATTTTCCATTTGATTTAATATTTGTTTATGTTTTTCCTCTATAATACCTGATGTTATAAAATAACCATCTTTATTTAGAGTATTATAAGCATCTTCAATCATATCTTCAATAATATGAGCTAAAATATTTGCAATAACAATATCAAATTTTTCAGTTTCATTCTTTAATAAGTTTCCTAGTACAGCTTCAATTGCATCTTCACAATGATTTTTAGCAAAATTTTCTTTAGCAACGTTAACAGCCAATTCATCAATATCCAAAGCTTTAATTCTTTTAACTCCAAGTAAATGACTGGCAATACTTAATATACCAGAACCTGTTCCAACATCGATAACGGAATTGTCAGGATCAACGTAGGTCTCAATTGCTTTTAGACACATGCTTGTAGTTGGATGATCTCCAGTTCCAAATGCCATACCTGGGTCTAATTCAATACACTTTTCAGAATCATCTTCTTTAGTGTATTGTTCCCAACTTGGCACAATTGTGAATTTTTCTGAGGCTCTAAAGGGATGAAAATAATTTTTCCACTCATTCTCCCAATCTACTTCAGCTATAGTTTGCTCAGAAAAATTTAAAACAGTTGAATCAATATTTTCAAGGTTAGTAATAGCTGTCTTAATTTTACTTCTTAGAGAATCATCAAACTTTAATTCGTTGAAATAAGCTTTTAATCGGACCCCTTTTTCAGGATAATCTTCTTGTTTCAGTTCATAAATTTCACCGAATTTATCAGCAGGTTGATTAATTAAATCATTAGAATCTTCAATTACAACACCATTTGATCCATAATTTTCTAATATGTCAGTAACTAAAGGTTCAACTTCATGGTTTACAACAATCGAAAGTTCTGTCCAGTTCATTCGCTTATTCTCCTTTAAAGAATTTGCGTGCTCTATCTTTAAAATTAGATGGTTGTTCTTCAATCGATTCACCATTTAATTCAGCAAACTCTCTCATTATTTCTTTTTGTCTATCTGTTAGTTTTGTAGGTGTAACTACTTTAATATTAATAAATAAATCACCATGACCATATCCATGAACATTTTTGACACCTTTATCTTTTAATCGGAACTGTTTACCAGTTTGAGTACCAGAAGGAATTGTCAACATAACATTACCATTCAGTGTTGGAACTTTTATTTCATCCCCAAGAGAAGCCTGAGGGAAACTAACATCTAAATTGTAATAAAGATCGTCTCCGTCACGTTCAAATTTATCAGATGGTTTGACTCTAAATACGACATACAAGTCGCCATGTGGTCCGCCATTTTCTCCTGGTGTTCCTTCGCCAGCAAGTCTAATTTGTTGGTCATTATCTACACCTTCAGGTACAGTTACTTCTAATTTAACTGTTTTATTTTCTGTACCTTTACCATGACATGTTGGGCATGGTTCTTCAAATTCTTGACCAGTTCCATCACATTTTGGACATGTTTGTTGAGTTCTTACACGACCTAAAATTGTATTTTGCTCAACTGACACATGACCTGCCCCATTACAATAACTACATGTTTTTTTACTTGTACCTGGTTTAGCACCATCGCCATTACAAGTGTGACATGTCACATCTTTACGAATTGAGATTTCTTTTTTAGTTCCAAATACAGCTTCTTCAAATTCTAGTGTCATTGTATATTGTAGATCATCACCTTTTCTAGGTGCATTAGGATCTCTTTGACGTGAGCCACCAAAGAATGAACTGAAGATGTCTTCAAATCCACCTCCGCCAAATCCACTAAAGTCTTGGCCACTAAATCCTTGACCACCAAAACCACCTTGAGGTCCATCGTGACCAAATTGGTCATAATTTGCTCTTTTATTATCGTCGCTTAGGACTTCGTAAGCTTCTGAAATCTCTTTAAATTTCTCATCTGCACCCTCTTCTTTATTGATATCAGGGTGATATTTTTTTGATAATTTACGATATGCTTTTTTGATTTCATCTTTAGATGCATCTTTACTTACACCTAGGACGTCATAATAGTCTCTTTTAGCCACAATCATCTCTCCTTAACTTAATTATTTACTAGGTTTAAAAGAACGAAGTTATAAAAGAAAAAGTCAAAGCCAATGTTCAATTGACTTTGACTTTTTGGCTTACATTCATAATAGTTTGCTAATTAAAGCATACTTTACAAACGGTTAGCAATTATTTTTTATCTTCATCATCATTAACTTCTTTAAATTCAGCATCTTCAACATTGCTATCGTTTTGAGTTTGTTGAGTACCTTCTTGGGCTTGTTGCTGAGCTTGTTGAGCTTGTTGATATACTTTTGCTGATAAATCTTGAATTACTTTTTCAAGTTCTTCTTTTTTAGCTTTAATATCTTCGATATCTTGCCCTTCAAGAGCAGATTTTAAAGCATCTTTTTTACTTTCCGCATTAGATTTATCGTCATCACTTATATTGTCGCCAAGGTCAGTAATTGTTTTTTCTACTTGGAATACTAAGCTATCTGCTTCATTTCTTAAATCTACTTCTTCACGACGTTTTTTATCTGCTTCTGCGTTTTCTTCAGCATCTTTAACCATGCGATCGATTTCTTCATCAGAAAGAGCAGAGCTTGATTGAATAGTAATATTTTGTTCTTTATTAGTACCTAAGTCTTTAGCAGTTACATTAACGATACCATTTTTATCAATATCAAATGTTACTTCGATTTGTGGTACACCACGTGGAGCAGGTGGAATGTCAGTTAATTGGAATCTTCCTAATGTTTTGTTATCAGCTGCCATTGGACGTTCACCTTGTAATACGTGAATATCTACTGCTGGTTGGTTATCAGCTGCAGTTGAATAAACTTGAGATTTTGAAGTTGGGATTGTAGTATTACGTTCAATTAACGTATTCATACGTCCACCCATAATTTCAATACCTAATGATAAAGGTGTTACGTCTAATAATACAACATCTTTAACATCACCAGTGATAACGCCACCTTGAATCGCAGCACCCATTGCTACAACTTCGTCTGGGTTTACACCTTTATGAGGATCTTTACCAATTTCTTTTTTAACAGCTTCTTGAACTGCTGGAATACGTGTTGAACCACCAACAAGAATAACTTCATCAATTTCAGAAGTTGATAAACCAGCGTCTTTTAATGCTTGACGAGTTGGTTCCATAGTTCTTCTAATTAATGAATCAGCTAATTCTTCAAATTTAGAACGAGTAAGGCTAATTTCTAAGTGTAATGGACCACTTTCACCAGCTGAAATAAATGGTAATGAAATTTGAGTTTGTGAAACGCCAGATAAGTCTTTTTTAGCTTTTTCTGCAGCGTCTTTTAAACGTTGTAACGCCATTTTATCTTGAGATAAATCTACGCCATTTTCTTTTTTGAATTCTGACACTAAGTAGTCAATAATTACTTGGTCATAGTCATCACCACCAAGTTTGTTGTCACCTGCAGTTGATAGTACTTCGAATACACCGTCACCTAATTCAAGAATTGATACGTCAAAAGTACCGCCACCTAAGTCGAATACTAATACTTTTTGATCTTGATCAGTTTTATCTAAACCGTATGCTAATGCAGCTGCAGTAGGTTCGTTGATAATACGTTCAACTTCTAAACCTGCAATTTTACCAGCATCTTTTGTTGCTTGACGTTCAGCATCATTGAAATATGCAGGAACTGTGATAACAGCTTTATCTACTTTGTCACCTAAATAACTTTCAGCAGTGTTTTTAAGGTTTTGTAATACCATAGCTGAAATTTCTTGAGGTGTATAAGATTTACCTTCAATATCTACTTTATAGTCAGTACCCATATGACGTTTAATTGATTGAACAGTGTTTGGGTTAGTGATAGCTTGTCGTTTTGCTACTTCACCGACTTGTGTTTCACCATTTTTGAATGCCACAACTGATGGAGTTGTTCTAGCACCTTCTGGGTTTTGAATTACTTTAGGTTCATCGCCTTCTAAAACAGCTACACATGAATTTGTTGTTCCTAAGTCAATACCGATTACTTTACTCATAATAAAATTCCTCCAATTTTAAAATTTAATATATGGTATTTTTCGTCAATTTATTGATTTACTTTTACCATAGATGGTCTCAATACTCTATCTTTTAACTTATAACCTTTTTGTAGTTCTTGAGTAATATCACCAGATTTGAAATCTGGATTATCATCTTGAACAACAGCTTGGTGGAAGTTAGGGTCAAAAGCTTGACCTTCAGATTCGATTTCTTCAAGACCATTATCTTTTAATGCTCTAAGTAAACTTTCGTGTACCATTTGAACACCTTTTTGAAGTGATTTAAACGATTCATCATCACCTTCAATTTGAAGTGCGCGTTCAATATTATCAATCGTAGGTAAAATGTCAGTTAGAACACGCTGAGATTGATAAGTTTTATTTGTTTCATTTTCTTTCTGAATTCGTCTTTTGTAATTTTCGAATTCAGCGTATAATCTTAAATATTTTTCTTCATTTTCATTAGCTTTTAATTGTAATTGCTGAATTTCTTCATCTTTAGGATCAACTGCAGTTTCTTCAGAACTTTCTTCATTCGAACTGTCGTTAGATGAATTATCACTATCAGAAGTACTACCTTCAACACTATCAACTGTTGAAGGTTCTTCATTCTTAACTTCTTGTTCTTCAGTATATTCAGAATTACTTTTTACTGATTCATCTTTTTCTGTCATTTTTTACCCTCCAATATAATTACAATTAAAATCACCATATTTGGTTAAGTAATTGAATCACATTCTGATAACGCATCGCTGTAGGTCCAATAACCGCAATTTGACCTTTTAATGAATTGTCGAAGTGATATTGGCTCGTTACAATGGATATATCACTAAGACTTTCATCAATTTCTTTTCCTATCTTAACGTTAATATCATTTGTTGTAATTGTCTGGAGCAATTCAGTGATTCTCTCAGATTCTAGATATTGTAAAATTGGTTGAATTGATGAAACATTTGATTCATTTAACGCATCAATTAGTTTAACCTTTCCACCTAAGAAAATGCTATTACTTTGTTTGCTAATATGAGAATTTATCATCTTAACAATGTCATTAATAAATTGTTTCTCTTCATTCGAGCTAGCAAAAGAATTTATTTTATTTGATAGTTTGGCGCTCATTTCTAAATTATTGTTACTAATAAAATTAGAAATAGCGATTAATCTATCGGATGATAACTCAAGTGAAGAATTCAAGTGAAAATGCTCAACATGACCAGAATTATAAATAATTACTAAAATCATGATTGAATCATTTGCTTTAATCAAATGAACATTATTAATCATTTCTTCACTATGCTTTGGACGTACAACTAATGTTGCATAATGAGATTTCATTGACAACTCATTTGCAAAGTAGCTTAATGCTGAAGAAATATCATAGTGATTCTCAATCAATAGTTGATTTAAACGTTGTATTTTATTTTTATTTTGACGAGAGGTTTGTTTTAACAATTGATCGACATAAAGTCTAAACCCTTCTTCGGAAGGTGAACGCCCTGAAGAAGAATGCGTCTTCTCTACAAAGTTCAAATCTTCAAGTTGCTTCATCTCATTCCTTATTGTTGCAGGACTGACATCTAAATGATGTCTATCAATCAAAGCTTTAGAACCTATAGGTTGTCCTAAATCAACATAATCTTCAACAATTGCATTTAAAATGCTTAATTGTCTTTGTGTAATCATGTTTTCACCTCATTAGCACTCTTTTGTCCTAAGTGCTAATTATAATTTATCAAATTGGTCAAAGTAAGTCAACGTTAAAGCCTTACTTTTTGGATTTTTATTAATTTAATAAGAAAGCTTCAAATACTTCGTTACCTATAACCTTTCCTCTTTCAGTAAGTGAGATGTTTCCGTCCGTTTCAACCAAAAGTTGTTTTGATTTAAAATCAAATATTGTTTCTCCAAATATGTCATCTAATGAATGACCAAATTTTAACTCGAAACGTTCACGATTGACCCCTTGATTCATTCTCAAGCCTAAAAACATTTCTTCTTCCATCTTTTCGTTCAAGGTTGGATAACTAGAGGTTAAAACAGGTCGTTTTCCATTATTAATAGCATCAATATAGTGGCGAACTGGATTTAAATTTGTATAGCGTTCACCTTCAACATATCCACTTGCACCTGCTCCAAATCCGTAATATTCCTCGTTAAACCAATACACTTTGTTATGATCTGATTCATGATTAGTTTTAGCAAAGTTGGAAATTTCATATTGTTTAAAGTCGGTTTGATTTAATGTTTTCATTAGATATTGATACATTTCAGCGCCTAAGTCTTCATTCGGTAATTTCAATTTTCCTTTACGATACATATTGTAAAACTGTGTCTTTGGTTCAAGTATTAAACCGTAACTTGAAATATGGTCAATATCCATATTAATTGCTTGGTTTAAACTATCTGCAAAATCATCTATCGTTTGTTCAGGTAAATGGTACATTAAATCAAGGCTTATTGAATTAATACCAGCTTTCCTAGCATTATTTACTGCATTAAAGATATCTTGAGTATTATGTGTTCGTCCTAATATTTCTAACAACTCAGGTTTAAACGTTTGCACACCCATTGAAATTCGATTAACACCATACTGTTTAAGTAACTTAACTTTATTTAAAGTAAGTTCATCTGGATTTGCTTCAAAACTAAATTCGCTATTTATCGAGAATTTTGAATTTATCGCTTGTAATAAACGTTCTAATTGCTTTTCACTTAGTGCAGTTGGCGTGCCTCCTCCAACGTACATTGTTTCTAGTTTTTTTGTTTTACTAAATGACATTTCTTTTATTAAGGCATCAATGTATTCATCTACTGGCTGTTTATCAATATAATATTTATTGAAATCACAATAAGTACAAATTCTCACACAAAAAGGTATGTGTATGTACGCACTTTTAACTTCCAATGTTACACCCCTTTTTATAACTTAAAAAAGAGATTGAGACTTTGTAATATAAGTTAGTAGCTTTTTTATCAATAATATTCATTATTGCTATGATTTCTACCAATTTATATTCGTCTCGACCTCTTTTATGTTCTATTCATCATCCATTTTTAGTACAGCTAGGAAAGCGTCTTGAGGAATTTCAACACTACCAACGGCTTTCATTTTAGCCTTACCTGCTTTTTGTTTTTCAAGTAACTTACGTTTACGGCTAATATCCCCACCATAACATTTAGATAATACATTTTTACCCATTGATTTGATGTTTGTTCTTGCAACAATTTTTTGACCAATAGCTGCTTGTACAGGTACTTCAAATTGTTGACGTGGTATAAGCGTTTTTAATTTTTCAACTAAAGCTTTACCACGTTCGTATGCAAAGTTTTTATGGACAATAAAGCTTAAAGCATCAACTTTATCTCCATTAAGTAGGATGTCCATTTTCACTAAGTTACTTTCTTTATTTTCAATAAATTCATAATCAAATGAAGCGTAACCTTTAGTGTTGGATTTAAGTTGATCAAAGAAATCAAAAACAACTTCAGAAAGTGGTATCTCGTATACGATATTAACTCTAATATCATCTAAATAATCCATATTAATAAATTGTCCACGTTTACGTTGGCATAACTCCATAACTGCTCCAACGTAATCATTTGGAACCATCATTGTAGCTTTCACATATGGTTCATAAATTGAGTCAATCTTATCTCTTTCTGGCATTTGAGCCGGATTATCTACTGTGACCTCTGATCCATCTTTCATAATACATTGATAAATTACTGATGGCGCGGTAGCAATCAATTCAATACCAAATTCTCTTTCGATTCTTTCTTGAATGATTTCCATGTGAAGCATTCCTAAGAAACCTGTTCTAAAACCAAAACCAAGAGCCTGAGAAGATTCTGGTTCAAATTCTAATGAAGCGTCATTTAATTGTAATTTTTCAAGCGCTTCTCTTAAATCATTATAGTCTTTATTTTCAATTGGGAACAAACCACAATATACCATTGGGTTCATTTTTTTATAACCTTTTAATGGTGCTTCAGCTGGTCTATTATCATGAGTAATAGTATCACCCACACGTGAGTCATCAACATTTTTGATGCTTGCAATAATATACCCTACATCACCTACTGTTAGTTCTTCGATAGGTAGTTGTTTAGGAGTATTAATGCCTACTTCACTAACTTCAAATTCTTTACCAGTAGCCATCATTTTAATTTTGTCACCAGCTTTAACAACACCTTCCATCACACGTATTGATGAAATAACACCTCTATAAGGGTCGTATTCTGAATCAAAAATTAATGCTTTCAATGGTTCACTAGGGTCACCTTCAGGTGGTGGCACAACTTCTACAATTTTCTCTAAAATATCTTCAATACCAATATTTGACTTTGCACTTGCCAGTACTACATCGTCTTGATCTAAACCAATTACATCTTCTAATTCTTGTTTTACTCTTTCAGGTTCAGCTGCAGGTAAATCAATTTTGTTTACCACAGGTAATAATTCTAGATCATTATCAAGTGCTAAGTATACGTTTGCTAATGTTTGTGCTTCAATACCTTGTGCTGCATCCACTACTAATATTGCACCCTCACATGCTGCTAAAGATCGTGAAACCTCGTATGAAAAGTCTACATGCCCTGGTGTATCAATTAAATGAAATGTATAAGTTTGACCATCATTTGCTTCATATTTTAATCGCACAGCATTTAATTTAATTGTGATGCCTCGTTCTCTTTCAAGATCCATTGAATCTAATAATTGATCTTGCATTTCTCTTGTTTCTACAGATTTAGTGTTTTCTAAAATTCTATCTGCTAATGTTGATTTACCATGATCAATATGAGCAATAATAGAAAAATTTCGTATATATTCTCTTCTGTTATAGCGTTCTTGCATATCCATAGCCTATCATTCTCGCTTTCATAAAATTAGCCCGTATATGTATACATCTTTGATATAATAACGTTTTTAATGCTTAATTGCAAACGTAATTGTGCTATTAAAAATTTAAGCATAAACTTAAAAATGCATTACTTACATTACATTTTCATTTGGATTACATACTAATTATAAAGTGTTAAAGAGTGCATTCCAACAGTAATTATGATTTAATTCAGATTTTAATTACACTATACTTAATTAATGATTGCACAAATATGTATGTTTTGATAAAATATTTCTTGTTGTAATCAAAATAAAATTTGATATGCTTAAGATCACTTTTAGGAGGTGACAGTAATGCCAAATATTAAATCTGCTATTAAACGTGTTAGAACAACTGAAAACGCTGAAGCTCGTAATATTTCACAAAAAAACGCTATGCGTACTGCTGTGAAAAATGCTAAAACAGCAATCAACAATAATGCTGATAACAAAGCTGAATTAGTTAACTTCGCTATCAAATCAGTTGATAAAGCTTCACAAAGTAACTTAATTCATTCAAATAAAGCTGATCGCATTAAATCACAATTAATGTCTTCAAGTAAATAATTTGTTAAAAAGCGCGGAACAATGTTCCGTGCTTTTTTTATTGTTAGACAAATTCCCATATAATATTAATTATGTGTTTATCACTGATTTAATTTAAATATTTGAATCTGATTAATATTTAAAGTGATAAAATAAATAATTCAAGAATTAAATGTTTGTCCATATATGAAGATTTTAGTTTATAATCTGTTTCGGCACAGTTATTAATAATATTTAGTAGTTGACCTAACTCGTAATGACGTACTTGATTTAATGCTAGTTTAACTCTATAAGGGTGAACATTTATGGTCTTAGCAATTTGCTGGATACTATAGCCCTTTTGAGCAAGAATTTTACATTGATAATATAATCTATAATTACTTGTAATAAGCGCCAGTAATTTTATAGGTTCTTCTTTCATAATTATTAAATCTTTTACTAATTGTATAGCCTTATCTTTCTGGTTCTTTTGAATGAATTCTGTTAAAAGAAAAACATTTTGCTCTAAACTTCTATTTATTATTAAACTAACATCATTTTTAGTAATAGTGGTTCTATCACCTAGGAATAAAGAAATTTTGTCTAATTCTTGAGAAACGATATTAAAGTTAACACCAGTTAATTCTATAAACAGATTTAATGCATCTTGTTTTATATCTTTGTAATTCTCGTGTAACTGATTTTGTATCCATGATTTAATTTCTTGTTCTGACATTTGTTCTACTTTTGAAAGTTTACTAGTTTTCTTTAATGTTTTAGTTAATTTCTTTCTCTCATCTAATTTATTGCTATATATTTCAAAAATGACTAAGTTTTCACCATCGTACTTTTCTAAGAATTCAATAACTTGTTCATTATTTGGTGTAATATCTTTGTTAACTTTTTCACCAGTAAACATGAATGCATTTTTAACAACTATGACTTTCTTCTCAGATATAAAAGGCATAGTTAAAGCTTCTTCAATAACTGTAGACATATCAGTTTCATAAAGATTATATTTAATATAGTTAAAATCATCTTTATCTTCATTTAAAAATGAATTTGTCAGTTCATTACTTTTCTTTTCAACTAATTCAGGCACTTCACCATATATTGCCGTAATGTTATTTGCCATAATTGTGAACTCCCTTTCAAATATCAAACATTTCTAATTATACCACGTCTGTTTAAAGCCGCTCTAGCTAAATAACTAATTTTTAAATTTTATATCTAAAGCATGGTCTAAGTCTATCGTTATTTCTCCAACATCTTGTGTGTTTAAGATTGAACTATTTGTAGATCTTAGCGTTTGTAACGTTTCTTGATTAGGTAAGTGATATTTATTGTTTTTACCACTTGAAATGATACTTATTGTTGGCTTTGTTAAGTTAATAAATGATTCAGAACTGCTAGTCTTACTTCCATGATGACCAACTTTCAGTATATCAATTTTTGGTAATTGATATAATTTCATTAATTTTGATTCATTATTTTTTGTTGCATCTCCCATTAAAAGCATTTTGTATCTTTGATATTGAATAAGTAAAATGATGCTATGTTCATTTTTATCATTACTGTTGGGAATATCTCCATGTAAAAATGAAATTTTAGAATTATTTAGTTGAATAAATTGTATCGTTGTAGCATCTACTAATTCAATATTATTAATCTTACATAAACGTTTTATTTTTATTAATTCTATTTCAGAATAGCTATATAAGTTAATATATAACTTTTTGATTCTAATGTGTTGGGCGATATATGGTAATTCACCAATGTGATCGGCATGCGGATGAGTAATAATTAGATGATCAATTTTTGTAATTCTTTTTTTCTTTAATGTTGGTATAATATGATACTTAGCAATATTATGATTATCAATATTACCTATTTTAACCTCTTTACCACCGGTATCAACCATGATAGTTTCTTGTTTCCTTGTTTGAAAGATAAGACTATCCCCTTGACCAACATCAAAGAAGGTTATCGTGCTAACATTTGGTCGAACGTTAAAAACACATAAAACTATAAACACGATAATTAATAAAAACAGAATTTTCAATTTTTTATAACAGAAAGAGATATAAATGAGTACTATCAATAATACGAAAATAGAAAATTCTACTGTAGATTTAGGTGCTATAAAAATTTGATAATATTTAAAAGTTAAAAATAAATCCAAAAGTTTGTTATGAACTATATATGTTTTGTCAAAAACTAAATTTATCAATGTCATATCACTTACAAAATGATAAGCAAAGAATAAAAATATGGCTAATGGAAAAATGATAAAACTATAAAATGGATCAAAAATGAGATTGGATAGTAACCCTATCCATTGAATTTGGTTAAAATGATAGATTGAAATTATAGTTGAAGAGAGTTGTGCGATAAATGTAAGTACGAAAATATTTTTAAAGAAAGTTAATTTTTTTATAAGAGGAAATGAAATAATAATAAAAAATGAGATTATAAATGAAAATTGGAAACCAATGTCATATAGATAATCAGGCTTGAAAATAATCATAACTAAAAATATGAGACCTAGTATATCAATAGAAGCTATTTTTGTTTTATTTGAAATAAGTATGACAGTAGTTGTTGCTAAAATTGCTCTTAGTGCACTTGGTGCAAATCCAGTATAATATGCAAATATTGATAAAAATAAGATGATTAAACCGTTAATAATTACTTTAGGAATGTTTAATCTTACAAGTGTTTGATAAATGAGAAATGAAATTGTTGCAATATGTGATCCGCTAACGGCTAATAAATGGTAGATACCGATATCTTTTACTTTATCAATGAAATCAGTATTGATTCCATTTACATCTCCAGTTACTAAAGCGATAACATATTCAGGATGAGATAAACTTGAATTGTTTAATTTTTTAATAATAAAGTCTCTTTGTTTTTCAATTATATTTTTACTTTTAGTAATATGACATGAATTTAAGTCTATATTACTTATAGAGACATAAGGAGTATGATTTAAAACACTAATTACCTTGCCTTTAATAACACAAGATTTATTTTCTAGATCCTTTTCTTTTAGATTATTAGAATAAAGGTAATACACAAAAGGTTGATGCCTAAGTTCAAATATACCTTTTAGTTGTCTATCTTGTTTCTCTATCTTGGAACCAAATTGAACTTCGGTAGATATATTAGAATTTGACTTAAGAAATTCATCTTTATTTAAATTATATTCATTGTGAAAGTGTTCTAAAGTTAAGCCGGAAAATAAACAAATAATCAAAATGAAAATATGTAGTAACTTTAATCTCTTTTGTAGCGAGATAATAATTAACAATAGATTAATAAGAAAGGAAACCCATTTTATATGTATCCATAAAATACCTGATAGAAAAGATAATGCATAAAATATCATATATTTAGTTAGTCAAATATCGAGCTACATTTTGTGCTGAAAATGGTATTTTTTTATAATCAATACCCGCTTGATCTAAAAGTTCTAGTGCGTATTTATGATTGTGATAGTCTTCAGCATAGTATATTTGTTTAATACCAGCCTGAATAATAGATTTTGTGCAATTAAGGCATGGGAAATGAGTAACGTATATAGTAGCTCCATCAGTCGATACACCTTGTTTAGCACATTGTAATAAAGCATTCATTTCGGCGTGAATGGTTCTAATACAGTGGCCATCTTCAATTAAACATCCTTCATCAATACAATGAACTTCTCCAGCTACTGACCCATTATAACCTCCAGCAATAATTCTATTGTCTTTGACGATTGTTGCCCCTACTGACAATCTTTGACAAGTTGAGCGCAAAGCTAATAGATGACTTTGTGCCATAAAGTATTCATCCCATTTCAATCTTTCCATTTTCTTCACTCCAATACGTAATTGTTATAAATATTATAAAGTATCCTTAATTAGAAGCCAATAATCAATATTAAGTTGTTATATATTCCTTAATTCTTTCAAAAGTTTTATCACCAATACCTTTAATATTTTTCAAATCTTCTATTGAATTAAACGTATTATTTTTTTGTCTGTAATCAATAATTTCTCTTACTTTAGTAGGACCAACACCCGGGATTTTTAATAATTCTGCTTCGCTTGCAGTATTTATATTCACCTTATTAGTTGATGATGAATTTAAAGATTTACTATGGCCACTTTTATTATTATCGTCATTTTGGGTTATGCGATTTTTATTTTCATTAGTAGAGGGAATATATATCATTTTTTGATCTGTTAACTTTTCAGATAAATTGACCTGACTTAAATCCGCATTAGTAAGTAATTTAGCTTTATCTAACACATCTTTTATTCGATCTGAACTTTTCATTTTATAAACATTTGGGTGTTCTACTGCACCTTTAATATCTACAAAAACTATTTCGTCTCCATTTTGAATTGTATTTGATTCTATCTTCTTATTATTTTTATCATCATTTTTCAACACATCATGATTTTTTCCTTTTTGATTAGAGTTTACATGAGATGTAACAATAGGTTTAGTATCATTTGTGTCTTCATCTGATTTCGAATAAATTAGAAATAAAGCTATAGATATAATCACTAATAAAGTGATACTTAATTGAAATTTCCATTGCTTAATAACATATAATAATTCTTTTTTATCTTTAAACAAAAAACTCATCTCCTTATATGTATAAACGTTTAAGGAGATGAGTTTACTTTATTTATTTAGAAGCTACGAAGAACAAGCGCTCACCATGATCATCGTGATTATTTCGGTTAAAGTCAATAAATGTTTCGATGTTTTTAAAACCTATTTGATTTAACATGTTTATATAAGTTTCTTTTTCAAAGGTTCTTTGATAGTGAGATTCATTAAATCGTTGATAAGTACCATTATTGTCCTCTATAAAGAAACTCATTTCGTGATAAACACTAAAAGGTTCATCACCTTCAATGGCTTCCCATGCTAAAAAGGTTGACTCATTTTCATCAATATAACATTGATTATGAAACAACGTACTCATCTTATAAATAGTGTGAACATCAAATATAAAAACGCCATTTTCTGATAAATGATTGAAAACATTTATAAATGTTTTATTTACATCTTCTATATCAGGTAAATAATTCAGTGAATCACAAAATATTGTTATTACATCAAATTCATTATTAAATGAAAAATCGGTCATATCTCCCTCTAACCATGATACTTGATTAGATTTGTTTGCAGCAATGGCTAGCATATCAGTACTTAAATCCATTCCTGTAACCGAACCAATAGTACTAAGTTGAGCAGTTAAACTGCCTGTCCCACAACCAAGGTCAAGAATATTAGGCTTATGATTGAAATTTTGAGAATAATGTTGTACTATCTCAAACCATTTATCATAAGGTTGGTCTTGTGTAAGTTGATCATATACTTGACTCATTTCAACATATTGGGACATTTAATAAGCAACCTGACCATATGATTCTATTGGTGCATCTTGATATAGCTTCTCAATATTATAATAATTGCGTTCGTCTTTATGGAAGACATGAATAACTACATCTGCCAAATCAATTAAAACCCATCTGGCACTTTGATACCCTTCCATACGTTTAACATCAATAGCTTGTTCATGTGCAGCTTCTTTAACTGCTCTAGCAATTGATTGAACTTGACGTTCATTATTACCGTGACAAACCACAAAATAATCGGTCATATCACTGATGCCTTTCATATTTAGAGAAACAATATCTTCTGCTTTTTTGTTTTCTGTCGCATCGACAGCAATATTTAATAATTCTTCTGAATTCATTTAATCATCCTTTATTCTTTGATCACTATAATTATAATAGTTTAAACATGAAATCGTTGTGCCATAAACTGTAATATCCTTACTGATTAAGAAAAGTACCGTTCGCTTAGAAATTTCATAAATCGTTTTATCTAAGCTACCTTGATTGTATGCCATATCTCTTATTTCTTCAACTCCTGGGGTTTTTCTCCCTGGCTCAATATAATCAGCAATGAATACAAGTTTTTCAGTTTTAGTCATTTCTTTACGTCCAGTTGTATGATTCTTAATTGCTAGTAAGACTTCTTCATCTTCGACTCCAAATTCCGAGCGCATTATAGCGGCGCAGACAGGTCCGTGTAAGATTTCCCCACCATAACTTAATAATTCACTATCTAAATCATGCTGTCTAACAATTTGATACATAGTACTTAAATCATCGTATTTGCAATAATCATGTAATACACCAGCTAAGTTAGCTTTATCTTTATCACCATCATAAATTTCTGCTAATTTTACAGCAGTTTCAGCTACTCTTAACGAATGTTTGAATCGTTTTTCAGGTAGTTTATCTTTAATAAGTTCAATAGCTTTATCAATTTTCATAAAATCCTTCCTCTCTTATATAGTCGTGAATACTAGGAGGAACCAAGATATTTATTGGTTGTTTATTTTTTATACGATTTCGAATTAATGAAGAGCTAATATCCATTCTCGGTATTTGAATTGCCATCATTGAATCTTCTATTTCTTGATAGTTAACATCTCTGTTAACAACTACAAACGTGATTAGTTTTTTTAATTTATCAATTTCATACCATTTATCTAGTTGCTTATACTGATCAGTTCCGATAATGAAATAAATCTTAGCATTTTTTTCATTTTTTGCGAAATCTTTTATCGTATCATAAGTAAAGCTTTGGCCTCTCCTGTTAAGTTCGATGTCACAAATTTCACCAAAACCTAATTCATTAATTGCTAAATTTATCATTTTGATACGATATTTAGCATCTAAATATTCATCGTGAGTTTTTAAAGGTGCCATAAAACTTGGTAGGAAATAAAATTTATCTGGTTGAAGTTGATGATAAACTTCATTAGCAACTAACATGTGTGCAGTGTGTATTGGATTGAATTGACCCCCATAGAGAACTATTGTTTTTTTATTCATAACTTATGGTAATGTAATTTCTTTATTATCAACTGATTCTCTATATATTACGATCATAGATCCAATCACCTGTACAATTTCACTTTTAGTTGCATTGCTTAACGCTACCGCTAATTCATTTTTATCATCAAAATTATTTTGTAACACGTGTATTTTAATTAATTCTCTATTTTCAAGTGTATCATCGATTTGAGCAATCATATTTTCATTAATACCTGATTTACCAATTTGAAAAATAGGATCTAAATTGTGAGCTAAACTTCTTAAATATCTTTTTTGTTTTCCTGTTAACATATTAAACTCCTTGTAATTTACTTAATACTGTATTTTTCATTTCTTTTAAGTTTGGTTGTTTTCCCGTCCATATTTTAAAACTTTCAGCGCCCTGATTTATAAACATATCTAAACCATTATGAATCACGTTACCTTTAAGTTCAGCTTCCTTTAATAACTTAGTATTATATGGAATATAAATAATATCACTGACTAGTGTGCTAGATGATAGATTGTCTAATTTTATAACAGTGTCGTCGTTATTATCTAGTCCTGCTGATGTTGTGTTGATGATAATATCAAATTCATCTAAATATTTTTCAGCTTGGTCTAATGAAATAGCATTAATATTCATATCCCATGATTCAAATCTACTCATCGTTCTGTTTGCGATTGTTAATTTAGGTTGAACAATCTTATTAAGTTCATTAGCAATTCCTTTACTTGCGCCACCAGCACCTAGAATAAGAATATAAGCATTAGCTAAATCAGGATATATTTGTTTGAGACCTGAAACATAGCCAATTCCATCTGTGTTATAACCAATCCATTTATTATCAACAATTTTTACAGTATTAACAGCTCCTACTGCTTTTGATTGATCATCAATTTCATCAAGATACTGAATAATACTCTCTTTATGAGGAATTGTTACATTAAATCCAACAATATGCTTATCTTCTATAATATTACGTATATTATGGAAGTCTTCTTTACGTACATGCAAAGCTTCATAAGAATCTTGCATATCTAATGATTTAAAGTTTGCATTATGCATTATTGGAGATAAAGAGTGAGAAATTGGATCGCCTATCACTGCATAATTCATAAATAATCCACCTTACATTATTGAATTTCTTAAGATTACATCAACATTTTTTGGTACACGTACAATAACTTTTGCACCTGATTCAATTGTTATAAACCCTAGACCGGAAATCATTATGTCTTTCTTCTCTTTTCCAGTCTCTAGTCTAACAGCTTTAGTATCACTCATATCAAATTGTTCTGGATTATTTGGTGGTGTTAAAACATTTCCAATTTGATTTCGCCATAAATCATTAGCTTTTTCTGTTTTGGTACGGTGAATATTTAAATCATTTGAAAAATAACAAACTAGCGGTCTTTTTCCACCTGAGACATAATCTATTCTAGATAACCCACCAAAGAATAACGTTTGTCCTTCATTAAGTTGGAAAACTCTTTGCTTAATTTCATTTTTAGGTACGATTGTTTTTAGCTCTTTTTCAGAAACATAGTGAGTCATTTGATGAGATTGAATAATACCAGGAGTATCATACATAAACGTTTTTTCATCTAAAGGTATGTCAATTAAGTCTAATGTAGTACCAGGAAATCTTGATGTAGTAACTACATCTTTCTCTCCTACACTTTGTTCAATTAATTTATTTATAAGTGTAGATTTACCTACGTTCGTTGTGCCGACTATATAAACATCTTGTTTATTTCGATTTTGGTCAATTGATGCTAGAAGATCATCGATTCCCCAACCTTTTTGAGCAGATATTAGTATAACATCGTCAGCATCTAAGCCATATTTTCTAGCAGTTTTCTTAAGCCATTCTTTTACTCGTCGTTTATTAATCTGTTTTGGTAGAAGATCTAGTTTATTAGCTGCTAAAATAATCTTCTTGTTCCCAACTATTCGTTTTAAAGCATTAATAAATGATCCTTCAAAGTCAAATATGTCAACTACATTAACAATAATGCCATTTCGGTCAGACAGTTCATTTAATAAATTTAAAAAACCTTCACTATCCATTCCAACATCTTGAATTTCATTGTAATTTTTTAGTCTAAAACAACGTTGGCAAATAACATCTTCTCTAAAAAGGTTATGTTCAGGGACATACCCAGGTGCACTTTTATCTTCGGACTGAAGTGGCGCACCACAACCAATACATTTTAATGTGTCATCCAATCAATTTTCCTCCCATGTAATATAGCCTTTATTTTTAAAGTAATTTAATAAGCGACGTTCAATAATACGGTTGAACTTTGTAATAAAACCATCTGTACGTTTAACAGGAACCACCATAATTGTATATAAACCATTTCGATTGCCTCCAAATACATCAGTTAACATTTGGTCTCCAATGACAATCGTTTCTTCAGGTTTAATATTCATATGTTTAATAGCTTTTTTAAATGCTTTGCCCATAGGTTTTCTTGCTTTGAAAATAAAATCCACATCTAGATCTTTAGAAAAACTAGACACTCTATCTTCATTGTTGTTAGATACAATTGTAATTGTGATACCTAACTCATATGCTCTTTTAAACCATTGTTGTATCTCTATAGTTGGAGATTTAACATCCCAACCCACTAAGGTATTATCTAAATCTGTGATAATACCTTTAAAACCAGCCTCAGCTAACTTTTCAATGTCGATTTGAAATACAGACTTAACGTAGTCGTTTGGCATAAAATATTTTTTTATTAGTCCCATTTATTTATCACCTTTATTATTATTTATAAAACTTTGATTAATGCTTCAACAATTGAACTTGAAGATTTTGCGGCTTCGCCAAGAAACTCTTCAAAAGATATGTCTGCTTTACCATTAGCTAAATCTGAGACTGCACGTGTAACTATAAAAGGAACATTAAATTGATAGCAAGTTTGTGCAATTGCAGTTGCCTCCATTTCAACAGCCATAGCCTCAGGAAACTGTCGTTTAATTGTTAATCGCTGCTCTACACTACCAATAAAGCTATCACCACTAACAATTTGGCCAATTTTAGCATTATAATTTTTTTTATTAATTACTGTTTCTACCGATTTAAGTAGTTCTTGATCTGACTTAAATTCTAATGGCATTTGAGGTATTTGACCCAGTTTATAGCCAAATGCTGTTGCATCAACATCATGATAAACAACATCATTACTAATTAACATATCTCCAACAGATAAACTCTCATCTAATGCACCAGCAGATCCAGTGTTGATGATTAGGTTTGGATTAAATTTTTCAATTAATAACGTAGTTGAAATAGCAGCATTTACTTTGCCAATACCACTCTGAGTTAACACTACTTCTTTTGAATTTAATTTCCCTCTATAAAACTTTACATGTGCAACAGAAATTTCATTCATATCTGTTAATTTGTCTTTTAGTATAGCTACTTCTTCTTCCATAGCTCCTATAATTCCAATCATATTAACACCTCAGTCTTTATCTTAGCAATTGCTATTTTATCATATATTTTTATTCATCACGACAATGTTATTTACTCTTTAATTAAAAAAATAAATTCTTCTAATATAAAAGCTTTTGAGGTCGTGAAATTAATGCAGTAAATTAATATAAATTTGTAAAAAAAAGACCATTTCTATTAAACTTTAATAGAAATGGTCTTTAAGAATTATATAAGAGCTTTATGAGAGTGTCTCAATAATGAAATTTTAGCCTTTCCAAAGCGTAGCCAAATCTTGTAGTGAGAAAATACCAGTTACAATTGTTACAATCACTGCTACTATACCGAAAATAAGCATCCATGTAGGGTGTTTGTAATCTCCGACTATAGATTTTTTACGACTTGCAATTAAAATAGCTCCAAGTGTAATAGGTAAAATCCAACCATTTATTGCACCAGCAATAATAAGTAAACTAATAGGTTTACCAATAAATAAGAAAATTAAAGTTGAAACAACAATAAAGATAATTACAAT
The DNA here is from genome assembly GCF_033283605.1 of Staphylococcus sp. NWU MKU2. Classification (NCBI taxonomy): domain Bacteria; kingdom Bacillati; phylum Bacillota; class Bacilli; order Caryophanales; family Staphylococcaceae; genus Staphylococcus; species Staphylococcus sp. NWU MKU2. Next base: position 260,750 of record NZ_JAVSMH010000002.1, on the reverse strand, counting down.
AAGATTATTTTTAGTCAATAATGATTTATGTAATGTTTTCAAGAATGTAGCACTTGTATATGCTGATCCTATAACAGATGACATAGCAGCAGCAAAAATAACTACACCGAAAATATTTTTACCAATAGGTCCTATTGCATGTTCAAATACAGATGCAGGTGGGTTATCAGCGCTTAATGTTACTCCAGTAACCACAACTCCTAATACTGCAAGGAATAATAACGTTCTCATAATACCAGTTGTTAATATACCAGCAATAGCAGAACGGTTTACAAATGGTAAGAATTCTTTCCCTTTCATTCCAGAATCTAAAAGTCTGTGTGCACCAGCAAATGTAATATATCCACCCACTGTTCCTCCGACTAGTGTAATAATTGGTAAAATTAATTTAACCGGATTTTCAGGAGCAAATGTGTGAACTAAAGCATCTCCATATGGTGGATTTGAAACAACCATAACATATGCAACTACTAGTATCATAACAACACCTAAAATCATCGATACAACATCCATGATTTTTTGTCCACTTTTACTTACAAAGATTAATATTGAGAAGATAGCTGTAATTGCAGCACCCCATTTAATATCTAATCCAAACATAGCATTTAACCCTAGGCCAGCACCGGCAATATTACCAATATTAAATGCCAGTCCTCCAAATGCAATTAGTATGGAAATTAAAGTACCAAGACCTGGCATAACTTTATTAGATACTTCTTGTCCACGAAGTCCAGTTACTACAAGCACACGCCAAATATTAATTTGTGCTCCAATATCAATTATAATGGAAATTAATATTGCGAATGCGAAACTAGCGTAAAATTCTGCAGTGAATACAGCGGTTTGAGTTAGAAAAGCTGGTCCAATGGCTGAAGTTGCCATTAAGAATACAGAACCGTATAGTAATCGTCTGTGATTTTTTGTGAATTTAAATTCCTTTTCATTTGGATTAATTTCTTGATTTGGATTTTGGTTTAAGTTTTCTCCCATAATAGCTCCCCCTTATAAGGATTGAATATCAATGCCTTCTTTCGTTAATTTTTCTCTAATTTGTGATACAAATTCTAGTGCATGAGCCCCATCTCCATGCACACAAATCGTATCAGCTTTTAAATCAATTTCTTTTCCGTTTTTACTAACAACTTTATTTTCAATTACCATTTTTAAAACTTGATCTAAGGCTTCTTGAGTATTAGTGATTACAGCATCTGCCTCTTTACGACTAACGAGTTGACCATTGTCTTCATATCGTCTGTCAGCAAACACTTCAGATGCAGTACGTAATCCTAATGATTCAGCTTCAGTTATTAATAATGTATTTGATAACCCTACTAAGATTAGTGAAGAATCAAAATCATATACAGCTTGAGCAATTGCATGTGCAATGTTTTTATCTTTAGCACCCATATTGTAAAGTGCACCGTGAGGTTTAACATGATTAATTCGTGTTTGATGTACCTTACAAAATCCATCTAACGCACCAAGTTGATAAACAACTAAATTATAGATTTCTTTTGGTGTAATATCCATATTGCGACGACCAAATCCTTTTAAATCTGGTAATCCAGGATGAGCTCCAATACCTACTCCATTATCTTTGGCAAGTTTAATTGTGTCATACATGACATTTTCATCGCCAGCATGGAAGCCACAAGCAATATTAGCTGATGTAATTAATGGAATGATTTGATTATCTCCACCGAATGAGTAATTTCCAAACGCTTCACCTAAGTCACAATTTAAGTCTATGCGCATTATAACTCCACTCCTTCGATTATTTGATGTTTTTCAAGGAATTTAATATCTACTTCACTTGCGTCATCATCTGCATAAAGTGGGTAACTTAAAACTGCATATAAAAAGTCTGCAGTTGTTGTAAATCCTTCTATAACCATTTCATCAAGTGCTACTTTTAATTTGCTTATAGCTGTTTTACGATCATTATCTTTTACTATAATTTTAGCAACTAGCGAATCATAATACGGTGATACTTGATACCCAGGATACAACAGAGAATCGACACGTATGTTGAAACCTTGAGGTAAATGTAACTTTTTAACTTTACCAGGGGTAGGTTGAAATTTCTTTTCTGGATTTTCAGCATTGATACGCGCTTCAATTACATGTCCATTAAACACAATATCATCTTGAGAAAATGGTAATTTATCATGTTGCATTAAGTATAATTGGGCTTGTAATAAATCTCTATCAGCGCGCATCTCTGTAACAGTATGTTCTACTTGAATACGTGCGTTCATTTCAATAAAGTAGTGAGCATCCTTAGTTACTAAAAATTCAATTGTACCTGCACTTCGATAATTTGATGCTTTTGCGACTGCAACTGCATCTGCGCATATCTGTTGGCGTCTCTCTTCAGTTAAAGCGGCACAAGGAGATTCTTCTATTAATTTTTGGTTTTTACGTTGAACCGAACAATCTCTTTCGCCTAAATGTACATAATTACCTTTACCATCACCAATAATTTGTACTTCCACGTGTTTCGCCACAGGTATAAATGCTTCAACATAAACTCTGTCATCGTTAAAGTATTTTTGTCCTTCGCTTTTCGCTTCTTTAAGGGATTTTTCAAGTTGTTCTGGCTCTTTTACTATACGGATGCCTTTTCCGCCACCACCACTTGCTGCTTTTAAAACAACAGGATAGCCAATTTCTTCAGCTAGTTCCTTTATTTCATCAACTGAATTAACTGCACCTTTAGATCCTGGAATTACAGGAACACCTGCATCATCTACAGTTTGTCGAGCAGTTATTTTATCACCCATGAGTTCCATTGTATTCTTACTTGGCCCAATGAATTGAATATTATTTTCTTCTACTTTTTCAGCAAAGGTTGTACTTTCAGATAAAAAACCATATCCTGGATGGATTGCATTAGCACCTGTAATTTCTGCTGCTCCAATAATTCGCTCAATATTTAAATAACTATCTAAAGGATTTGCTTCACCAATACAAACTGATTGATCAGCTAAACTAACATGTAAACTTTGCTCATCTCCTTTAGCATATATCGCAACGGTCTCGATTCCCATTTCACGGCAGGCTCTAATAATACGGACCGCAATTTCTCCTCTATTTGCTACTAAACAACGATACATTTAGCTGTCCCCCTTATTTAACTTTTACTAGTACTTGATCATATTCAACGTTTGTACCATGATCTGCTACTATTTCAACAACTTCTCCATCTACATCGCTAGTTATTTCATTCATAACTTTCATCGCTTCTACATAACCAATAATGTCACCAACTTTAATTTTATCTCCAACTTTAATTTGTGGATCAGTTAACTCTTTACTATATTGTAAGAAGAAAGTACCCACCATTGGAGAAGAGATTTCTTTAGAAGTTTCTTCACTTGTATTCGTTTGAACTTGTTGTGGATTTTCATCATTTACAGTGTTTGTACTTACTAAGTTTTGGTTTGAAGACACATTAGATGATTGATAACCCTCAGTGAAATCTAATTCTAATTCGCTTTTATTATCCTTAAATTTAAAGCGTTTAACACCATTTGATTTAACTAAGTTAATAACTTCTTCTATTTTTTTTATATTCATCTATTATTTCTCCTCTTCAATTAATTTTGCTAATTTTTTTGATGTTGCTCGCATTGAATGCATATTAAATATTGGAGCCTTTGTCACTGATTCTAATTTCTCTTCAAATTGTTGATTAAAGTTTTTTAACATAGCATTCGCTTCATCCACAGATATCCATTTAAACTGTATCACATCACCTGGCTTAAATTGAGCTAGTTTTTTAAGGTCTAATTGACTAACTGTAGCAATTTTTGTATAACCACCAACTGTTTGTTTATCATTCAAAAGTATTATCGGATTGCCATCATTTGGAACTTGGATACTACCCAACCCTACAGGTTCTGATATGATATCAGCTCCATTATCTGGTGGAATGTTGTCACCGATAAGTCTATACCCCATTCGGTCTGATTGGTCAGATATTTTATATTCCGATTCAACTAAGGTCTTTCTTTTTTCACGTGAGAAAGCATTTACTTGAGGACCTTCTATAATATGAATAATATTGTCTTGTTCTATTGCATCATAGTCGCTTGATTTTCCAAGATTAACCTTAAAGTTGCTATTTTGCACAACCTTAATATGATCGTCTTTTTTCAAAGCTCTACCGTCAAAACCACCTATTTTACTTCTTGTATGTGTAGAGTAACTACCAGCAACCATCTCAATATCAAGGGGATGACCAAAGAAAATATAACCACGTGCACCCTTTATTGCTGGACCAAATTCAAGTACATCGCCTTTATTTGCTAATAAGACATTATTATTGGAAATATTAATATTATTTAATTTAGCATTAAATTGACCACCTGTTATTACAAAGGTGTTAGCTTGAGTAAAAGTCAATGTTGGTCCAATGATAGTAAATTCTAGGCTAGGACCGCTATTTCCGATTAGTTTACGTCCTAAGTTATAACTAAATTGATCCATTGCACCAGACCCGGAGAAACCTAAATGTTGATATCCAAAACGTCCTTTATCTTGAACGGTAGTGAAAAGACCTGGTTTCAAAATTTTAATGCCCACTACGTGTCACCCACTTTTCTTTATTAAAACTTCCGTCATTGATTTCACTTTCAATTTGATTATACGTATTCTCATCTATCGAGTAGAATTTAATATAATCACCAGCTTCATACAATGTCATTGGTTCAGAATATTGATCAAAGACTTTTAAAGGTGTTCTTCCAATAATTTGCCATCCTCCAGGTGAATCAGAAGGATATAGACCTGTTTGATTGTTAGCTATTCCAACTGAACCAGCATTAATTTTAACTCTTGGTTCAGATCTTCTAGGTGTATGAATACGTTCATCTAACCCACCTAAGAATGGGAAACCAGGCATAAAACCTAGCATATATACAAGGTATTCATTAGTTGTATGGATTTGAACAACTTCTTCTATAGATAAGTTGTTATAACTAGCTACCTCTTCTAAATCAGGTCCCATTTCTAAGTTATATAGTACAGGAATATGTATAACATTCTTTTCAGAGTTTGTATTCTCTTTTGAAACTTTGAGCTTATCTAATTCTAATTTTTCAATCAATTGTTTGTAATCGATTGAATTATTATTAAAATTAATCATAATAGCTCGATATGTTGGGATAACATCTTTAATATCTGGAATATTTTTGGACAGAATATGTTGTGTAGTTAAATCAACCTCTTGATAATTAACTTCACTTATTTCTTCTTTGAAATAAAGCAATAGCGATTGCTCATTTATAACTTTAACTTTCAATCCATTGCCTCCCCTTTAATTTTATTAATAGTATATTTGCGCCTTAAAAAATGATTCAATATTTTAAATAATCATATTTTACTGATATGTATAAAAAAATTATAACATTATAATATCTTAGTTGTTTAATAAGTATTTCAAATTATGAATAATAAAAAAAGCGAGACGAAATGTAATCGCTTACTTTATAGTGTAATTCGCAAATGATTCAATTGTATTTACATTGTTATTTAAGCATATAAAACTAATTTTGTCATGAAAAAGTTCAGATTTTCAAATTAATTTGATAAAATATATATGAATTTTTGTAACATAAAATATAATTTTATCTTAAAATTATCATATTCTAGCTGTTAACTTTTTTAATATCACTTAATTAAAATTAATACAATAACATTATTGGGTTATTAAAAAAGCTATGAAGAAATCGTTGATACTTGATTTCTTCATAGCCAATATAAATATGCATTTTATTAATGTAAATAGTAAGATATTTAAAGAGTTTGTAAAACTTTATTCAGAAAAAATCTATCTATTTAATATTTACAATTTTAACATTAATTTCTCCACCATTTGGTAGAGGCACACGAACTTCATCTTTTAAACTTTTACCGATTAAAGCTTTAGCCATTGGTGATTCATTTGAAATTTTACCGTTGAATGCATCTGACTCTGCAGAGCCCACGATTTGATAGCTTTCTTCTTCATCTCCAGGTAACTCAATGAAAGTAACAGTTTTACCAATTTGTACAACGTTGTTATCACCAGTATCCTCAATGATTAGAGCATATCTAAGCATATGTTCAATACGTTGAATATCTTGTTCGATAAAACCTTGCTCATCTTTAGCAGCATCATATTCTGAGTTCTCAGATAGGTCACCAAATGAACGTGCTACTTTGATTTTTTCAACAACTTCTGGACGTTTAACTGTTTTTAATTCTTCTAATTCTTTTTCTAATTGTTCATAACCCTCTTGAGTCATTGGATATTGTTTTTGATTTTCCATTATGTCATCTTCCTTTTTCAATTAATATGGTTTAGTTATTAAATATATAGTTTTTTGATACATATTGTAACTTACTTATTGTTTACTAACCAATGTTTGAATTTTAGTAGTCATTATATCAATTGCAACCTTGTTACTTCCACCTTCTGGAATGATAATATCTGCATATTTCTTAGTAGGCTCAATAAATTGATTATGCATTGGTTTGACAACATTTAAATATTGGTTAATTACTGATTCCATTGATCGACCACGTTCTTTAGTATCACGAACTAGCCGTCTAAGAATTCTTAAATCTGCATCAGTATCAACGTATATTTTAACATCCATCATATCACGTAGTGTTTTATTTTCTAAAGCAAATATACCTTCTACGATAATAACATCTTTAGGTTCAAATGCAATGGTTTCTTCACTACGCGTATGATTAGAATAATCATATGTAGGAACTTCGACTGCTTGACCATTTCGTAAATCTTTTAAATTTTCTATTAGCAAATCATTGTCAAATGCAAAGGGATGGTCATAATTTGTTTCTAATCGCTCTGCAAATGTTAAATGTGATTGATCTTTATAATAATAGTCTTGAGCAAGTAATGCGACACTATGGCCTTCTAAATTCTTCATGATTTCGTTTGTAACTGTTGTTTTACCAGATCCTGAACCACCGGCAATACCAATAATTGTTGTGTTTGCCATTATCTAATTTCCTTTCTCATCATGTTCTTAGGATAAATTGGATGATCTACTTTGATTTGTACAATTTGAAGTGGGTGACGAGCAGCATCTAGACTATTGCCCTCCTCATCATATATGGCATCAATAACTTGTCTAAAACTTTGTATTTCAGGTCCAAAGAATTCAATTTCATGACCTGGTTTAAAGTGATTTCTTTGTTGTATTGTAGCAATTTGAGTAGTTTCATCATAATCTATTACTAATCCACAAAAATCGTAAGGTGATTTTTTATTTTGTTGAACACCAAACATTTGCTCTTCATATCCTGGTGTACCTTCAAAAAATGCTGGTGCAGTATCTCTATTAGCACATTTATCTAATTCTATTAACCATTCAGGATTAATTTTAAAATTCTCAGGATCTTCAGCATAAGCATCAATAACTTTTCTATAAACTGATACAACTGTAGCAATATAATGAATAGATTTCATGCGCCCTTCTATTTTTAAAGAGTCGATACCGATTTCCATCATTTGAGGTATTGATTCAATTAATTTTAAATCCTTAGGACTCATAGCAAATGGTACGACGTCTCCATCTTGATAATAAAGATCAAGTTCACCATCATTATCTACTTCTAATAAATCGTAATCCCAACGACAACTTTGACAACAACCACCTCTGTTAGAATCTCTAGCTGTCATATGATTACTAAGTGTACAGCGACCTGAATATGCAATACACATGGCACCATGTATAAATGCTTCAATTTCAATGTCTACATTTTCTTTCATTTCTTTCATTTCCATCGCACCAGTTTCACGTGCTAATACCACTCGATCTAAACCTTCTTCTTTCCAGTATTGAACCGCTTTAGTATTAGACAATGACTGTTGTGTCGATAAGTGTATTTCTAATTTAGGAGCAACTTGCTTACAAGTTTCAATAATTAAAGGATCTGCAACAATGATTCCGGTAGCACCCGTTTTTTCTAATTCAATTAAATAGTTTTCGAGACCTTTAATATTCTCATCATGAGCGATAATATTAGTAGTTACGTAAATTTTTGCATTATATTGATTTGCGAATTCAACGCCTTCTTTAATTTCAGCCATAGTAAAATTATCAGCATTAGAACGCAAACCATATTCTTGACCACCTAAAAATACTGCATCTGCACCATAATGTACTGCAATCTTTAATTTTTCTAAATTACCAGCAGGCGCTAATAATTCGGGCTTTTTAATTTTACTTTTCTCTTGTGTTTGAATTTCAGTCAATGTTTTCATTTTTTAGCGCCTCCTTTTTAATATACTGTTTGTTTATATAAAAATCCTTCATCAAATGGACGATGTTCTGGTTGAATTGCTTCAATTGGATCTACTAACATGAATTTTTCATCTTCATATGCTTCAGGATCTTCATTATATAAATCTATAGCTTCTCTGTATTGAGCTGTAACAGTGTTTATATATTCTTCACTTTGCAGAATTCCATCTATTTTAAATGAATCAATTCCAGCTTCAAATAGTGGCTCGAGTTCTTCAATTAAGCAGATATCATTTGGAGACATTATATGTGTACCATTAAAATCTTCAAATACAGGATATTTATTATCACGTTCTTCGTCATATAAGAGCAATTCTTTATCATCATTTTCACGTTTAATCTTCATTTGTCTATCTTGGAAAGTATAATAGTTCCCAAGCAACATGCGTTTAGATTGGAACATACAAGTCATCCCATGTACTTGAACTTCAATTTCAACATTTGCATTCTCTTTTATATTTATTATTTCATCTAAGTTTAATTCTCGCGCTAGAAGTGCTCGTTTGGCACCTCTTTTTCCCCAATAGTTACATTGGAAATAGTTAGTTACTATAGTTTCAGCATCCCAATTTAGTGGTATCGGATTATGTTGGTTTTTGACATACATGACGACAGCAGGGTCACCAAATATAATTCGGTCTACTCTAACTTCATGTAAGAAATTAATATAGTCTTCCAATGCATTTAAATGATAATTGTGGAAAATCCCATTTACAGCAACATATACTTTTCTATCATGCTCATGCGCTAATTTGACTGCTTGTTTAATATCCTCACGATTAAACTCTCCTGGTAATCTTAACCCAAATTTTTGTTCACCAATGACAAATGCATCTGCACCAATATCTATTAGTGTTTCTAAATGACTTAATGATTTAGGAGTAACGAGTAATTCCGTCATAATTATTCTCCTTTAATTGATATAGCTAACCCATCATCCATATTTATAAAGTTAGTACTGTAATTTTCTAGACTAATTAGCCAATCATTAAATTTTTGAACTTTTTTAACCATTTGCTTAACATTTCTTGAACGTACGATATCTATATTCGACACAAAGCCGTGATATAGAACATTATCTGTAATGACTAGTCCACCATTTCTTAATAGTGGTGTGTAATATTCAAAGAATTTCTTTGATTGAGCTTTTGCTGCATCAATAAAAATAATATCATACTGTTTATCACTGACTTCATTATATTGCTCTAAAGCATTTCCCTCTATAAGTCTTATTTGTGATGAGTAGCCATAAGTTTCAAAATTTGATTTAGCTTGTGTAATCATTTTCTCATCACGCTCTATAGTCGTAATATGTATATCATTTGATACGGATGCAAATTGCATTGAACTATATCCTATTGCAGTGCCAATTTCTAGAATGTTTTTCGCACGATGTATCCGAATTAATTGTTTAATCATCTCTAGGGATAATCTATCGACAATTGGTACAGAATTTTGCTCCGCATATTCTCTTAACGTTTCAATTTTATTATCTGTTTTACGATGTATATCCAATAAATACTGCTGGTTAGCTTCCATTTATTTACTTCCTTTTTAAAGACAAAATGACATTAAAAAATAAACCAGTCGATATGGAGTTATCCGCTAAACTTAACCGTGCTAGGATAACTTATACTTATAAATGTATGACTGATTTAAATATTTATTAAAACTCATTGTCTACCTATAAGAATTTAACTTTAAATATTTTATCATATATTTGATTGTAATTTAAGATGTAATATGTAAAAAAACATGATTTGATCAATCAAAAAAGGAGCAGAATAGAACTCGAATTGAATTCATTATCCCACTCCTTATATAAAATTACTGTTCTGAATTATAAATTAAATCACATATTGACAGTTCAGTCAGCTAATTTAAGTTTGTTTTAGTATTAAGAATTATATCTAGAAAACTATTCTTCCATGTTTGTGTTAACTACTTCTTCAATCATGTCCCATTCTTCATCAGTTTCGATAGGTACTAATTTACCACCATCGCCTGATTCATCAGGTTCATTAATCATTGGAATCAATTCAATCATGTCATCATCGTCAGATTGAGCACCTTCCTCAGCTAAAATAACATATTCTTTTTTAAATTCTGGATGGTAAAATTCCAACATTTTACGATATAATACTTCATTACCATTTTCATCGAATAAAGTTAATAACTCTTCTTCATTACTAATATCTAATTCTACATCGTGGTTATGATTATGTTCAGTCATTGTTTATTACTCCTTTATTGGATTGAATCTAAATAGCCTTGTAATATAAATACTGCTGCCATTTTATCAATTACTTTTTTTCTTTTTTGTCTAGATACATCTGCTTCAAGTAATGAACGCTCTGCTGCCATAGTACTTAATCGTTCATCCCACATAATTATCTCTATATCAGGTAAGCTTTCTATGAGTAACTCCTTGTATCTTAACGAAGCTTCTCCACGAAAGCCAATAGAATTATTCATATTCTTAGGTAAACCAATTACTACAGAACCAACGTTATGTTCTTTAATAATGGCCACTAATTGATCTATACCAAAATCTTCTAGTTCCTCGTTAATTCTTAGAGTGTCCAATCCTTGGGCAGTCCAACCCATTAAATCGCTTATAGCTACGCCAACTGTTTTACTACCTACATCCAAACCCAAAATTTTGTGCGTTAACATATACTATTTCTTGTTCTCTTTTAAATAATTTGAAACGAGTTCTTCCATGATAACGTCACGATCAATGTGGCGAATTTGATTTCGAGCATCATTTTGACGAGGTATATATGCAGGATCACCTGAGAGTAAATATCCTACAATTTGATTTACAGCATTGTAACCACGCTCTTCTAAAGTTCGGTGTACGTTGTTTAACACTGTTTCAACATTATCTTTCGGAATTTCTTCATAGTCAAACTTCATTGTTTTATCAATATTATCCATAGATGCGACACTCCTCTAAAACGAATTATCTTACATACACCAATTTTACACTAGTTGATTACAAAGTTATAGTTTTTTAATGTAATCTTTAATAAAGCGTAATGCTTCTGAGATATTCTCTGGTTGCGTACCGCCACCTTGAGCCATATCTGGACGACCGCCACCTTTACCACCAACTAATGGCGCCATATTCTTAATGATATCTCCAGCTTTAATTTTATCTGTTTGTTCTTTTGGTACAGTTGCTATTAGTGATACCTTTTCACCTAAATCACTTGCTAAGATTATAATAGCATCTTGTTGTTTAGATTTGAAATCATCCATAGTTTGTCTTATTTCTTTAGCATTAGAAACTTCAACTTCTGTAGCTAGTACTTTAAAGCCATTAATTTCTTCTATTAGATCCTCAATATTGCCCATTTTAAGTGAAGTGATTTCCTTATTTCGTTGTTCTAATTGTTTATGAAGGTTCTTTTCTTCTTCTTGTAGCTGGACAATTTTATCAAATACTTGATTATCAGATTTAACTTTAACTTGATCTTTAATAGAATTAAATTTATTTTGAATATCTTCTAGATGTAAGAATGCTGACTTACCAGTAAATGCTTCAATACGTCTAACGCCTGCACCTGTACCTGATTCACTTATAATCTTAAAAAGCCCAATCTCTGCAGTATTATCAACATGTATACCACCACATAGCTCAATAGAGAACGGTGCCATATTAACAACGCGCACAATATCTCCGTATTTTTCTCCAAATAACGCCATAGCACCCATTTGTTTTGCTTCATTAATAGGCATCTCTTGTATATTAACTGAAATACCTCTCCAAATTTCCTCATTTACACGTCTTTCAACTTGATCAATTTCGTCTTGAGTCATCGGACCGAAATGTGAGAAGTCGAAACGCAAACGCTCACTTTCAACTAACGAACCTGCTTGATTTACATGTTCACCTAATACTTCTTTTAATGCAGCGTGAAGTAAATGAGTGGCACTATGATTTTTTTGGATGTCTTTTCTTTCATCCCTATTAACACTTGCATCTACATCACTATTAACTGTAACTTGACCAAATTGGATGACGCCTTGATGTAAGTTTTGACCATTAGGTGCTTTAGTTACTTCAGTTACTTCAATCTCAAAGTTCTCATTACCTACTGTTCCTTTATCAGCTACTTGCCCACCACTAACTGCATAAAATGGAGTTTCTTTTAAAATGAAATATACAGTTTCTCCTGGTTCAGCAGATTCAACTTTCTCTCCGTTATAAATTAAATCAGTTAACGTAGTCTGATAATCTGTAGTTTCATATCCGACAAATTTGCTTTCAGTGGTAATATTTTTAAGAACTTCACTCTGGATTTGCATTGATTGTGAACTTTGTCGAGCTTCTCTAGCTCGAGTACGTTGTTGATCCATTTCTTTTTCAAACGTTGCCATATCCACAGAGATGTTTTCTTGACTAGCTAATTCTTCTGTCAATTCAATTGGGAATCCATAAGTGTCGTATAATTTGAACGCATCTGAACCGTTAATTTCATTATTAGATGATTTAGCTTTAGCTAATAAATTATTCAAAATTGCTAAACCTTCTTGAAGTGTCTCATGGAAACGTTCTTCTTCTGATTTAATAACACGCTTAATAAAATCAGCTTTCTCTTTAACGTTTGGATAATATGGGTCCATTATCTCAGCAACGATGTCAACTAACTTATACATAAATGGTTCATTAATGTCGAGAGTTTGACTAAATCTGACTGCTCTACGTAGAAGTCGACGTAAAACGTAACCTCTTCCCTCATTCGCAGGTAAAGCGCCATCAGCAATTGCAAATGCAATTGTACGAATATGGTCTGCTATTACTTTAAAGGCAATATCATGTTCGTTGTTTACTAAATATTTTTTGTCAGCTACATTTTCTACTTCATTAATGATTGGCATAAATAAGTCTGTTTCATAATTTGTTCTTACGTTTTGAGAAACAGAGGCCATTCGTTCAAGCCCCATACCTGTATCAATATTTTTATTTGGTAATGGTGTATAAGTGTTGTCTTTATTATGGTTAAATTCACTAAATACTAAGTTCCAAACTTCTAAATATCTTTCATTTTCCCCACCTGGATACATTTCTTCTGATGGATCATCATGGCCATATTCATCACCACGATCATAGAAAATTTCAGTGTTAGGACCAGATGGACCCTCACCGATATCCCAGAAATTACCTTCTATTCTAATAATTCGACTTTCTTCTAATCCAATTTCATCATTCCAAATACAATAAGCTTCAATATCTTCAGGATGAATAGTTACATATAATTTTTCAGGTTCCATGCCCATCCATTTTTCACTAGTTAAAAATTCCCACGCAAAGTGGATTGCTTCTTTTTTGAAATAATCACCAATTGAAAAGTTACCAAGCATTTCGAAAAATGTATGATGTCGTGCAGTAAATCCGACATTTTCAATATCATTTGTTCTAATTGCTTTTTGAGAATTGACTATTCTAGGCTTTCTTGGTGTTTCTCTACCATCGAAATATTTCTTTAAAGTTGCTACACCTGAATTTATCCATAATAATGAATCGTCATCAATTGGCACTAAAGGGGCTGAAGGTTCAACCATATGACCTTTTTCGACGAAGAAATCAATATATTTTTGACGAATTTCACTAGCCTTTAAATTTTTCATTTCCGACACTCCTATATCAACATATCTTATCTAAAAACACAAAAAACGTTCATCCTTAAAAAAGGGACGAACGTTTTCGCGGTACCACCCTAGTTATAAACAATCTATCTTTAAGCTGCAAAAATTATCGCTTGATAGAAAACATTTATCACTCAATTAAAATATAAAAATGACATGAAGTAGCGTTCAACAATATACATTGCACTTTTCACCAACCAGTACATCTCTATATAAGTTATAATTGCCTACTCATCTTCATGCGAACTTAAGCTTATTTTAAGTATTTTCAAACTAAATGTCAACGCTCAGCAAAATCATAAGGAGAAACATCACCCATATTAATCATTGGATTGATTTGATATATCGTAGATTCACTTAAAATGATTTGATCATCTTTAGTATCAACGTCGTAAATTGTATCCATCGATTCTTCATCTTTATTCACAGAAGTATTTGAAATTGTTACATCACTTTCTTTATGATCTATATCAAAATATGACAAGATTAGCTCTTGCAATTGTGTATGTCGTAATTGTCCTTGCGTATTTAATCCAATCTCAAATGCGGTTGAATCTCCAAGTAATACTAATGATTGTTTAGCACGTGTAAGTCCTGTATAAAGTATTGGTCGCTGTAACATTCTAAAATACTGCTTAACGATAGGCATAAGTACAATTGGAAATTCAGACCCTTGTGATTTATGAATAGATGTACAATAAGCATGCGTTAATTCTAATAAATCTTGACGAGTGAAAGTAATCTCGTTACCTTCGAAATCAACAACCATAACATCTTTATTTAAAGCATTTTCTTTAGCCCAAAATATACCAACGATTATTCCTATGTCACCATTGAAGATATTATCATTAGGACGATTAACTAACTGAAGAACCTTGTCACCTTTACGAAACTTTATATCACCAAATTCAATTTCTCGTGTATCTTGTGCCTTGGGGTTTAAAATATCTTGTAATACTTGATTTAATCTTTTAATACCTGCGTTACCTTTATACATAGGCGCCAAGACTTGAATATCACTCATATCATAACCCTTATTAACTGCACTTGAAACTACTTTTTCAACTACTGTAGGAATTTGATCGACATTACAACTTATAAAACTCCTATCATGATAACGTTTTGTAATATCTATTGGCTCACCGTGTTTCATACGATGCGCTAAATCGATGATACTTGAACCATCTTGTTGACGATAAACTTCAGTTAGATTAACTCGTGGTATTGCCTTCGAATCAATAAGATCTTTAAAGATTTGACCTGGTCCAACTGAAGGTAATTGATCTTCATCTCCGACTAAAATAATTTGTGCATCAAGGGGAACTGCACTTAAAAATTGGTGAAACAACCATGTATCTACCATAGACATTTCGTCAATAATTATGAGCTTTGCTTTAATTTCATTATCTAGAATGTCTTCTGGTTGTGTTTCTTGATTCCATCCAATTAGACGATGAATTGTCATTGCTTCTAACCCTGTAGATTCTTGCAATCTTTTAGATGCTCTACCTGTCGGTGCTGCCAGGACAATAGGATAGTCATCTTCTTGATAGTCTGAGTAATTAAGAGAAAGACCATGTACCTCTGCATAAAGTTCAACGATTCCTTTGATTACTGTTGTTTTACCTGTACCAGGGCCACCGGTTAAAAGCATAATTTTAGAATTAATTGCAGTTTGTAAGGCCTCTTTTTGAGATGGTGCATAATGCACATTATTACTAGTCTCTATATCCCCTATATGTATCTGCAAATCAGATTGTTCTATTTCTTTTAGCTTATGTTTGTATGTTTTAATTCGATATAAATTTTGAACACTTTTGAGTTCGGAATAATAGAGACTAGGGATGGCGACTCGCTCATTATTTACAATAATTTTTTGTTCCTCATTTAATAATTCGAGAGTATTTTCAAGCTGTTTTGAATCGATGCTATCACTGGAATGAGCATCCATTAGCATGTCTAATGTCACTTCAATGGCATAATCTAGTGATAAATAGGTGTGACCTTGTTTTATACATTCTTCTTCTAACGTATATAATAATCCTGCTTTCAATCGTTCTGGATCATTAAAACTAATGCCATTATTTCTAGCTAATGTATCAGCTTTATTAAAACCAATTCCTTTAATATCATAAACAAGTTGATAAGGGTTATTTTCGAGCACGTTTAAAGTCTCGGATTGGTAAAATTGATAAATCGCCATTGATAATTTAGGTCCGAAGCCTAAATCATGTAATCGAATCATAATTTTTTCGGACTCTTGATTGGCGTTAATTTGATCAGCAATCTGCTTTTGTTTCTTTTTCGGTAAATTTGAAACCTTCTCTAAAACTGATGCGTCTGCCATAATATCATTTATCGCATTTTCACCAAGTGTATTTACAATATTTTGAGCAGTTTTTTTACCTATACCTTTGAATAAGTCACTTAATAAATATGTAATTATAGCATCCTTAGTTTGAGGGACCTCTTTTTCAAAAGTGTCAGCTTTCAATTGCTTGCCATAACGTGGGTGCTCTACCACTTGTCCTTTAAAAGTGTATACATCTCCTTCCATAATATTTGGAAAGAACCCTACAACTGTTGGTAAATTACCAAATGATTCATTAGTTTCAATTGTATCCACTTTAATGACTGTATAGAAATTATCAGTATTTTGAAATAAAATAGCATCTACAGTACCTTTAATCATTGAATAATCAAATAGTGTAGGGTCAGACATATTACTCCTCCTCGTTCTTTATAGCTTCAAACGTTTTCTTAGCATGTTGACTTAATAAGTGATTTGGATCTATAGATATAGCTTTGTCAAAATAAGACATAGCTAAATCAAGATCTTCAGTATCCATGTAAGTGGCTAAACCAAGATTATATAAAGCATCGACATGCTTTGAATCTATAGCTAAAACAATTTTTAATTGATTTATAGCCTGGTTAAACATTTCTAGATGACATAGTGCCAGACCATATTGAAATTGAACTTCCGCATCTTGATTATTATCTAATTCTGCTGCAGTCATAAAGTAAGGTAAAGATTCTTTTGGAGCATCTAATTGGTTAAATGACATACCAATCATATAATTAGTATCTATTTTATCCATATTGTATTTAGATGCCAATTGATATAGTTTAATAGCATCACGGTATTTACCTTGATCGTAATACAGATTGGCTAAATTGTAATACACTGCACCATTTTTATCATCTATCGTAATTGCTCGTTGAAAGAAACGCTCAGCCTTTTCAATTTCATTAATATCAGCTAATACTATTCCTGCATTGATATAATTTTCAATAGTATTCGGTTCTTCTTCTATGTTTTGAAATAAAGCTTTTAAAGCATCTTCAAGTTGACCCTTTTGAATCCACTCATAAATCGTATCTTGTTTCGTTATCATGATTCCACCCAATCCTAAAATTAACTTACGAGAAACGCAGTATTTTATAAAATAAAGATGTAGTAGTATTTGGGAGCAAGACATAAACAATATTTTCGAAAATATATTTCCAGTCAATTACTGCCAATATATATTTGTAGCCTGAGGCATTGAATTATGTCCCAGGCTCTTAACAACTCCATCTTTTGTTTGTTTAATTAAACAACATAACTTAACTGACCTGTTGTTTTAAATACATCATCGATAGTTGCTCCACCTAGACAAACTTCCTCATCATAAAATACAACGGCTTGTCCCGGTGTGATAGCACGTACTGGTTCATCAAATGTAACGCGTAAAGCATTTTGACTTTCACGTTGAACAAACACCTTAGTATCTTTTTGACGATATCTAAATTTAGCAGTACATTCAAATCTGTTGTCTAAATCAACTGGATTTACAAAAGAAAAATCGGAAGCTATTAAATAATCACTATAGAGTGCATCATGATGGAAACCCTGTTCAACGTATAAAATATTGTCTTCTAAATTTTTACCTACAACGAACCATGGATCACCATCTCCACCGATACCAAGTCCATGTCTTTGACCAATAGTGTAATACATTAATCCACTATGCATTCCCATTTTTTCGCCATTCAACGTACGCATTTCTCCAGCTTGAGCTGGTAAATATTGTGATAAGAATGTTTTGAAATTACGCTCTCCAATAAAACAGATGCCTGTAGAGTCTTTCTTTTTAGCTGTTGCTAAATCTTGCTCTTCTGCTATTTTACGAACTTCTTTTTTATCAATATCTCCAATTGGAAACATAACTTTAGACAATTGTTGTTGAGATAGTTGATTTAAGAAATAAGTTTGATCTTTATTATTATCTACACCTCGTAACATTTCTACATGGCCATCATCATGACGACGTATTCTTGCGTAATGTCCTGTTGCTACGTAATCTGCGCCCAATTTAAGTGCATGCTCTAGAAAAGCTTTAAACTTAATTTCTTTGTTACACATTACATCTGGATTAGGTGTACGACCTTTTTTATATTCATCTAAGAAATAAGTAAAGACTTTATCCCAATATTCTTGTTCGAAATTAACGGCATAATATGGAATACCAATTTGATTACATACTGCGATAACGTCATTATAGTCTTCTGTTGCAGTACAAACACCATTCTCATCAGTGTCATCCCAGTTTTTCATGAATATTCCAATAACATCATACCCTTGCTCTTTTAGCACATGAGCTGTGACTGAACTGTCAACACCGCCAGACATACCTACAACTACACGTATATCTTTATTAGACACATTTATTCCTCCTTAAATTTATGATATATTTTGTGAATTTCAGCTACGATATATTTTATTTCTTGATCAGTTGTTAATTCATTAAAGCTAAATCTTACTGAGTGTTTAGCACGTTCTTCATCTTCATACATTGCTGCTAAAACATGAGAAGGTGTTGTTGAACCAGCTGTACATGCAGAACCTGAAGATACATAAATGTTAGCTAGATCTAAAAGTGTTAGCAAGGTTTCCACGTCTATGAATGGGAAATATAAATTTAGAATATGTCCTGTTGTATCAACTATAGAACCATTTACCTCAAAAGGAATCGCACGTTCTTGTAGGCTAACTAAGAATAATTCTTTTAATTGCATTAAATGTAAATTATTATTATCCCTATTCTTATGTGCTAATTCTAGTGCTTTTGTCAAACCAACAATTTGTGCTAAATTTTCTGTTCCTGCACGTCGTTTAGTTTCTTGTTCTCCTCCTAGTTGAGAGTACTCAATTGGGGTTTTATCTCTAACTAATAAGACACCTACACCTTTTGGACCGCCGAATTTATGTGCTGTCAAACTTAAAGTATCCATTTTAAAATCTTCAAAATTAACATCTAAGTGTCCGATTGCTTGAACTGCATCTACATGCAATAATGCGTTTGACTCGCTAACAATATCTTCTATATCATACATAGGTTCAACAGTTCCAACTTCATTATTAACAAACATTATTGAAACTAAAATAGTGTCATTCGTTAATGCTTCTTTAAGTTGATCTAAATCTATTGCACCTGTATCATCTACATCTAAATAAGTGACATCATAGCCTTCTTTTTCCAATTGTTCAAACACGTGTAAGACAGAATGATGCTCAATTTTAGTTGTAATAATGTGATTTCCAAGATGTTCATTTGCGTAAACTAATCCTTTAATAGCTGTATTATTTGATTCAGTTGCGCCACTTGTAAAAATGACTTCGCTAGGCTTAGCATTCAATAATTTAGCAACTGTTCTTCTTGATTCATCTAGATAACGACGTGCATCTCTTCCTATAGAATGAATAGACGATGGATTACCAAAATGTGATTTATAAATTGTCATCATCTCTTCAATTACTTCTGGTTTGACAGGTGTAGTTGCAGCATAATCTGCATATACTTCCATTTTTAAGTACACTCCTCACAATATTATCAATGTTCCTATAATAGCACCTGAATAGAATTTTTTCTATATAGTTGTTTATAAACATAAATTTTTCCATTATTTAATATTTTAACACTCAACCACTTTAAAAATTAACCCCACATTTACTTATAAATATTTTTAAATGTACTATTAATTAAAGTATCAATATTTTTTCACTAACATTATCGATTATGAGCATTTCAATATAAATTAAACTACATATCTTGTTAAACTGAACCATATTAATTTTATATGAGGAGATGAAAACTGTGGGTAATCTAAAGGTATCTGCGTTAAATTTAGTTCCAATAAGAGAAGGTCAGAGTGATAAAGAAGCAATTGAGGATATGATTAGTTTAGCTCAAAAGTTAGATTCACTTAATTATGAAAGATACTGGATTGCAGAACACCATAACGCACCAAATTTAGTAAGTTCAGCAACTTCTCTATTGATTCAACATACACTTGAACATACGAAACGTATTAAAGTTGGATCTGGAGGGATTATGTTACCAAACCATGCTCCTCTAATAGTTGCGGAGCAATTTGGAACAATGGAAACACTTTTCCCAAACAGAGTTAATCTAGGTTTAGGTAGAGCCCCAGGGACTGATATGATGACAGCTAGCGCATTGAGACGTGACCAGCATAATGGCGTCTATGAGTTTCCTGAAGAAGTTGAACAATTACAAACTTATTTTGGACCTGGAAATAAACAAGCTTATGTAAGAGCTTATCCTGCTGTAGGTAAAAATGTACCTTTATATATTCTTGGATCATCTACTGATTCAGCTCATTTAGCTGCACGTAAGGGATTACCTTATGTCTTTGCAGGACATTTTGCACCTCAGCAAATGAAAGAGGCAATTCAAATATATAAAGAACTATTTGAACCTTCTGACGTATTAGATAAGCCTTATATGATTGTATGCTTGAATGCGATTGTAGCTGAAAGTGATGAAGAAGCTGAATACTTAGCAAGCACTTTAGCTCAAGTATTTATTGGTATTGCTCGTGGTAGAATGCAACCAGTACAACCACCTACAAATGACTTACAAGCTCTTCTAACACCTAGAGAATTTGAGATGGCTAAACAAAGATTTAATGATTCGCTAATAGGTTCAGAGGAAACAGTTAAAGAGAAGTTAGAAGCATTTATTAAAGAATATGGTGAAATTGATGAACTCATGGGAATTAGCTATATTTATGATCAAGAAAAGCAATTTGAATCATTCACTCGTTTACAGAATATTATTGAAAAATTGAATCAATAATCAATATTAAAATTTAATATTGATGGATAGTGAGAGAATTAAGGCATAATTTGGAGTGGGATATTATTTAAGCTCACTCCTTTTATGTGCTTATGAACATTTAGTTATAAGTGCTAAAACAACATATAGTTTAATAAAAATGTTTTGAATTACTTAAATTGTAAATACTTCTTTTGATATAAAAAAGCGATAACATTAAATGTTATCGCTTGAAAACTAATTATTTATCATCTTTTTTGTCATCGTTGTTTTTCTCAGTATATTCATTGATTTTGTCTTTAGCTTTATCAACTTGTTCGTTATCGCTATTTTTAAATTTATCTGCTGCATCTTTCGCTTTATCCATGAATCCCATAATGAAATTCTCCTTTCAAATTTAAGAATATTTTTTCGATCAAGTATCATGTTAATTCTGAGATATAAAATAAAGAATGTACTTTACTGTTGTAATTATTATTTACCACACACAATTTTATATAAACATATTTTTAAAATTAAATATAAAACATGTAACCATCAAGTTTATCATCAGTTTCGACATAGTCTGCTAGATATTTTAAAGTAGTATTATCTAATACTTCTCTAACAGCATCTCTCATTCTTAACCATAACTGTTTTTGAGCAGGTGGTTCTGATTCAATACTTTCGACTATCGTTATAGGACCTTCTAGTAAACGAATAATATCGCCTGCTTTAATTTCGTCAGCTGGTACTCTAAGTTGATAACCACCTTTGGCACCACGAACACTTCGAATTAAACCAGCATTTCTTAAAGGGCCAACTAATTGTTCGAGATATAAATCACTCAAACTGTTTTCTTCAGCAATTGACTTTAAAGATACGCATCCTTGCCCTTCTCTTTTAGCAAGGGAAATCATTAAAGTTAAGCCGTATCTCCCTTTCGTTGATATTTTCATAACATTACCTCACTTAATTCGAATAATATATAATACCATTCTAGCATTTTTTCAGTTAAGATAGTATTAGAAAGGTGTGAAAATAGTGACTACAGAACCTTTAGCTTCAAGAATGAGACCTACTAACATTGACGAAATCATTTCGCAGCAACATTTAGTAGGACCTAGAGGCATTATTAGACGAATGGTTGAAACCAAAAGATTATCATCAATGATATTTTATGGGCCACCAGGCATTGGTAAAACAAGTATTGCGAAAGCAATTTCTGGTAGCACTGATTATAAATTTAGACAATTAAATGCAGTTACAAATTCAAAAAAAGATATGCAAATGGTAGTCGAAGAAGCCAAAATGTCTGGTCAAGTCATTCTTTTATTAGATGAAATTCACCGGTTAGATAAAGCTAAACAAGATTTCTTATTACCACATTTAGAAAATGGTAAAATCGTCCTAATTGGTGCAACAACTTCAAATCCATATCATGCAATCAATCCAGCTATTCGCTCTAGAGCTCAAATATTCGAACTGTATTCATTGGATCATGATGATGTGCGACTCGCAATTAATAGAGCATTAAATGATTCTGAACGTGGCTTAGCTAATTATCAACCCAAAGTAGATGAAGATGCATTAGAGTACTTTGCTACGCAAAGTCAAGGAGATGTTAGAAGTGCTTTAAATGCTCTTGAATTGGCTGTTTTAAGTGCTTCAGTTGAAAATGAAATTAGACATATCACTCTTCAAGATGCTAAAGATTGTTTGCAAAAAGGTGCTTTCGTAAGCGATAAAGATGGAGATATGCACTACGATGTTATGAGTGCTTTTCAAAAGTCAATAAGAGGTAGTGATGTAAACGCTGCATTACACTATTTAGCAAGATTAATTGAAGCTGGCGATTTACCGACTATTGTAAGACGCTTATTAGTCATTAGTTATGAAGATGTAGGGTTAGCTTCACCTAATGCGGGACAACGTACGCTTGCAGCCATTCAATCGGCAGAGCGACTGGGGTTTCCGGAAGCGAGGATTCCTCTTAGCCAAGCTGTAATTGAGCTTTCATTATCACCTAAATCCAACTCAGCGATCACTGCGATTGACAGTGCACTTAGTGACACACGTAAAGGTAATATTGGCCAAATTCCTGACCATTTACGAGATGGACATTATGCTGGAGCTAAAGATTTGGGTCGTGCCATAGGTTATAAGTACCCTCATAACTATGAAAATGGACACGTCATTCAACAATACTTGCCAGATAAACTCAAAAATAAAATTTATTATGAGCCTAAAACAACATCAAAAAGTGAACAACAATTTAAAACTATTTATGATAATTTAAGAAACAAAAACTAAAAAAGACTATGAATCAATTAGCCATTATAAATGACTTTTAAATTTGATTCATAGTCTATTATTTAAATATTTCCTTTATCCTTAATACGGCGTACAGGTATATTTTTTAAAATGTCATTTACTACGTAACTCGCACAGATTAATCCTACTGTACTTGGTACAAATGCATTTGATGATGGAGGCATTTGCCCTTTACGATTAATGGCGTTTTCATCTCCAACGGTTGCTTTTACATCTTCACGAATTACAATAGGGCTTTCATCAGAAAACACGACAGGTACACCTTTTTTTATACCTTGACGCTTTAGCTTATTACGGATAATTTTAGCCATAGGGTCCATATATGTTTTAGAAATATCTGCTATTTTAAATCGTGTAGGATCAGTTTTATTAGCTGCCCCCATACTTGAAATCATCTTAATTCCTCGTTCTAAACACTCTTTCATCAGATGAACTTTATATATTATAGTATCACTTGCATCGATAAAGTAATCAATATCATAATTATTAAATAAATCCTTATATGTCTCCTCAGTATAAAACATGTGAAGTGGTGTTACTTTACAATCAGGGTTAATAAGTTTAATACGTTCTTCCATCAAAGTGACCTTACTTTGTCCGATAGTTGTAGTGAGTGCATGTATTTGACGATTGACATTTGTAATATCTACGTCATCTTTATCGATTAAAATAATATGACCAATATTGGTTCTAGCTAATGCTTCAGCAGCAAATGAACCAACACCACCTACCCCAAGAACTGCAACTGTTTTTTCTTTTAATAGATCTAATCCCTCTTGTCCATATGCTAATTCGTTTCTTGAAAATTGATGTTTCATTTTAAACTCCTTTATAAAAACAATACGATAACTATATGTTAACAGAAAAAGACAAATAAAAATACGCAAGACATAAAGCCTTGCGTACCGGTAGAGTCCGTGATTGCCGTAGTTATAAAAAGCTTGATCATTCGGCCTGCTATATACAGGTGGGTGCCCTGTTTCTTGTTTTGCAAGTCCTCCAATTGAGGCGTGTGCGCTGCAAGAAAACCTATTGGACTCCCTGATCAAAAAGTGTTAGGCCCAAATAAAAAGCAAACGTACGAACAATACAGATGACTACCTTATGTTTATATATTACCACAGAGGTTTAAATAAAGAAATCCTTATGAATTAGATAGAAATGTATATTTTGTGAAGCAGAATTTTAATAATATTGAGTTTACATAATATTATTATAGTTTTTTTTAGCTGAATATAGTTCTACAAAAATACGAAAAAACGCTAAATAAAAGTCACCAAAATCCACTGTGATTTTGATGACTAATGTATTTATATCATTTTATATGTTAAATCTAATGACGAATACGTAAAGAAAGCTCTTCTAATTGTTTGTCTGAGACTTCACCTGGTGCATCTGTAAGCAAGCAAGTCGCTGAAGCTGTTTTAGGGAATGCAATTGTATCACGTAAGTTTGTACGATTAGTTAATAGCATTACTAAACGGTCTAAGCCTAGTGCAATACCGCCATGTGGTGGTGCACCATATTTAAATGCATCTAACAAGAATCCAAATTGTTCTCTAGCTTGTTCTTTTGTGAATCCTAATACTTCAAACATTTTTTCTTGTAATTCACCGTCTGCAATTCTGATTGATCCCCCACCTAATTCATAACCGTTTAAAACGATGTCATAAGCATTCGCTTGTGCATTTTGAGGTTCTGAATCTAATTTACTAATATCCTCTTGTTTAGGTGAAGTAAATGGATGGTGTGCAGCTACATAACGTTTAGCATCTTCATCATACTCTAATAACGGCCAATCTGTTACCCATAAGAAATTAAGTTTATTTTCATCGATTAAACCTAATTCTTTGGCAATTTTAATACGTAAAGCACCTAAACTTTGAGCTACTACATTTGGTTTATCAGCGACAAACATTACTAAGTCTCCTGATTCAGCTTGTGTAAGATCTTTTAAAGTCGCAACATTTGAATCTTCAAAGAAACGAGCGATTGGACCACTTAATCCATCATCAACAACTTTTACCCATGCAAGACCCTTAGCACCATAAATATTTACGAATTCTGTTAATGCGTCCATATCTTTACGAGTATAATTGTCGGCTGCACCTTTAGCTACAATGGCTTTTACTTCGCCATTATTTTCTACAGTATCTTTAAATACTTTAAAGTCCATTTCACGACCTAACTGTGATACATCTTTAAGTTCCATATCAAAACGAGTATCAGGTTTGTCTGAACCATAGCGTCTCATCGCTTCTTCATAAGTCATTCTAGGGAAAGGACCTGATACGTCAATGCCTTTAACATCTTTAACAACTTTTCGTAACATTTCTTCACCCATTTGAATCACATCTTCTTGATCAACGAAACTCATTTCAATATCGACTTGAGTGAATTCAGGTTGACGATCTGCACGTAAGTCTTCATCGCGGAAACATTTAACAATTTGATAATATTTGTCAAAACCACTAATCATTAGTAATTGTTTAAATAATTGAGGTGATTGTGGTAATGCATAAAATTCTCCTTCATGAACTCGAGAAGGTACTAAATAATCTCTGGCACCTTCTGGCGTAGATTTAGTTAAAACAGGAGTTTCAATATCGAAGAAACCATTGTTATCTAAATATTCACGAATAGAGCGTGTTGTTTGATGTCTCATTTTGAATGTTTGTGCCAACTCTGGACGTCTTAAATCTAAATAACGGTATTTTAAACGGATGTTTTCATCAACATTTTGATTTTCTTCATTAATAGAAAATGGTGGTGTTTCTGATTTATTGATAATTGTAATATTAGAAACTTGAACTTCTACTTGACCAGTTTTAATTTTAGGATTCACAGTATCTGGATCTCTCTTTGTTACTGTTCCCTCAACTTCAACTACATATTCTGATCTTACTGTTTCAGCTACACTTAAAGCTTCTTCAGAAAAATCAGGGTTAAAGACGATTTGCACGATACCTTCTCTGTCACGTAAATCCACAAAGATTAAACCACCTAAGTCACGACGATTATGAACCCAACCTTTTAAAGTAACTTTTTGGTTTAAAAGTTCTTCTGTAACTAAACCACAATACGTTGTTCTTTTACTCATTTATATTCTCCTTTTTATTAATTATTTTTTTCTTGAAAATAATTTACTAAGTTATTTAAGTTAATAGTTTCTGTTTCACCTGTTGACATGTCTTTGACGTCAATCACTTCATTTTCAAGTTCTTGATCACCGATAACAACAGTATATTGAGCATTCAAACGATCAGCTTGTTTCATTTGGCCTTTAACTTTACGTTGTAAATAATCTTTGTCGGCTTTTATACCCGATTTTCTGAGTTGATTTAAAAGCTTAACGCTATATCGTTCAGCTTCTTCACCCATAGTAACGATAAAAAGATCAAACGTATCCTCGACGTCCAAATCAATTCCTTCTTCTTCAAGCGCCAATAACAATCTTTCAATACTTAAAGCGAAACCAATACCCGTTTGATTTGGTCCATCTAATAATTCAAGCAGTCCATTATATCGACCACCACCACATAAGGTAGTTATTGCACCATCATAATTAGGATTATCCATCATTAATTCAAAAGCAGTGTGTGTGTAATAATCAAGACCACGTACAAGGTTAGGATCTTCAACATATGAAATACCTAAATCATCTAAGTGAGTCTTCACTTCATTAAAGTAAGCTTTTGAATCGTCATTTAAGTAATCAGTAATTCTTGGCGCATTTTTAACAGCTTCTTTATCTCTATCAATTTTGCAATCTAGTATTCTCATTGGATTTGTGTGTAATCTTGATTTACAATCATCACAAAATGTATCTATCACTGGCTCAAAATGACGTATTAGTGCCTCATTATATTCTTTACGTGAATCAGCATCACCAATACTATTGATAACTAATTTTAAATGTTTAAGGCCAAATGATTCATAGATATGCATCACCATAGCTAGAACTTCAGCATCCATGCTCGGATTTTCAGCACCAATCGCTTCAACGCCGAATTGAGTGAATTGACGGTAACGCCCTTTTTGTTTACGTTCATATCTGAACATTGGCCCATTATAATATAATTTAACAGGCTGATTTGGAATACCTTGCATTTTATTCTCAATGTATGAACGTACAACAGCTGCTGTTCCTTCTGGTCTTAGAGTTATGCTTCTGTCACCTTTATCTTTAAAAGTGTACATTTCTTTTTGTACGACATCTGTAGAGTCACCCACGCCACGTGCAAATAAATCTGTACTTTCAAATATAGGCGTGCGAATTTCTTTATAATTATATAATTTCATTAATTCATCAAGTTGATTTTCAATGTAACGCCATTTACTAGAATCTTCAGGTAAGATATCTTGTGTACCTCTAGGAATTCTAATCACACAATCACTCCTTCTTTGTATTTTACAAACTCCCTTTAATAAAAAAAGTCCCTTATATAGCATTTCTGCTATACAAGGGACGAATTGCCGTGTTGCCACCCTAATTGTAATTAAATTCATTAGTAAAACTTAATTACCACTCAAAACGTGTAACGTACGTAAAACGGCTTAATCTATTAAAGCACCTGTTCTTGTGTTCAAAGTATAATAAATTACTCAGTATAATCTTCCAGCCATGGATTATATCTCTTCACAATATCAATTATTGCTACCTCTTTCATTTATACTTTCAAGAATCATAACGGTATTATATATAAAGTTCACTAATTATAATAACGAGTTTATGCATAGTTTGCAAGCTTTAAGAGGCAAAATATTGTTTTAAACCATCCACTACAGCTTCTTCTACAACTTGTCGATGGATTTGATCTCGTATCATTACCTCATCTGTTGGATTACTTATATATCCTAATTCTAATAACACGGCTGGCTTATTGGTTTGTCTGAGTACTTGGAAGTTCTCTTGTCGAGTTCCTCTATTAGACAACATGGCTTTCTTTTGTATGTTCGTATTTAACGTTTCAGCTAAAGCTTCTTGATTATTTTTATACCAATAAACAGTTGCACCATTAGCATTAGGACTATCAAGAGAATCATTATGTATACTTATGTATGCGTCACCATTAAGTTTTCTATCATCTAAGCTAACATATGTATCATCAGAACGTGTTAATTTAACTGTTGCCCCTGTTTTTTCAAGAGCGCGTCTCAGTTCTTTAGCTGTTTTTAAAGTATAGTTCTTCTCCAAACTCTTTTTTGAAGTATTACTGGATGCACCCTGGTCATTGCCTCCATGGCCAGGATCTAAGACAATGACCTTATTTTTCAAAGGGTTTACTTTTTTATTTGCATCCGCTTCAATATTTAAGCTTGTATGCCATCCAGCTATCCAACCTTTTTCAGAACCATCTCTGCTTTCAACTTCTATCCATTTACCTGATTTACTCAATCTAGTAAACGTATCACCTTTTTCGACTTGGTATATCACAGGATAAGCAGCATTTGGACCAGTTCGTAACTCAGCATTCTCTGAAACTGTAATTCTATTACTCCCTTGATCACTATGATTCATTAGCATAAATAATAATATTAAAAATAATATAAAAGCACCTACAACAATCAATGTTATCAGATTTTTAAGGTCATGTTTAGATAACCATGCATCTATTTTGTTCATATTATTTTGCCATCCTGACTTTCATAAATAATAGTAACTGGACCATCGTTGATAATTTCAACTTCCATATCAGTACCAAATTCACCTGTTTTCACTTCAACGTCATAAGCTTTTAAAGCAGTGTTAAATTTTTCATATAACTCATTGGCTTCTTGAGGATTTTTTGAATTTGAAAATCCTGGTCTATTACCTTTACGTACATCAGCATATAAAGTAAATTGTGAGATAGATAAAATTTGACCTTCAACTTGTTGGATATTTAAATTAAGTTTGCCATTCTCGTCTTCAAACAAACGAGCGTTAATAATCTTTTTAGCAACTGCATCTATATCTGCTTCCGTTGTATCTTTACCTATTCCGACTAAAAGACAGAAACCCTTGTCGATTTCATTGTGAATGCTGTTATTTGTAACTGCTGCTCTTTTTACTCTTTGTACAACTACTTTCATATTAATAGCACCTCATTAATTCCAAACTCTTGACACTGTATATACATCACTTAATTGTTTTAGTTTTTCAACTACACGGAATACATCATTAACATTACGCACCATAACACTAATAGTGATAATTGCATTCTTATCAGTATCAGACCGTCCATTGATTTTAATAATACTTCCAACTGTAGAGTTAACGGCTTGTATTACTTCATTTAATAAACCATTACGATCATATGCACTAACTTCTAAATCTACTTGGTATCGTTGAGTAGAATCTTTAGATTTAACCCACTCAACTGCTATTAATCGTTCTGTTTCATTTTTAACATTTGGACAATCTGTACGGTGCACTTTTATACCATGTCCTTTAGTGATATATCCTACAATATCATCTCCAGGGATTGGATTACAACATTTTGAAAGCTTTATCAATACATTCTCTATACCTTCGACATAGACACCACTATCAGTGATGATATCATCTTTAATCGGAAGTGATTTAATAACTTCCTGTGCCTCGTTTAGCGCTTTTTGTTTATCTTGTATACGCTGTCTTTCGGTCAATTTATTAACAACCTGTAATGCCGTTACACCACCAAATCCAACTGCTGCAAATAGATCATCATCATTAGCAAAATAGTATTTCTCATTAACAACTTCTAAATTTTTATCAGTTAAAATATCATCTACTCTAAAGCCTTGTTCTTTAATTTCTGCTTCGACCATAAACTTACCTTTTTCAATGTTTGATGAACGGTCTTGTTTTTTAAAGAAACCTTTAATTTTACTTTTAGCACTTGATGATTTAACTATCTTAAGCCAATCTCTACTAGGTCCATAAGAGTGCTTACTTGTACGAATTTCAATAATATCTCCGGTTTGAAGAACATAATCAATAGGAACAATTTTACCATTAACTTTTGCACCTATCATCTTATTTCCGACTTCGCTATGAATAGCATAAGCGAAATCTATTGGAACCGCACCATAAGGCAATTCAATAACATCACTTGCAGGTGTGAAAGCGTAAACTTTATCACTTTGTAAATCATATTTCAGTGATTCCATAAATTCTTGTGCGTCAGATGATGTATGATCAGCTTCAGCTAATTCTTTTAACCAATTTAATTTATTTTGAAAATCTTGGTTCTTTTCATTAACTGTTTTTCCTTCTTTATATGCCCAATGAGCTGCAACACCATGTTCAGCTATTTCATGCATTTCATACGTTCTAATTTGTATTTCTAAAGGGTCTCCATTAGGACCAACGACAGTTGTATGGAGAGATTGATACATGTTCTGTTTAGGCATGGCAATATAATCTTTAAATCTTCCAGGCATAGGTTTCCATAATGTATGGACTAACCCTAAAATTGCATAACAATCATTAATAGAATTTACAATTACACGAATAGCTAATAAATCGAATATTTGATCAAACTGCTTTTTCTGCTTCATCATTTTACGGTATATGCTATAAATATGTTTAGGTCTACCGCTAATTTCTCCAGTGATGTCCATATTAATCATTTCTGTTTGAATTTTATCTATTGCATTAGCGATATAAGCTTCTCGTTCACTACGCTTTTTCTTCATTAAATTGACAATACGGAAATACTGAACACTGTCTATATATCTAAGTGCAGTATCTTCTAATTCCCATTTAATCGTATTAATACCTAACCTATGTGCTAATGGTGCATAAATTTCTAGTGTCTCTTTAGAGATACGCACTTGTTTTTCTCTAGCCATAGCTTTTAGTGTTCTCATGTTATGTAATCTATCGGCTAATTTGACAAGTATCACTCGAACATCTTTTGCAATTGCAATAAATAATTTACGATGATTTTCTGCTTGTTGTTCTTCTTTAGAGCGGTATTTAACCTTTTTAAGTTTAGTAACACCATCAACAATTCGCGCTATTTCTTCGTTAAACATATCTTTAACATCGTCAAATGTGTATGGCGTATCTTCGATGACGTCATGCAGAAAACCTGCCACTATCGTTGGACCATCTAAACGCATTTCTGTTAATATGCCCGCTACCTGAATAGGATGCATGATATACGGAAGACCATTTTTACGGAACTGTCCTTGATGGGCTTCATAAGCTATATGGTAACTTTTTAGGACATATTGATAATCATCAGTTGATAAATATGATTTAGCTTTATTTAGCACCTCATCAGCGCTATATGGATACTCGTTATTCAATATATGACACCCCAACTCATTTGTATTTCAAATACTCAACTCATATTCGAATTTTTGAAAATTAAGAAAACATACATTGTCCTTCATTAATCCGAGTATATCATCTATTTAGATATAGAAATGCGAGTATTACTTTAATTTTATCAAATGTTAAAAGAACTACAAACGCCTTAACATTTTTATAAATAATAGTTCTATGATACTACAAGTTTTTAAATAAATAAATGGTGTTACGCTGAAATCAAATCAAGTAAACAATTTAACGAAAAAATGGGAATGAGATAGAATCCCTATACGAATTCATTATCTCATTCCCAAAAATTGTTAGACATTAAAAGCATGGACTATGTCTTTTAATTCTAGTCATCTATTCATCATATGAAATTAAACTCATGACATCATAGTCTTTAATTTTTACAATACCGTTTAAATATTTAAGTTCAATTATAAATGCAATACCTACGACGATTCCTCCTAGTTTTTCAACTAGTTTAATTGCCGCCTCTATAGTACCTCCAGTAGCTAATAAGTCATCAGTTATAAGAACACGTTGACCTGGTTTAATTGCATCACTGTGCATAGTAAGAACATTTGTACCATATTCTAAGTCATATTCATATCGGATAACTTCACGAGGTAATTTACCCTCTTTTCTCACGGGCGCAAAACCAATCCCCATTGAATAAGCTACAGGGCACCCAATTATAAATCCTCTTGCCTCAGGACCTACAACTATATCAACGTCTCTCTCCTTAGCATATTTAACAATTTGATCGGTAGCATAACCATAAGCTTCCCCGTTATCCATAATTGTTGTTATATCTTTAAAACTAACTCCCGGTTTAGGCCAATCTTGCACTTCCGAAACATATTGCTTTAAATCCATATATCTATTTCCTCCTATTTACTAACCCTTCTGTGATTTGATCCAAGTTTTTAATTGCGTAAAATCATCATAAAGTAAAAGTTTCTCAACTTCCATTCTGGATTGTCTTAATTGATAAACACGACTTGTTTCAATATTTTGTTTGTTAGCATTATCTACAATTTTAATTATACCATTTTCTTCTGTTACAAAACCTAACTCATAAAATACTTTAAGCATAAATTTTAAAATATTAGGTTTAACATTCAAATGTTGACACAGTAACATACCCTCTTGTTCAAGATTGGTTTCTTTTTTAGTCATTAGCGCTTTGAAACAGCTTTTAAATTGATTTGACGTGGGCATACCATCAAAATATATACTCTGCTGATGTTGCAATACTAAATAGAGTTGTGAATAATTTAAGTTTTTGAGACTATCTTTAAGACTGTCTAAATCATTTGGCAAGTCTCTTAAAATTACTACTTCGTGTTCTTGATCGATTTTATCACCATAATAATAGTAATTATGATTCAATTTTTCTTTTTTAGGGTGTATTAAAAAAGCAACTCTAGTATCGTTTGGGTCTATATTTAATTGTTTACGTTTACTTCGGTAATCTAATATTTGTTCATTATTCGTTGCTATATCTTGAATAATAAACTGTGGTGATTGATTTCCGTTCCATTCATTGATTTGTAAATTTCCTAGTAGATTGATTGGTTGACCAGGTTCAATTTGAGTTGCTAACTGACCATTTTTCCAATATAGGCTTTGTAATTGTAACTGACCGGTTACTAGTTTCAAATGGTTTTTATCTTTTCCAATTGCTCTAACATCAACGACTTCATTATCATCAATTTCCAATAATGGTTTTTCAAAGTCTGTGCCAAATGGACTTAGTCTTTGTATATCACGAATGTTATTTATTGAAATATCATTCTCTTCTAATTTAACTGATACATGTTTCGTCGGTTCTAGTGACGTATGTTCTGATAATTTAAACATCCAGTCATTCAATCCTTGCTCTAATGCTTTAATATAATCTATTTCCATAGTCATACCCGCAGCCATATGATGACCACCAAACTTAGAAATTAAATCTTGATGTGCACTCAAAATTTCAAACATTGAAACTTGTTCTATACTACGAGCTGATCCTTTAGCATGATTTTGTTCTAAATTAATATTCAGAATTAAGGTAGGTAATGCATATGTCTCAACAATTTTAGATGCTACTATACCTAAGACACCTTCATGCCAATTTTCTTTAGCTAATAGTAAAAATTGATTGCCATTATTCACTTTTTCTTCAGCAATGGCTAGTGCCTCATCAGTTATCTGAGCTACTATTTCTTTACGTTCAACATTAAAATGTTCTACTTGTTCGGCAAGAAATTCAGCCTCTTCTTCATCTTCGGTCATTAATAACTCAGCAGCTAATGATGCATCCTCTAATCTACCAACGGCATTAAGTCGCGGCCCTATAATAAAACCTACAGTTTCTTCGTTAATCGTGTCATTATAACCAGCTTGGTTAAGTAATGCTTTAATTTGAATCGGGCAGTTTTGATTTAAAAATGATAAACCTTGTTTTACTATAGAGCGGTTTTCATCTGTCATTGACACTAAATCTGCTATAGTACCAATCGCAGCTAAACTTACAAAATAATTAGGAGGATTTTCTAATAAAACTTGAGATAATTTGTAAGCTACACCTGCACCACATAAAAAGTGAAATGGGTATTCATACTCTGGATGCATTGGATGTACGATGGCATACGCTTCAGGCAAAGTACGTCCAATTTCATGATGATCAGTTACTATGACATCAACTCCTAGCTTTTGTACCATTTCAATCTCTTTATGACCTTGTATGCCATTATCGACAGTTATGATGAGAGACACGCCTTCATCATAGGCATTTCTAAATGCAAGTTCATTAGGACCATAACCTTCTGAAAATCGATTAGGAATATACCAACCCACTTCAGCACCTAATGTCTGCAATGTATTAACTAATATAGTTGTAGAAGTGACACCATCGGCATCATAATCACCATATACCAATATACGCTCATTTTTATCAATTGCTTCATTGATTCGAGTCACCGCTTTTTCCATATCACTTAATAGCCATGGATTGTGGTTAATGATGGTTTCATCTAATAAGGCTTTAATTGACTCATCATCAGTTATCGATTTACTTTCAAGTAGTTTTTTTATAATAGGTGTTAATTGATATTTTTTTATTAAAGTTTCATTTATGTATTCTGTTGGAGGTTCATAGAGCCAGTTATATTTAGATTTAATCATGTAATTATCCTCCCTTTTTCCAAAGGTCATTATACCGAAAATTCAACTAAATAAAAAGTAAACAACGTTAAGTTGATAAAACTATTAATGATATTAGAAAAAGAGTAGAACATTGAATGCAATGTCCTACTCCCTAATAATTTATACTAAAATCTTTTCATCATTTGATTTTTTCTCTTTGTATACCGTTAATTTACCATTATCTGCTTTTTTAAGTTGTCGTTTCTTCATTATACCCCATAAAGGTACAGCGATAAATACTGAAGAGAATACACCAGATACTAATCCAATTAATAATGCTAATGAGAAATTGAATAAGCTTGATGCCCCAAATATTAAAATCGCAACTACGACAACAATTACTGTTAAAACAGTATTAACGGAACGAGTCATTGTTTGACGGATAGAGCGATTAACGATGTCATCGATTTGCTCTGGTTTGGTAATGACTTTAATTTTATGCAGATTTTCCCTTACACGGTCAAATGTTACAATCGTATCATTAATTGAATAACCTACGATAGTTAGTACTGCTGCAATAAATGTAATATCAACTTCCAAGCGAAGTAAGCTGAATAATGCAACAATCATAAAGACGTCATGCAGTAATGCTAATACTGATGATAGACCCATTCTCCATTCGAATCTTAGTGAAACATAGATAATAATACCTATTGCCGCATAGATAAGAGCCTTCATAGTGTTTTTAGCTAATTCTTGTCCAATCATTGGTGATACTGTATTTACAGTTGGTTTATGACCGTATTCATCGTTCACTTTTTTGTTAAGTTCTACAACTTCATTTTTAGATAAATCTTTCTTAAATTGCACAGTTGCTTGTTTATTGTCACTACCATTAATTTGAACTTGATCTGGAGTTAATCCCATGTCTTTCATCGTACGTTCAACTTTAGGTTGAGATAATTTTGTATCAGAGTCGATATCAACACGCGTACCTGCAGAGAAATCAATACCTAAGTTTAATTTGAATATACTTAAAATCACAATACCAACAATCAAAATCAGAATACTGAATCCGATTAATGGTTTGGCTAATTTAACAAAATCCCACTTTTCATATGAAGTTTTAAGGTCATGAACATCTACACCTTCATTAATATCATGTCTATTTTTCTTACTAACTCCAAATAGCCAGAATTTCTTCTTAAAGTAATTAGATGATACAAGTAATGATAATAAACCTCTTGATAAAAATACAGCTGTTACAAATATCATAAGAATACCTAAGAGTAACATTGTCGCAAAACCTTTTACTGAACTTTCACCGAAGAAGAATAATACACCCGCAGCAATAATTGTAGTTAAGTTCGAGTCAAATATCGTTAAGAAAGAACTCTTATTTGCTTTAGAGTAGGCTTGTTTTAACGTCCTACCAATTCGCAATTCATCTTTTATCCGTTCATACATAATTATGTTCGCATCTACAGCCATACCTACACCGAGTACGAGAGCTGCTAATCCTGGTAATGTAAGAACACCAGAAATGAAATTAAATGCTACTAAAGTAAGATAAATATAAACAGTTAAAGCGATGATAGCAACTAAACCAGGTAGTCTATAGAAACCGACCATAAATAGATATATAATTGCTACGCCTATCGCTGATGCAAATATTGTTTTATCAAGTGCATCTTGACCAAACTGTGCACCTACTGAATTAGAATAAATTTCTTTTAAATCAACAGGTAGTGAACCAGCATTTAGTAATTCTGCAATTTGTTTAGCTCTTTCCACACCTTGTTGACCATGGAATCCACCTGAAATTTCAACACTATCTGAATTAATAGGTTGATCTACTGAAGCAGCTGAAACGTATTTACGTTTATCTTCAGGTTTTTCTAACTCTTTATGGTAGCTATCACCTTTTTTATAATCAAGCCATACTACCATCATATTTTCTTGTTTTTTCGAAATTTCTTCTGTTACTTTTTTAAATTTAGCACGATCTTTTAATTTAAATGTAACAGCTGGTTCATTAGTACCTTGCTTAAATTCTTGTTTAGCTGAACCTTGTACAATATCTTTACCAGTTAATTTAACTTTATCATTGGCATCACGAATAGTTAAATTAGCTTGCGAAGATAATATTTTACGAGCTTCATCTGGATCTTTAACACCTGCTAATTGAACTCTAATTCTGTCTGGATCCTCAACTTGAATATGAGGTTCAGAAACACCGAGAACATTGACACGATTTTCCAAAGTTCTAGCAGTCGATTGTAAGGCTTTCTCATCAATTTTTTTATCACCATCTAATGGTTTAACCTGATAAAGAACTTCAAATCCACCTTGTAAATCTAATCCAAGATTTACGTTTTTAACTAAATTCTTATATGTAAGCCCCATTCCAACGAACAAAACGGCTACAATTAGTATGAATGCAATTATCCTACTAAATTTCTTCACATGAACACCTCATTGTTTACTTATGTACTAAGAATAATCTTTTAATAAACCATGTGCAAGTTAATTAAAAATTACATAGTTATTACATGACCTATCTATATTAAC
Source organism: Staphylococcus sp. NWU MKU2 (assembly GCF_033283605.1). NCBI lineage: Bacteria > Bacillati > Bacillota > Bacilli > Caryophanales > Staphylococcaceae > Staphylococcus > Staphylococcus sp. NWU MKU2. The sequence continues at coordinate 223,344 of NZ_JAVSMH010000002.1, read as the reverse complement.
ATACTACATCTTTTAGTGAAATTAAGATTATTATGCACATACATAAAATATAAAAAACTGTCAACATAGTATGAACTTTGTCGACAGTTTTAAATAAATAAATTTCATTACCCTTAACTTTAAGAAGGGTCTACTTGTTTAATTGCTGGTTTTTCAAAAGTCATTTCTGTTCCATGACCATTAACTGTGATAACAACTGTAGTTTCATCGACAGCTTTAACAGTTCCTTTCAAACCACCAATAGTAGTAATACGTTGACCTGATTCGATTCGGCTAATCATTTCACGATGTTCTTTAGCACGTTTTTGTTGAGGTCGAATTAAAAAGAAATAAAATACTATAATTAAAATTATAGGTAAAATAAGTGCTGAAACGTTCATTATGTTGTCTCCTTATTAGAAATTTTTAGGGTTTTCTACATTAAGCCCATATTGTTCAAAGAATTCATCTTTAAAATCTAAAAGACGATCTTCTCGAATAGCTTGTCTAATATCTTCCATCAATTTTAGCAGAAAATGTAAATTATGAATAGTAGTAAGACGGATACCGAAAGTTTCTTCAGCTTTAATCAGATGTCTGATATAAGCACGTGAATAATTCTTACATGTGTAGCAATCACAATTTTCATCTAGTGGTTTAAAATCGTTTGCATACTTAGCATTCTTAATTACTAATCTTCCGTTTGAAGTCATACATGTACCATTTCTAGCAATACGCGTTGGTAATACACAATCAAACATATCCATGCCACGTATGCTACATTCAATTAATGCATCAGGAGAACCTACGCCCATTAAATAACGAGGTTTATCATCTGGCATATATTGCACTGTATGTTCAACCATTTCATACATAACTGGTTTAGGTTCGCCTACCGACAACCCACCGATAGCATATCCAGGGAAATCTAAAGCAACTAATTCCTTAGCACTTTGTTCTCTTAAATCTTTATATTCGCCACCTTGAATAATACCAAAGAGTGCTTGGTCCTCTGGGCGCTTATGTGCGTTTAAACAACGCTCAGCCCATCTCGTAGTGCGTTCAATTGAATCCTTAACATACTTATACTCAGAAGGCATAGGTGGACATTCATCGAAAGCCATCATTATATCTGAACCTAAGTCATTTTGTATTTCCATTGATTTCTCTGGACTTAAAAATAACTTCGATCCATTTGTATGGTGTCTAAACTCAACACCCTCTTCAGTTATCTTACGAAGATTACTTAAACTAAATACTTGGAAACCACCTGAATCAGTAAGAATAGGGCCATCCCAATTCATAAACTTATGTAGACCCCCAGCTTGTTTGATAATATCATTTCCAGGTTGTAACCACAAATGATATGTATTTCCTAATATTATTTTCGCTTCTATTTGTCTTAATTCTTCAGGACTCATTGTTTTAACAGTTGCTTTTGTTCCTACTGGCATAAACATAGGCGTTTCAAAAGAACCGTGCGGTGTATGAACGATACCTAAACGTGCACCTGATTGTTTACAAGTCTTTATATGTTCATAAGTTACTGCTGGCATATTTAATACCTCTCATTCATTAAATAATTAACATCGCATCTCCAAAACTGAAAAATCTATATTCTAGTTTAACAGCTTCTTTATATGCGTTTAAAATGTTTTCTCGACTACTAAATGCTGATACAAGCATGACTAAAGTTGATTTAGGTAAATGGAAATTAGTAATTAAACCATCTATAGCTTTATATGTAAATCCTGGATATATAAAAATATCAGTCCATCCACTAACAGCTACAAATTCATTGTAATCACGACGAATAGTCTCTAAAGTCCTTGTTGAGGTTGTACCTACAGAAATGATTCTATGACCTTCTTTTTTTGTTTGATTTAATAAGTCAGCTGTTTCTTGGGTCATTTGATAATATTCACTATGCATTTCATGGTTATTAATATCTTCAACACTTACAGGTCTAAATGTTCCTAATCCAACATGCAATGTTATAAATGCAATATTTATACCTTTTGCTCTAATTTCATCTAATAGTTCATCTGTAAAATGCAACCCTGCTGTTGGTGCTGCTGCAGAACCACTTTCTTTAGCGTAAACAGTTTGATAGCGGTCAGGGTCATCTAATCGTTCTTTTATATATGGCGGTAAAGGCATTTCACCGAGTTCATTTAATCTTTCCTCAAGAATTCCCTCATAATGCAAACGCATGATACGTCCACCTTGATCCAATTCCTCTATACATTCAGCTATTATCTTACCCTCTCCGAAAGACAACTTATTCCCCACTTTAATTCGCTTTGCTGGTTTAAGTAAAACTTCCCAATCATTATTCTCAATTCGAGTAAGCATAAGCATTTCAACTTTTGCACCAGTCTCTTCTTTTAAACCAAATAATCGTGCAGGCATAACACGTGTATCATTTAAGACAAGTGTATCACCAGTTTCCAAGTAATCAATGACATCTTTAAAATGTTTATGTTCAATGTTACCACTGTTTCTACCTAACACTAACAATCTACTTTGGTCTCTATCTTTTAATGGGGTCTGAGCAATTAATGATTCAGGCAAGTCATAATCAAATTCCTCAACATTCATTTTTTATATCCCTCATTTATTAAAATTTTTGAAATGTTCGTATGCAAATGCAGTAGCTTTTCTACCTCTTGGTGTACGCTCTATAAATCCTTTTTGAATTAAAAAAGGCTCATAGACATCTTCAATTGTTATACGCTCCTCACCGATAGAAACAGCTATAGTATCAAGACCTACCGGACCACCATCATATTGATTAATGATGCATCTCATCATTTTATGATCAATGTAGTCTAAACCTTCTGCATCTACTTGAAGCAATTGTAAAGCTTGTTTCGTAGTCTCAATATAAATTTGTTCATCTTCATTGACTTGTTGAAAATCTCTAACGCGTTTCAATAAACGATTTGCGACTCGAGGCGTTCCTCGTGAACGTTTAGCTAACTCAGTTGCACTTTCATCATCAATTTTTGTGTTTAACACTTCTGCTGTTCGAATTATAATTTCTTTTAAATCATTCTCATTATAATATTCTAATCTCAGATGAACGCCAAATCTATCTCTTAGTGGACCAGTTAAGCTTCCAGCCCGTGTAGTCGCACCTACTAGCGTAAATGGAGGCAAATCTATTCTAATACTACGAGCTTCATCACCTTTTCCAATGATAATATCAATGAAGAAATCTTCCATCGCTGAATATAAAACTTCTTCAACGGTGCTGCTTAAACGATGAATTTCGTCAATGAATAGTACATCCCCAGGTTGCAAACCAGATAGTATTGCTGCTAAGTCACCTGGTCTATCTAATGACGGACCTGAGACAGTTCTTATATTAACGTTCATTTCATTTGCGATAATATTTGATAGTGTTGTTTTACCTAACCCTGGTGGACCGAATAGAAGTACATGATCTAATGGCTCTTCACGTAGTTTAGCTGCTTTAATGAATACTTCTAAGTTGTTCTTTATTGATGATTGCCCAATATATTGTTTTAACATTGTTGGTCTAAGTGATAATTCGAAAGAAGTTTCTTCACTATGCAAAGATTGATCAACCATTCTGTCATCCATAATTTCTCCCCCCAGTTACATTAGTAGTTGTAAATAATATGATTTTTCAAATTTAAGACACAAGTGTTTTTAGTCCTAGTTTTACTGCTTCATCAACAGAATCAAATGTTGATTTGTTGAGTACTTTTTCAACTTTAGAAATTTCTCGTTTTGAGTAACCTAAAGCCTCTAGGGCGAGTAATGCTTCTTTAACTAGTTTTTCGTTATTTGAATTTTCTTCATTGATGCTTAAAAGTGTCTCAGTTGTTTCATTTGTAATTTGAACTTTGCCCTTTAGATCCAACACAATTTGACGTGCAGTTTTCTTACCAATACCTGGAAACTTAGTCAAATATGCATCATTCTCATTTTCAATTGCCATTTTAACTTCATTTGGTGTACTAGTAGCTAAAATTGCTAATGCAGACTTTGGACCTATACCTGTAACTTTGATTAAACTTAAGAACATATCTTTTTCTTCTTCATTAATAAATCCATAAAGTAACTGAGCATCTTCTCTAACAATTAAAGATGTATAAATTACTAATTCTTTCTCCAAATATTTTTGAAATCGATAGGAATTTGGAGTCTGAATTTCATATCCAACTCCATTAATTGATTCAACAACTACATGCGTTGGAAATAATTGCGTCAATTTACCTCTAATATAAGCGTACATTCGTTACCTTCCTTACATACTCATACTTATTAATTCAACTTTAGAAACATGTTCAATATTTCTTAATGCCTTTATAATTTCATCAATTGAAATGGTGGTATCTTTTGCGCTAAGTGATAATGTTATCGTAGCTTTCTCTTCCATTGGTACACTTTGATGTATAGTAAGAACAGATAATTGCAATTTAGAAACCGTATTAAGTACTTGCGCTAACATCCCAACAATATCATTAACATAAAGAATAAGCGTAAATTCACGATGATCTAACATTTTTTCATCTACAGGGAAGATTGTTTCTCTATATTTATAAAATGCACTACGTGAAAGATCAAATAATTTAACAGCTTCATAAATGGACAATTCTGGATTATTTTTTAAAGCATCTTTAATTTTTAATGTTTTTACCACTGATTCAGGTAAGACATCTTCACGTATCAAGTAAAACTTTTTATAATCTTTGTTGTCCACTGTTAGCACTCCTATTCTACAAATTCAAATTCTCCACCTAAAATTCTAACGATGTCTCCATTACTACAGCCACGTTCTCTCAGTGCATCATCTATACCCATTGAACGCATTTGTCTAGCAAACCTTCTTACTGCTGGGTCACTATTAAAGTCTGTCATTTTGAACATTCTCTCAATTGCATTACCACTTACTACATACGCACCATCGTCGTCTCTAGTGATAGTGAATTTATCTTGAGAAGGCGTGTGTTTATAAAGTACACGGTTAACACCTATTTCTTCATCGTTATCAACGCTAAAGTCAATATCTTTAACTTCATCTAATTTATCTGCTATAGCGTATAATAACTGTTCAATATTATCTCTTGTAATTGTAGAAACAGGAATTATCGTAACGCTATCATCAACTTGTTCTTTAAATAAAGTTAAATTATCTTGTGCATCGGGCATATCCATTTTATTAGCGACCACAATTTGAGGTCTATCCTCTAATCGTTGTTTATAATTTACTAATTCTTTATTTATAATTTGGTAATCATCAAATGGATCTCTACCTTCTGACCCACTCATATCTATCATATGAACAATCACTTTTGTACGTTCAACATGTCTTAAAAACTGATGTCCTAATCCAACACCATCTGAAGCGCCTTCAATTAAACCTGGTAAATCGGCCATAACAAAACTTCTATTGTCAGGTGTTGAAACGACACCTAAATTTGGCTTAATTGTAGTAAAATGATACGCACCAATCTTAGGCTTTGCTTTTGAAACTATTGACAATAATGTTGATTTACCAACACTAGGGAATCCAACTAATCCAACATCTGCTAATAATTTAAGCTCTAATGTTACATCTAATTCTTCACCTGGCTCACCATTTTCACTAAAGTCTGGTGCTGGGTTTCTAGGTGTAGCAAAACGAGAATTACCTCGTCCACCACGTCCACCACGAGCTACGACAGCACGTTGGCCATCTTCAACAAGGTCAGCTAATACTTCATCAGTTTCCACACTTTTGATTATTGTACCAGGAGGTACTTTTAACACTAAATCGTCTGCACCTCTACCATGCATATTACTACTTTGCCCATTTTCGCCCTTTTTAGCTTTAAAATGACGTTGGTATCTAAAATCTAATAATGTTCTTAATCCCTCATCTACTTCAAAAACAACTGATGCGCCTTTACCACCGTCGCCACCAGCTGGTCCTCCAAATGGAACATATTTCTCTCTTCTATAGGCAGTGATACCATTACCACCATCACCAGCTTTAAGAGATATTGTAACTTGATCGACAAACATATATCTCACCTCTTTTACGATTTGTTCTTTAATGACAACATTATATCATTATCCATTAAAGCATGAAAAATTAACACTATAAAATTACTGCTTTTATATTAAAACAAAATAAAACACCAGAAGCATTCACTTCTGGTGTTAACTAGACAAAATTATTCAGCTACTGCGTATACAGAAACTTGTTTTTTGTCGCGACCTTTACGTTCGAAACGAACAACGCCGTCGATTTTAGCGAATAATGTATCATCGCCACCACGACCTACATTTTCACCAGGATAAATTTTAGTACCACGTTGACGGTATAAAATAGAGCCGCCTGTAACGTATTGACCATCAGCACGTTTAGCACCTAAACGTTTTGATTCTGAGTCACGACCGTTTTTAGTAGAACTTACCCCTTTTTTAGATGCGAAGAACTGTAAGTTTAATTTTAACATCGGGATACACCTCACTTGTAATTTAATCTGATATTTTCATTATATTCATCTTCAATCGTTTGTAAAGAAACTAACATTGCTTGAAGAATTAATTGCGCTTGTTCATTGTTTGTATCTACACTTCTAATATGAAAATGACCTCCATCATCCTCATAGTCAATGTCTGGTTTCTCAGAAGTTAAACCTAGAATTGCATTAACGCTTCCAAATAAAACCGCTGACGCACCTGCACAAACAATGTCATGTCCATATTCACCATGATTAGCATGACCATCCATAATAACGTCTGTTACTTTTCCACTATCATTAATAGTGATGTCGACTGTAATCATAAATTAAACGTTGATTTTATCAATAGTTAATTTAGTATATGGTTGACGATGGCCTTTTTTACGTTTAGAGTCTTTACGACGTTTATACGTAAATACAGTGATTTTTTTACCGCGACCTTGTTTGTTAACTGTAGCAGTAACAGTAGCACCTTCAACAGTTGGGGCACCAACTTTAACTGAATCGCCACCTACAAATAATACTTTATCAAATGTGAATGAGTCACCTTCATTAACATCTAATTTTTCAACGAAGATTTCTTGACCTTCTTCTACTTTAATTTGTTTACCGCCTGTTTCGATAATAGCAAACATACTTTGCACCTCCTATATTAATAAGTCACGCCATATATAGGTGACATTAAAAATGTTCTTAAACCTATATTTGAGCGGTTGTATGTAGCTATAAAACTACTCAACTATTTCATCTTACCATTACTAAATACCGGTGTCAATCTTGTATATGAGTTTTTTTCATAAATTTTATAAAAACTGGGAAAAGTATAATAAGTAAAATGACATTTAATATAATAGTTGGAATCATTCTTAATAAAATGAAATTGATTATATCAATATTAGCGAATCCAATCACAGCATAAATAATTGCTACGTAAATTTCGAAAACAATAATACTAATAATACTCAAAATACAAATCATTGTATAGTCTCGATAAAAAACTTTAAGAAATTTATCAAATATAACGACAAGTGCTAAGTAACCAAACATATATAATCCATAGACACTGCCGACATATACATCAGTTACGATTCCAAACAGAATTGCGAATATTAATCCGATTCCAAAGCCACGATAAATCGTTATCAACAATATATACAACAAAATTAAGTGAGGAATAAAATTAAACTCGAAATGACCAAGATGCATTGGGATTAGAAGTCCAATGATACTGTCAATGTAAAACAGTACTACACCAACAATTAAGTACAAAAATACTCTCATCAATTGTCCCTGCTTTCATCGGTAGCGTTGTCAGGATCTTTTTTGGCGATATATATATGGCTAATATCGGATAAATTAGCGCCTGTTTTAACTCTAACTTCTTTTGCTAATCCGTACTCATCATTTTCAACTTTGGTCACTTCACCTATGTATAAATCACTTGGTAATTGATCGGCTAACCCACTAGTTACAACCTTATCGCCTTTTGAAATCTTATCTTTATTATTGATATTGCCAATGACTAGTTCTTGATTCTTTTTATCATAGTGGTCGATTAAGCCAAATACATTTTTAGAATCGTGTTGAATGTTAACAGACAATTTACCTGTTCTAGTGTTAGTAGATAATAAGTCTACTTGTGCTGAAAATTGGTTAACTTTCGTTACTCTTCCAACTAAACCTTCAGCTGTCATAACAGCCATATTTGATTTAACACCGTCTTTATTTCCTTTATCAATGATTACTGTATTCATCCATTGGTCAGCATTTCTAGCGATTACAGCACCAGAAATTGGATCATATTTAGAAATATCAGTCATATCTAATTCTTTTTTTAAATCTTTATTTTCCGCTTCTAACTTTTCATTTTTAGCCTCTAGTTGTTTTATTTTCTTGTTGTCAGTTGTTTTATTTGAGCTAAAAAGATTATTTATCGCTCCAGTAACAAAATTGACAGGATAGCTCACGACTCTTTGCCCAAGAGAAACAGAATCTCCCACATATTGTTCAGGAGGTGATTGTGTATGTGACCTTATGGACAAACCAATCAGTGCAATAAAAATTATAACAGCACAAAAAACAACAATTAATTTGTTATTTTTAAAAAACTTTTGCACTCATAACACCTCTACAAATTCTAATTTAAATCATCCTTTATTATTTTATATTACTCGTTGTTTGAAATAAAGCACTAAGTTCATTCTATATCAACATCTTTGAATAAAAAAGAGATTAGATAGCACAACTATTACGCAATGCGTCAAATAGCTAGTGGTACCTAATCTTAATAAACTCAGTATGAACTCAATTTAGTTATTTATCTTTATCCTTTTTATCATCGTCACTATAAAGTTTTTCATCTTTTCTCCATTTAGCGAAAAGATTTTGTGCTTTTGCTTGTTCATTTGCTTGTTTTTCTTTAGATTGTTCAGACATGTATCACACCAACCTTTGAAATATAGTTTATAACTTAACCATAACGTAGAAAATAAACTAGTTCAATTATGAAAACTTAATTAATATGCATCAAAAGGCTTTAATTCAATATATTGACCAAGTGCATTCAAATCTTGTTCCATTTCTATTTCAGTTCGATATACTTTTATCTGATCACTACCAAATTTATAAATAATGAATTCGTCATTACGTTGTCCAGCAATGTAATTGTCATTATATCCCATTCTTCCTAAGCCTGATACCGCCATAAACTCTTTCTTATCTATGTATTTAAATACATTTCTAGTTTGACTTGCCGGGATATTTTGTAAAATATCATTATCCTCAAGCACATAACGCTTACCATTTGTTGATATGTTATGAGGACGATCTAAATTGTTTGGTGAGTTATTCAACTGCTCATTGTTTATAGAATGATTTATCGGATTCCAATCTTGGTCCCTTAGAAATGGTGCGTATTTTAATGCAAAATATATAATACAAATAATAGCTATAACTGCAATAATATTTTTTATAATACTAAGAAAAAACCGCATTAAATACCCTCCAATAGTAATCTTTATCATTATAATAGAACAACATTATATCAACATCAGTCTTTAGCATGATAATGCTCTGTACTAAAGTATGATTCCAAATTAATCCTGGATGCTTTATAATAAGGTTATATTATCGTTTATGGATATTCATGAGGAGTGTTGATAATGAGTATTGTAAGTATCATTTTAATTGCATTACTTGTGATATTGTTATTTAGAGTTGGGTTTGCAATTCTTAGATTTATAATATCTGCAGCCTTAATAGTATTAGGATTATATTTAGGATATCAAGGCATACTTTGGATTATGGAAAATTTCCAAGTACTTTCAGCCTATATTCAATAAATTATTAAACTAGCCAAGTCTCAATTCTTGTAGGATTGATATTGCAATGGCTAGTTTTATTTTTTAAATGTATGTGTCAGATAGTTAAATAATTTATATACACCAGATAATAATAGTCCCCATATTACCCCAGTAATTAGCGAGGCAAAGATTAATGATGCTATATTAATATTTTGACTGCTAATCAGTACACCTATCACAGTAAATATGACAATCCCCATCATAGATAATATAATTGTCGTGAACATTTCTTTGAGTCCAATTGTATGTTCTTTAATAGTAAGTCTTAGAACATAAACTACTGGTATCAAAATTCCTATTATTAAAAATAATGTCATAATACACCTCTATAAAATTTTTCAACCATAATTATACAAGATTACTAATATTTTAAACAAATAATACCCTTAATTACTCAAGTCAAAGTAACCTTCTTCTACTAAACTAGCATATTTTTGATCACCAATAATTATATGATCAAGGACTTGAATTCCTAGTAATTCACCACATTCCTTTAACCTAATTGTTGTTTCTATATCTTCTTTAGAAGGTGTGACATCGCCAGAAGGATGATTATGTAAAACTATAATCGCATTACTAGATGCTCTAATAGCTGCTTTGAAAACTTCACGTGGATGTATTACTGAAGAATTTAATGTCCCTTTATAAATCGTTTCTTCTTTTATCACAATATTTTTAGAGTTTAATAGAAGTACTACAAAATGTTCTTGCGTCAAATCTTTCATTTTTGACATCATAATATTAGATACATCACTTGGTGATGTTATCTTAACTTTTTCATTAAAATCTCTAGCATACATTCTTTCACCTAATTCAAAAGCAGCTTTAAGGATGACTGCTTTATAGAGTCCAATTCCTTTAATTGTAGTTAAATCATTAATCGATAAATGTTTTAGTTCTTTCAAACCATTAAAGCTAATCATTAATTCATTAGCAATATCTAAACTTGAAAATCCGTGTCTTCCTGTATTTATAAGAATTGCTAATAACTCACTATTGGATAAACTTTTTGCTCCATTGTGAATAAGACGCTCTCTAGGTAATTCAGACTTTGCCATACTTTTAATTCTCAAACTAGATCAACCTTTCTAAATGTATAATAGCGTGTTCTGGTATAAATAATTTGTCATCATAAAACCAATAAACATGAATGGTACAAATGGAATATAAGTTTGCTGTTTCATTATTAATAAAATTGAAGAAACTATAATAGCGATTAATAGCGTATAAAGGAGAAATATCAAATAAAAGTGATAAGGGAAAAAACAAGATAAGATACTTAAAAGTAATATATCACCATATCCTATTTGTCTTGGAAAAAGAAAATAGTATAGATGAAATATTAAAGTGAAGAATATAAAAGTTGAAAAATAAATTATCGTGATTTTTGCACATACAATAGTATATAGAATTATCATGACTATATTAATTGTTAACGTTTGAAGGTCATATAATGCCATTGTAAGAAGAAATAAATAAGTAGTAATAAACAGAGAGAAGTGTACATTAGTATCAAAATTAATTACTAAAGGGATAATTAAGAAGGCTAAGCATTCCCCAAAAATATAATGACGTTTTAACTTTCGACTACAACAATGAGATTTTCCTTTTAAAATAAAAAAGCTAAATATAGGTATTAATTCGAACCAACCTAATTTACGACCGCAATGATCACACTTGGAACGCCTAACCAGATAATTCAAATTCAAACTGTTCGTATTGGTAAGATGGTATAAAAAACTAAACAAAACACTACAAACATAAGATATTAATAACACTAGCATCACCTAAACTAATTATAACTATTTCACCTTGAAAGTAAATGAGTTATGTTATTTATTTTATAAATATATAATAGTATTTAAGAAAAATGTTATTCTCATTATCAATAACTAAAATTTAGTGATAATCAAATATCCCCGAGTCATTTAGGTACAACGTTAGCCTAAATGACTCGGGGATATACTATTTCAAATTTAAAATTCAGTTTTACTTTTTACTTCACTTATAAAATATAAACTACCTGTAATTAATAACCCATTGCCTTCATAATTTTTTATAAAAGAAACATAATCATCAATAAATTCAATATGCTCTAAATTTACTTGTTCTGACAACTCATCTTTGGTCAATGCTTTAGGGAAATCGAATTCAGTGAAATATAGGTGATTTGAGATCTCTTCAAGTTTATTAAGCATGCCATGCACTGGTTTACCTTTTATTGCCGAGAAAAGAACGTCCATTTTTTCGTTATCATAATAATTCTTAATCGTATCAATTAAAGCTTCAATACTTTCGTTATTGTGGGCTCCATCTATAATGATTAATGGATTCTCTTTTACTTGTTCAATACGACCAGTCCAACTAACACTCTCAATAGCATCAATCATCTTATTAAAATCTAACGTAATAATTTCTTGTTCATATAGCTCAATCAATGCAGTGATTGCAAGCGCTGCATTTTCTTTTTGATGTTCACCAAGCATGTTTAAAATAATTGTTTCCAGCTCATAGTCCTTATAACGATAAGTAAATTCATCGTCTTGTGAAACAACCACAATCTCACGGTCTAATTCAATTGGTTTAGCCTCACTACTTTCAGCTAGGTCTCTAATATATTTTAATGCTACCTCATTTTTAACAGCATAAATCACAGGTATATTAGGTTTAATAATGGCACCTTTGTCTTTTGCAATATCTAAATAAGTGTTACCTAAAATATCAGTATGATCTAATCCAATACTTGTAAGTACTGAGAGAATTGGGTTAAACACATTAGTGGAGTCATTTTTTATACCTAACCCCGCTTCAACTACAACAAAATCAACGGGGTGAATTTGTCCAAAGTATACAAACATCATTGTTGTAATAATTTCAAACTCAGTAGCACCACCTAGTTCTGTTTCCTGCTCTAAAGCTTCACTAATTGGTTTAACTATTTCGACTAATTCAACAATCTCGTCATTTGTAATTGGAAGTCCATTTAGGCTAATTCTTTCATTAAAAGTTTCAATAAATGGAGAAGTAAACGTTCCTACCTCATAACCATTTTCCACTAAAGCGGCTCTAATGTAAGCTACAGTTGAGCCTTTACCATTTGTACCACCAACATGTATGCCTCTAATATTTAATTGAGGGTTATTCAAACGATCTAGCATCCACTCCATACGTTTTACACCAGGTTTGATACCAAATTTAGTTCTCTCATGTATCCAATACAAACTCTCTAGGTAATTCATTGGCGATTCTCCTATGCTTTTAATTGTTCAATTCTGTTTTTCACACCATCATATTTTTCTTGATAACGTAGTTGTTTTTCTTTTTCTTCGTTGATAACTTTTTCAGGCGCTTTATTAACAAAATTTTCATTAGATAATTTTTTATCAACACGATCAAGTTCTTTTTGTAATTTATCTAATTCTTTTTCTAAGCGTGCAATTTCTTTATCCATATCAATTAGACCTTCTAAAGGTAATATAACTTTACCAGCGATGACTACTGCAGTCATTGCTTTTTCAGGAATATCAATATGTGTATCAATCGTTAATTCACTAGGATTACAGAATTTATGAATATAATCTTCATTTTCAATTAGTGTTGCTTTAATATTTTCATCTTTGGCTTGAATGTAAATAGGTATAGCTTTAGAAAGTGGCGTATTTACTTCAACACGAGATTGTCTTACAGATTTGATAATTTCAACTAATTGTTGCATCGTTTGCTTACTTTCTTCAAATACAAGCTCTTCCCTAACCTTTGGCCATGATGCTTTCACAATCGTTTCACCTTCATGTGGAAGACTTTGCCATATCTTCTCAGTAACAAAAGGCATAAACGGATGTAACATTCTCATAATTTGATCTAGTGTATAACTTAAAACAGAACGTGTTGTTTGTTTTTGTGCTTCATCTTCACCATTCATTGGTATTTTACTCATTTCAATATACCAATCACAGAACTCGTCCCAAATGAAATTATATAGCGCACGGCCAACTTCTCCAAACTCATACTTTTCACTTAAATTAGTAACTGTTTCAATCGTCTCATTTAAACGAGTTAAGATCCATTTATCCGCTAATGAAAGGTTTCCAGTTAGATCGATATCCTCAAATTTAAATTCATCACCTATATTCATTAAGCTAAAACGCGCACCGTTCCATATTTTATTAATGAAATTCCAAACAGACTCTACTTTCTCAGTAGAATAACGTAAGTCATGACCAGGTGATGATCCTGTTGCCAAGAAATATCTTAAGCTATCTGCTCCATATTCTTCAATTACATCCATAGGATCTACACCATTACCTAAAGATTTACTCATTTTTCGACCGTCTTCAGCTCGAACTAAACCATGAAGTAAAACATCATTGAATGGTCTTCTGTCAGTGAATTCAAGACCTTGGAATATCATTCTTGCAACCCAGAAGAAAATAATGTCATATCCAGTTACAAGTGCATTAGTTGGATAGTAACGTTTATAATCATCTGCATCGATATTCGGCCAACCTAAAGTTGAAAATGGCCACAATGCACTAGAAAACCAAGTATCTAGAACATCTTCATCTTGTACCCAATTATCAATATCTTTAGGTGCTTCTTCACCAACATAAATTTCACCAGTTTCTTTATGGTACCAAGCAGGTATTTGATGACCCCACCATAATTGTCTTGAAATTGTCCAGTCTCTAATTTCTTCCATCCAACGATTGAAAGTGTTCTCAAAACGTGGTGGATAAAAATCGATACGATCATCAGTTTTTTGATTATCAAGTGAACGTTGCGCTAATGGTTTCATTTTTACAAACCATTGCGTTGATAAGTAAGGTTCAACAACAGCACCTGAGCGTTCAGAATGACCAACTGAATGAACATGCTCTTCAATCTTAATGACTAGATCTTGCGCTTTTAAATCTTCAACCAATTGTTTACGACATTCGAATCGATCTAATCCAGCATATTTATCAGCTTTATCGTTCATTTTACCATTTTCATCCATGACAATAATGTTCTCTAAACTATGTCGTTGACCAATCTCAAAATCATTTGGATCGTGTGCAGGCGTTACTTTCATAGCACCACTACCAAAATCAATATCAACATACTCATCAGCTAATATCGGTAACTCTCGACCAACAATTGGTAATATAACTTTCTTACCAATTACATCTTTATAGCGATCATCATTAGGATTAACAACTATGGCAGTGTCTCCTAACATTGTCTCAGGTCTTGTTGTCGCAATTTCAATATAGCCATCACCATCAGCGTAAGGATACTTAAAATGATAGAAATGACCTTGCACATCCTCATGAATTACTTCAATATCTGATAAAGCCGTTCTAGCTTCAGGATCCCAGTTAATAATACGTTCACCACGATAAATAATGCCTTTATTGTATAAGTCAACGAAGACTTTTCTTACTGCTTTACTTAACCCATCATCTAAAGTAAAACGCTCTCTGCTATAATCTAGACCCAAACCTAATTTAGCCCATTGTTGGCGTATAAATGACGCATATTCTTCTTTCCATGACCAAGCGTGTTCTAGGAACTTCTCACGTCCGATATCATGACGAGAAATGCCTTGTTCTTTTAATTTAGCATCTACTTTTGCTTGAGTAGCAATACCTGCATGGTCCATACCAGGTAGATAAAGTGTGTCATACCCTTGCATACGTTTCATACGCGTAATAATATCTTGTAAAGTTGTATCCCACGCATGTCCAAGGTGTAATTTCCCTGTCACATTGGGTGGTGGAATTACAATTGTATATGTCTCTTTTGATTTGTCTTCTGAGGGTTTGAAATAATCATTCTTTACCCATTCTTCATAACGCCCAGCCTCAACTTCGCGTGGATTATACTTAGGCTCCATATTCATCGATTAAAACCTCCTAATAATTAAAAAAACATCCTCCTAAATAATATAGGACGGATGTTCCGTGGTACCACCTAAATTCAAGTAAAAATTAATATACTTGCACTTAATTTGATTAACGCTCAAACACGCTTTTATCTACTAATAAATGGTTCAATAAAAGTTCAAGTGGGCTACCTTCAGATTGAATGTTATACATATTTACACCGACCATATGCTCTCTGTGCTATCATTCAAACTTACTCTTCCCAATAATATATTTCATTACTTAATTATAGTATAATGGAAATCGTGATAAGTCAATCTCTTGGAGGTATATTTATGAATGAATGTGCATTTAGCACAAAAGACTCGACTTACTTAGATTATCATGACAATGTTTGGGGTCAACCTATATATGATAGCAAAGCCTTATTTAAATTAATGGCTTTAGAATCTCAACATGCTGGGTTATCTTGGCTAACCATTTTAAAAAAGAAACAATCTTATGAACAAGCATTTCACAACTTTGAGCCAAGCAAAATTGCTCAGATGTCTTCGAAAGATATTGATGATTTAATGGAATTTCCTAACATTGTTCATAATCGTAAAAAGTTAGAAGCGATTGTATCACAAGCACAAGGTTATTTTGAAATAGAAAAGGACTTTGGTAGTTTTAGTAATTTCCTTTGGTCCTATGTTAATCATCAACCTATAGATTTGAACTATACGACTGCCTCAGAAAGAATTACTGTTGATGATCGTGCTAAGCAATTATCTAAAGACTTAAAAAAATATGGTTTTAAATTTTTAGGACCAGTAACTGTTTTTTCATTTTTAGAAGCGGCAGGTTTATATGATGCCCATTTGAAAGGATGTCCTTCTAAACCTTCATAAAAATTTATGTAGGTTGTGTCATAGAGTGCAATTTAAGAAATAAGTCGAAAAGTAATTGTAAGTAGAAGGTTTTATCAACCCTCTTTAATATTAGAGTTACTAACGCTTAAACTTTACATGACACAACCTATCTTTTTTGATTAAATTTTGATATACCGCCACGTAAGAAAAAGCCAATGATAGGCGCTACTACAAATAAAATAAAAAAGATTCTAAATATGTGGAAACTAGAAATCATAGCCACATCTGCCCCAGTTGCCATAGCAACTAAAACAATTTGACTCATTCCTCCTGGCGCTCCACCCAAAAACAACTCATTAATATTATTATTTGTAAATATGTGCACAATATATACCATGATAAATGAACCAATGATTAGAAAGACATTTTGATAAATGATTGCTACGGCAATTCGACCTTTTAAATCGGAAAGTAAATTGGCAATCTGCAATCCAATTCTAATCATATAAATCACTTGTGCAGAAGCAAGAATATAATTATCTAATGTAAATGTGTGATGTGTAGTTAAATTCCATATTACTAATACGACAATAGGAGCCAATAATTGCTTAGTTGGAAAATTGACTTTAGCCATAAGACTATAAATGATTGCAATACAACACATTAATAGTATTACTTGCGATAAGTTTAGTACTTCCGTTAATGGAGGTGATTTAATAGAAGTTGTTTCATTTCCACTATTACTACTAAAGAAATAAGAAATTAAGGGTACTAATATCACGACGAATATAACGCGAGACGTTTGAGTTAAACTCACTACGAGAATATTTGCCTTTTTATTTTCCTCTGCCATAATTAGCATTTGACTTAAAGCACCTGGAATGACACTTAATATAGCTGTCTCAGTGTTTACTCTTGCAATTTTTTTGAAAAAGAAGGCGATCAATAGAGATAAAACTATTAGTAATAGTGTAATAACAACAATTATCAACCAATCATTTTTAATATCATGCAACACTTCAGACGTAAATGTTGATCCAATTTGCACCCCTAATAGAATCAATCCAATTTGACTAAGCCAAAATGGCCATTTAACTTTTAATTTAAATACTTTAATGACGATTATCGATGCAATAATCGGACCGAACATAAATGGTAAAAGAACGTGCGCAACATGTAATAACAGACTTATAACAATAGCAGTTACTAATAGAATAAAGTTATTGATCCATACATTTTTCATTATGCAGCCACTTCTTTCATTAAAAATGAGGTTAAGACGTCATCGAGTTGAAAGTCCTAACCTCATTCTATTTCATAACATTATACAATACGACTTAAAGCAGTATCAAATGCTTGGATTGTTTTTTCAATGTCTTCTTTACTATGTGCTGTAGATAAGAATGTTCCCTCAAATTGAGAAGGTGGTAGGAATACGCCTTCTTTAGCCATTTCACGATACATTTGACTGAACAATTCTAAATTACTTTTATTTGCTTCGTCAAAGTTAGTTACTGGGCCTTCATTTAAGAAATATCCAATCATAGAACCAGCTCGATTTATAGTAATTGGGACATTATGTTTGCTAAATACTTTTTTAAGTCCTTCTTCTAAGATATCACCTAATTCTTGGAAATACTCATAAGATTCAGGTGTTAATTGACTTAGAGTTTCGTAACCACTCATCATTGCTAATGGATTCCCGGATAATGTTCCAGCTTGATAAATATTTCCAACTGGAGCAACTTTGTCCATAATCTCTTTTTTACCACCAAACGCACCTACTGGTAATCCACCACCAATAACTTTACCTAAACATGTAAGATCTGGTGTAACACCAAAGTAACCTTGCGCACAATTGTACCCTACTCGGAAACCTGTCATGACTTCATCGAATATTAATAGCGCACCATAGTCATTTGTAATCTCACGTAACCCTTGTAGGAAGCCATCCTTAGGAGGTACAACGCCCATATTACCAGCAACTGGTTCTACGATAATTCCAGCGATATCATCTCCATAATTTTCGAAAGCAATTTTAATCGCTTCTAAATCATTATACGGAACTGTAATCGTATTCTTAGCAGTACCTTCTGGGACACCAGGTGAGTCTGGTAATCCTAGTGTTGCAACACCAGAACCCGCTTTAATTAATAAGGAATCACTATGACCGTGATAGCATCCTTCAAATTTTATAATCTTATTTCTTCCAGTATAACCACGAGCCAATCTTAACGCTGCTAACGTTGCCTCAGTTCCTGATGAAACCATACGCACTTTTTCAATTGATGGTACGCGTTCGATTACTAATTCTGCAAGTTTGTTTTCTTCTAAGGTAGATGCTCCGAAGCTTGTTCCTCTATCAACAGCCTCATGTAATTTTTTTATAACTTGTTCGTTTTTATGTCCTAGAATTAAAGGTCCCCAGCTTAATACATAGTCAATATACTCGTTACCATCGATATCATAAATTCTTGATCCTTTTGCATGATCCATAAAAATCGCTGGTGTATCTACAGATTTAAATGCTCTTACAGGACTATTAACGCCACCTGGCATTAAATTTTCAGCGATTTTCATCGCTTCAATCGATTTCTCGTAACCCATATCAAAATCCTCCTAAAATTAATTATTTATTTAAGTAATGACAAATATCTTTCGCAAAGTAAGTAATAATCATATCTGCACCTGCACGTTTCATTGAAACCATTTGTTCCATAACGACACGTTCTTCATCTATCCAACCATTTTGTGCTGCTGCTTTTGTCATTGCATACTCACCACTTACGTTATAAGCAATAACAGGAATATTTGTATTGTTTTTAACGTCTCTTACAATATCTAAATAACTTAGCGCAGGTTTTACTATCATCATATCTGCGCCCTCTTTTAAGTCACTTTCAAGTTCACGAAATGCTTCTAAACGATTCGCTGGGTCCATTTGGTAAGTCTTTCTGTCACCAAAAGAGGGTGCAGAATCAGCTGCATCTCTAAATGGACCAAAGAAACTTGATGCATATTTGATACCATAACTCATAATTGGAATATTGTAATAACCGGCATCATCTAGACCTTGACGAATTTCTGCAACAAAACCGTCCATCATATTACTTGGTGCGATAATGTCTGCTCCCGCTTCAACTTGTGAGATAGCTGTTTTAACAAGTAAAGGTAATGATTTATCATTATCTACATCATGAGTATGATCATCAATAACACCACAATGACCATGATCTGTATATTCACATAAACATGTATCTGCTACAATTAATAAATCTTTATGCAATTCTTTAGCCTTTCTTGTTGCTTCTTGGATAATACCATTATGATCATATGCACCAGAACCTACGTCATCTTTAGAATTTGGTACACCGAAGAACATGATTGCTCTAATACCTAGTTCATATGCCTCATTTATTTCATCATCTAATAAATTCAAGCTAATTTGGTAAACGCCTGGAAGTGATTTAATCTCACTTTTTACATTATCTTTTTCAACTACAAATATTGGATAAATTAAATCTTCTTTTCTAACATGGTTTTCTCTAACTAAATTACGCATTGACTCTGATGAGCGTAATCGTCTATGTCTATCAAATTTCATTATTATACCAACTTTCAATAATTTTATTTATAAGTGATTCCGAAGTTTGTTTATTAGCTATTAATGGCTTGAAACCGTTCTTTCGTAATGTGTTAGCAGTTTGAGCCCCAATAGCAACATACTTATCAAAACCACAAGGAACGTCATGCCTTAAATACGCTTTTACTGCAGAAGAACTTGAAAATGTTACCGCATGAACTTTGTGATGTTCTATCAATTGAATGACTTCTCTAATATTCCTATCATTAGGAATAGGTTTATATAAATCGATTTTAGTCACTATATTGTTTTGTGCTAATGTATGTTGGAGTTTGGGACGCGCTTCAGCACTACTTGGTATGAGAATGCTTTGTTGATCCTTTTTAAACTGATTCAAAAATCCTTCTTGAGAGTAGTCATTGGGTATAAAATCAACATTAATTTTAAGCGCTTCACAAAGTTCGGCAGTTTTCTGTCCAATGACAGCTACATATTTAACATCTAATTGATTTAAATACTTATAAAATATGCGAACCGCATTTTTAGAAGAAAAAATAATCCAGTCATAATCATGATGCAAAACTTGAGTATCAAATTCAAGTGATTGAATTTCTATAAATGGCTTATGCATTATTTCCACTAAATCACTATTAAATTCACTCGATTGCGTCATAACTACAACTGGTTTCATATTTCATTACACCTCAATAATTTGGTTTAATGCGCTTGTTCTTCATTTAGTTTTTTGATTATTTCATAAGCACCCTGTTCTTTTAAAACACGGCCGACTGTTTCACCTAAAGCAACAGGATTTGTACCAACTTCTGTGTGCTCATATCTCTTTGTACCGTCTGGAGTCATAATTAACCCAGTAAATTCAATTTCACCATTCTCCTTATTAGTTGCATACCCTCCAATAGGTACTTGACAACTACCATCCATAGCTGAAAGGAATGTTCTTTCAGCTGTAACACAATTCGCTACTGCTTGATTATGAACTTTACTTAATAATTCCAATAGTTCGACATCATCACTGCGACACTCTATACCTAATGCACCTTGTCCAATAGCTGGTAATAATATGTCTTTGTCCAGATAAGTCGTTACAATATCATCTGACCAACCCATACGTCTAAGTCCTGCAGCAGCTAAAATAATTGCATCATAATCTTCTGTTTCTAATTTTTTTAGTCGAGTGTCAATATTTCCTCTTATCCATTTTATTTCTAAGTTTGGATATTTAGATAAAATTTGAGCACCACGTCTTAATGAACTCGTACCAATAATACTACCATCTGGTAATTCATTTAAAGGTATATGATTTTTAGAAATATAAGCATCAAATGGAACTTCTCTATCAGGTATGCAACCTAGTGTTAAACCTTCAGGAATGATACTTGGTACATCTTTAAGTGAGTGTATTGCCATGTCAATTTCTTTGTCAAAAAGTT
This sequence comes from Staphylococcus sp. NWU MKU2, assembly GCF_033283605.1. NCBI lineage: Bacteria > Bacillati > Bacillota > Bacilli > Caryophanales > Staphylococcaceae > Staphylococcus > Staphylococcus sp. NWU MKU2. The sequence goes on along the minus strand of NZ_JAVSMH010000002.1, from coordinate 201,769 downwards.
CTTGTTGGATTTCTTTAACAAATAGTCCTTTACCGCCCACTTTAGATAATTGTTTATTTACGATGCGGTCACCTTTAGTGACAATCTCCTTAATTTCTATTTCAAGTGTTGGATCCACCGCTTTTAACTTATCTATAAATTGTTGACTCTGAGTTAAGGCAAGCTTACTTCTACGTGAGCCTACAACCAATTTGCGCATATATGTTGCCTCCTAATGACATTTGAAAATTTAAGTGAAATGTGTTGTAAAAAATAGATTAATCATGCATAAGCAAAATAACATAATATTAAAGTAAATTAAATAAATTGTTTTAAACCATCGATTAATTCGACTTAGTAAATAAATAGCGTAAAAAATTGTAATAATAGAAGATAGTACTACTTTAGGGTCAGCAAAAATACTATGTCCAATTGCATAGACACCCCACTGTGCGCCTAAAATAACACTCAAAATTAAAATAATGAAACCACTTAAAGATGAATAAAACACAACCGTTTCAAGTGTGGCTACGCTACCAATTCTAAAGTATTTTTGATCAAAATTCTTCTCCCTTAAATTGCGGTATTGAATAATATAAAGTAGTGAATTTACAAAAGCTAGTGCAAAAAGAGCATAACTTAATACCGCTAAGCCTATATGCACTAATAACAATTCATTTATAACTGCAATGCGTTGCACATTTGTTGAATAATGTTCAGGTTGAAAAGTATTCATCATCAATAATATAAATCCGATAACATTGAGAAAGAATACTGAAAAACTCAATACTTTAACTACATTTAAAACCAGTGCTATACATATAATTATCCATGATAAAAAGAAAAATACATCAAATAATGAACTCAACGGAATTTCATTATGCGAAGTGATATAAACAGACAAAGAGATTGTTTGCAATATCCAAACAATCCCTAATGTATAAATTCCTAATTCTCTAATTTTATGACTCTTTTTAACGAAATCTATAAAATAACAGAGAATACTAATTAAATATATAATTAATATTATTTCATGAAATCTAATAAACAGGGTCTCTTGCATATTATCACCATATTAATATGCTTATTCAAAACTAAAGATGTGACGGATAGAAACTTCTTTTTCTTTTTGTGCTTTACGAGCTTTAATATCCTCGTAAGGGTCTGCAGCATCAATATCAAATATGTTTTGAAATAGCTCTAATTTTTCATTACTTCTCTTATCATTACTCAATTCTTTGGCCTGTTTTATTGGATCTTTCAACATTTGATTAATAATACTTTTAGTATGTTTCGAAATGATTGTACGTTCTCTATCACTAAGATCAGGTAGCTTTCTATCAATACTGTCCATTGTTTCTGACTGGATTGTCATTGCTTTTTCACGCAATGCTCTAATTACAGGTACAACACCTAACATATTTACCCAATCATTATGAGCTTGGACTTCATCAGGAATCTGACTTGCTATAAAGTCAGCAGCCATTTGACGTTCTCGCAAGTTAGCATCAACTAATCCTTTAAGATCATCCACGTCATAGCTGAAAATATTTTCGCTAATATTAACATTTGGTTCGATATCTCTAGGAACCGCAATGTCTATTAACAATAATGAAGAAGCTTTTCTCTTAAGATTGACCGACTCAATCATAGATTTTGTAACAATAAAATCTGGCGAACTTGTTGAACTGATGACAATATCAGCATTAGTCAAAAGAGTTGGTAATGACTCAAGTGTATTATAATTTACGCCGTGCTTCGTTGCTAATTTATTCGCATTAGTTTCAGTTCTATTAACGACAGTAATATCATCAATACCAGAACCTAATAAATTTAAGAGTGATAATTCACTCATTTCCCCTGCACCTATAATAATAGCTTGTTTACCTTTTAGTTTACCAAATACCTTTTTAGCTAATTCAACTGCTGCATATGAAACACTCACAGCATTATCTGCTATGTCAGTCTCATTATGAGCTTTTTTAGCGAAAGTAATAGCCTGTTTAAATAAATGATTAAAAATTGTACCAGTTGTTTGAATGTCTTGAGCTAAAAAGAATGCATCTCTCATTTGTCCAAGAATTTGAGTTTCACCTAATACAATTGAATCCAAGCCAGAAGTGACTCGCAGTAAATGTTCAACTGCTTCGTCCCCCACTTTAACTTCTGACATATTTTTTATATCATCTACATCAAATCCAAATGAGCGCGCTAAAAATCTTTGAATATAGTAACGACCTGTGTGAATTTGATCAACAATAGCATATACTTCAGTACGATTACATGTAGATAAAATGACGTTCTCTAAAATAGATTTAGTTTCGAACAAATCTTCATGGGCTAATCGCAAGGCATCATCTCTAAAAGCTACTTGCTCTCTAAGTGCTACATCGGCAGTGCGATGATTTATACTTATAGCAATAAAATGCATTTATAACGCCCTCCAAATACTAACAATACAGTTAGTATAACACATAATTTAATGATTTTAAGTTGATTGCTCAAACAAATTAGAAAGATTCTAATTTAAAGTCAAAATTTTGACACTTATCCCATAAAAAAATCTAAACAGAAGTTTGACCTCTGATTAGATTAAAATAATTATAAATAATTAACAATTAAATCCCATATTTGTTGCTGCTTTGTATTTTGAATTGATGAGTAACTAATAATCGTATCATCTGGATCTAAATCTAATTTCTCTTTAATATTTTTAATATGCTTTTGAATCTTCCCCTTTGCAATCTTGTCCTCTTTAGTACAAATAACAAGTGTAGGTATATCAAAATGTTTTAAGTAATTATACATTAAAATATCATCTTCAGTAGGATTGTGGCGTAAGTCAACTAGTTGAATGACTAGCTTTAAACTCTCTCTCTTAGTCAAATATTCTTCAATCATTTTACCAAATTTCTCACGTTGTGATTTACTCACTTTTGCATAGCCATACCCAGGGACGTCGACAAATATTAATTGATCATCAATATTAAAGAAATTTAATGTTTGTGTTTTACCTGGTTGTTGCGACGTGCGAGCCATATTTTTTCTGCCAATCATACTATTAATGAAAGATGATTTACCAACGTTTGAACGCCCACTTAATGCCACTTCAGATAAACCTGTATCAGGATATTGAGCCTCTTGTACAGCACTTATAATCAAATCAATGTTATTAGGATTAATATTCATAAATTATCCTCTCTTTTGTAATTAAATTTAACTGTTTCATTATAATATATATTTCATTATATCTAAATAAGCAATTTTTTAATTAAAAAAGGAGCAGAACAGAATTCTAATAGAATTCGATGTTCCACTCCAACTTTAATTGTTTATAGGATCTTAAAATTATTTCAACTGTTCGGCTCAATCTTTACAGAGCAAATTCAAACTTAAATAACTTGTATTATGCTGATGTTTTACTATCATTCAATAAGTTACCTTCAGAATCGTATAATTCTGGGTCAACTTCATCGTTAATTGTTTTATCAGTAATAACAACTTTAGTTACGTCTTCTGATGAAGGAACATCATACATAATATCGATTAATGCTTCTTCAATGATAGAACGTAATCCACGTGCTCCTGTTTTACGCTCAATAGCTTTCTCACTTACTGCAGCTAATGCTTCTTCGGTAAATTCTAACTCAACATTATCAAGTTCTAACATTTTAGTATATTGTTTTACTAAAGCGTTCTTAGGTTGCGTTAAAATGTTTTTAAGCGCTTCAACATCTAATGTTTCTAAGTTAGCAACTATTGGCACACGACCAATAAACTCAGGAATTAAACCATATGATTGTAAGTCTTCTGGGCGAATTTGTTCTAACAATGCTTCCTCATCGTATTTATCCGCTTCATTACTTGCAAATCCAATCACTTTTTCTCCTAGGCGACGTTTAATTACTTCATCGATGCCATCAAACGCACCACCTAGAATGAATAAGATATTTGTTGTATCAATTTGTATTAATTCTTGGTTTGGATGTTTACGTCCACCTTGTGGAGGCACACTTGCAGTCGTACCCTCTAAAATTTTAAGTAAGGCTTGTTGAACACCTTCACCAGATACATCACGCGTAATTGATGTGTTTTCAGATTTTCTAGCAATCTTATCAATTTCATCAACATAGATAATACCTTTTTCAGCTTTATCAATGTCGAAGTCGGCTGCTTGAATTAATCGTAATAAAATATTTTCTACATCGTCACCAACGTAACCTGCTTCAGTTAAACTTGTAGCATCTGCAATAGCAAATGGAACGTTTAAAGTTTTAGCTAATGTTTGTGCTAATAATGTTTTACCGCTACCAGTTGGTCCTATTAACGCAATATTACTTTTTTGTAACTCAACTTCATCTTCATTAGGTCCTAATTGTTGGATACGTTTATAGTGATTATATACGGCAACTGCTAAAGATTTTTTAGCTTTTTCTTGACCAATAACATATTCATTTAAATGATCCATAATTTCTTTCGGTGTAGGCAGTTCAGTAAATTCTTCAGAAGTCGTTTGAGCTAACTCTTCTTCTACAATTTCTGAACATAGTTCGATACACTCATTACAGATATATACGCCACTTCCTGCGACTAATTTCTTAACTTGGTCTTGGTCCTTACCACAGAAAGAACATTTTAAATTTTCTTCATCTTCATTGAATTTAAACATTCATTTACACCTCTATTCTTAAACGACTATACTAGATAGCATTCTAAAATGCAAATTCATGGTTAACAACTAAAATGCTTAAAACATAGAGTAGCAGGTTACATATATTGATGCACCTGCTACTTTAAATTTTAATTATTAATTTAACAATGAATTATTATTTATCTTCTTTAGTAGATTCAACGTATTTAGCATTGTCTCTAAGTAAGTCAATTACTTTTTGGATACGTACATCATTTTTAATAATGTCAGTATTACCTAAAGTATTTTTAATATCTTCAACTGAGATATTAAATTGTTTACTCATTTTTTCTAATTCTTTATCGATATCTTCATCATTTGCTTCAATATTTTCTTTATCCGCAATAGCTGAAAGTGTTAAGTTTGTTTTAATGCGTTGTTCTGCATCATCTTTCATTTGTTCTCTTAATTGAGATTCATCTTGACCTGAAATTTGGAAGTAAGTTTGTAAATCTAATCCTTGTTGTTGGATTCTTTGACCAAATTCTTGAACCATACGATCTAATTCAGTGTCAATCATTGCTTGAGGAATATCGATTGTAGCATTATCAGTTGCTTTATTAATTGCTTCTTCTTTTTCAACATTTTCAGCTTCCTCAGCTTTTTGTTCTGATAAACGTTTGCGTAAGTTTTCTTTGTACTCATCAACACTGTTAGCATCTGAATCTAATTCATTTGCAATTTCATCATCTAATTCAGGTACTTCTTTATATTTAATTTCATTTACTTTAGTTTTGAAAGTAGCTTCTTTGCCAGCTAATTCTTCAGCGTGATATTCTTCAGGGAAAGTTACAACTACATCTTTTCCTTCACCTGTTTTAACGCCTACTAATTGATCTTCAAATCCAGGAATAAATGAGCCTGAGCCAATTTCAAGATCATAACCATCTGCTTGTCCACCTTCAAATTGCTCGCCATCAACATAGCCATCAAAGTCAATGTTTACTGTATCTCCATTTTCAACAGCACCATCTTCTTTTACTACCATATCAGCTAAGTGTCCTAGGCTGTGGTCAATTGCTTCTTGTAAATCTTCATCAGTTAATTCTGAATCTTGTTTTTCTATTTCTAAACCTTTGTAATAACCTAATTGAACTTCAGGTTCAACAGTTACAGTAGCTTCAAATTCAAAATCTTTACCTTTTTCAATTTGTGTAACATTAATTTCTGGTTGAGCTACTGGATTGATTCCAGTTTCATCAATAGCTTCACCATAAGCTTCAGGTAATAGAATATCTACTGCATCTTGATATAATGCTTCTACACCGAAACGTTGTTCAAAGATAGGACGAGGCACTTTACCTTTACGGAAACCAGGCACGTTAATTTGTTTAACTACTTTTTTAAATGCTTGATCTAATGCTTTGTCTACTTTTTCTGCTGGAACTGTAACTTTTAATAATCCTTCGTTACCTTCCTTTTTTTCCCAAGTTGCTGTCATGTATAAATACCTCCATGATTACATTTTTATTTTTTCAACTTCCCTATTATAGCACACGTCCTATACGGACACAAACAGTCTTTTATAGGGCTTAAAACACTTTTAAAATTCAATAATCTAACTTTAACGAATTAATTTAACAATATAAAATAATTTGCTCAAAGTTGACCATCAAGACTATTAATAAAATTTAATATTTTTACATTATCTTCATTAGTTTGTATACCAATCATTGATTTAAAGTAAACATCATAACCAGTAATCCATTCATCACAGGTGTATAAATCGAATATATTGAGTGGATATAGTAATATAGCATGATTATTCATGGTATGTATTGCTTCATCAATGATATTGAGTGCTCCATTTTCTAGCTTATCAATTACTCGAGGAATTACTTGAGTTTTAAGTTCAGTATGTTCCAAACCGTTAAGCTCATTAGGAATAACGTTAACTGAATAATTCATCTTGTTAATATTAATTGGTGTATTGTAGCCAGCAAATCTTAAAAATTCTAACATTAAACTTTTTAAATTGTCTGCCTCAACCTCATTAGATAATAAAAAGGCTATAGTTTCTTTAAATTCATAATGCCCATTATCAATTAATTTAAGAACTAATTGTATTTGTTCATTCAAATTGAGTGTATTAAATTTAGCCAATGATTGACTTGTGATATGTTTATCTTCATTGAGTTGAGATTGAGCATATTCTTTTAATGGAAATAACGCCATTCTTGTTTTATGACTTTGAACTTCGTCTATAATTTGATTGATAACATTTACAGACTCATAATACTGACCTAAGCCATTTAACGCCTTTATATAATATAACATTAACTCATCATACGCTTGAATGCCTCTTTTTAAAAGTACAATAGCTTCTTCTCTTAACTCCAAAAATGAATTCAAATGATATAACATATCACATTTAATTAAGGCTAATGTCTCATCTAGTTCAAATTGTGCTTCATAATCTTCAATTAATTGATATACCGTTTCGTAATGTTGACTGTTATGAGATGATTTAATATCTTTATACAATTTTTGTTGTAGTTTTGGAAAAGGGATGATGTCTGACATGTTGTATCCCTCCTATAAATCTTTTAAAATTAATGCACTCCATGTTTCAAATTCATCATAATTATCAATACGCTCTTTTTCTAACCATTGAATTTTTAATGTATCTGTTTCACGTACTTCAATATCATTTGAGTTAACTTTAATTTTAAAGACTACACCTATATGTACTTTACCCACATCGTTTGTATCATCATTTATAAAACCTATATATTCCAAATTCTGAGAATTAGTTTCTAATAAACCGACTTCTTCTTCTAACTCTCTTTGAGCATTTACCCTTAAAACTTCATTTACAGAATTTGCGCCAATCACATCATTCATGTGTCCACCTACACCGATAGAAGATTGACCATGTAAACGTGACTCTCCACCACCACTTAATCTTTTGTATACTAATATTTCATTTTTCTCATTTTCTAAAAGACAATATGATATTAATTGTTTATATGAAGGATCTTCTTCCATATCTCCACGTCTTTTAACTTCATAATTAGAAAAAGTATTAAATATCGCTTCACCTTGTGGATCATTTTTAGTTAAAAAGCCGTTAAAAGCATTTGACTCTTGTTCAAAAAGGATATCTCTTGGTACAACTATAATTTGCTCATCATATTTAGACATAGTGTTCTCCTTACAATAATTTCTTAATTAGCATTTTATCAAACTCAATCACCAAAGAACAAATAAAGGTGCATTAACGATTTATAATTTCAATTATTAATTATTTGAAAACAAAAAAAGATGACTTCAAAGTCATCTTTTATAAATCAATTATTTTAAAGCTTCTTTAGCTTTTGAAACTAACTCTGCGAAAGCTTTTTCATCTGAAATAGCAACTTCAGAAAGCATTTTACGGTTAATATTGATGTCAGCTTTTTTCAATCCGTTCATTAATCTTGAATAGCTCATGTCATGTTGACGTGCAGCTGCGTTAATACGTGTAATCCATAATTTACGGAAATCACGTTTACGTTGACGACGGTCACGGAAAGCGTATTGACCTGATTTCATTACTTGTTGTTTTGCTACTTTATATAATGTGTGTTTAGCACCGAAGTAACCTTTAGCTAATTTAATCGTTTTTTTACGACGTGCTCTTGTTACTGTTCCACCTTTAACTCGTGGCATATTAAATTCCTCCTTAGATATAACAATTAATTATCGTACATTTATCAATTACAATTATTTTTTATAAGCTAATAATTGTTTTACTCGTTTCATATCGCTTTTAGAAACTAATTTAGCTTTACGTAATTTACGTTTTTGTTTAGTGTTTTTATTTGCAAATAAGTGTGATGTGAAAGCTCTTGAACGTTTTAATTGACCTGAACCAGTTCTTTTAACACGTTTAGCTGCTCCACGGTGAGTTTTCATTTTTGGCATGATTCATTTCCTCCTAATAATAGTGAATTATTTTTCGTTAATAGGCGCTAACATGATAAACATTTGACGCCCTTCCATTTTAGGTTTCTGTTCAACAGTGGCAATATCTTTACATTCGTCAGCGAATTTTTCTAATACGCGCTGACCAATTTCCTTATGAGTGATTGCACGACCTCTGAAACGAATAGAAACTTTACATTTATCGCCTTTAGATAAGAATTTACGACCATTTTTCAACTTAGTTTGGAAATCATGTTCCTCAATAGTTGGACTTAGGCGTATTTCTTTAACATTGATAACTTTTTGTTTCTTTTTCATTTCTTTTTCTTTTTTCTGCTGTTCGAATTTGTATTTACCATAATCCATAATTCTTGCAACAGGTGGTTTAGCATTTGGTGCTACAACTACTAAATCTAATTCAACACGTTCAGCCATTTCTAATGCTTCTCGTTTTGATTTAACACCAATTTGGTCACCATTTTGGCCAATTAAACGTAATTCTTTAGCGCGAATCTTTTCGTTAACTTGCGTTTGATCTTTTGCTATGGTTGACACCTCCCAAAATTTTACGAAATTTTCCAAGCAAAAAGAGCGGACATATTATGCCCGCTCTTCTCTCATACACATTTTATGTGTGACATGATTGACCTGCCAACTGCTTTAAGCGTCGCTACAGGTGAGAAACGGGTGTTTCTACTTGGTACGTTTCGTATTCAACGTTAATAATCATATCAGTGTATATCATATAAGTCAACAATTATTTTAATATTAGTGATGTTTTACTTCATCCATTGAAACATCTTGTCTTAAATCTACTTTATCTAATGGAATTATCTTCGTTTTATATCTCAATTTATGATAAATGAAGAATACTAAGAAAACTGGGATTCCCATATATGTGATAATGAAGCGATTTAAATCGAAATGACCTGTTTTAATAAAATCAACATCTTGCCCGATTATGACAATCACACAGAGCAGGCCTGCGAATATAGGACCGAATGGGAACCATTTAGCTTTATACTTCAATTCCCTTTTACTATGATTTTGTTTTTCGAAAGCTCTTCTAAATCTGTAGTGACTAATTGCAATACCTACCCATGCAATAAAGCCTGTCATACCACTTGCAGCAACAATATATTCATATGCGTCACCACTTAGTTTTTGCACTAAGAAAATAATAACAACTAAAATCGCTGTTCCAACTAGTGATAAATAAGGAACACCATACTTATTCGTTTTACCAAACGAATGAAAAGCTAATTTATCTTTACTCATTGAATAAAGCATTCGTGTTGAGGCATACATACCTGAATTACCTGCTGATAATACTGATGTTAAAATTACTGCATTCATAAATGATGCCGCAAAAGCTAACCCAGCATTTTTAAACACGAGTGTAAATGGTGAAGTAGCAATATTATCATCGCCACCCATCAATGCATTACTATCATAAGGGATTAACATACCTATAACAAATATTGCTAATATGTAGAATAATAATATTCTCCAGAATACTTGTTTAATAGCTTTAGGTACAGCGCGTTCTGGATTTTCAGATTCTCCAGCTGTAATACCAATTAACTCTGTACCTTGGAATGAGAATCCAGCAACTAGGAAGACGCCTAGAATTGATAATAAACTTCCACCTAAGTTACCACCTAGAATTGGTCCGTCACCTTTCGTAAATGTCTCAAAACCTACAAATTCTCCACCCATAATACCTAGTATCGTTAAAAGACCAATAATGATAAAGATAATGACTGTTACAACTTTGATTAAAGCGAACCAATATTCACTTTCACCATAAACTCTAACAGATAAAGAGTTTAGTGCGAATATAATAACTAAGAATATACAACTCCAAACCCATGCTGGAATACCAGCCATAGGTGTCCAATATTGAATGACTTGTGCAGCAATGGTTACATCTGCTGCAACTGTAATAACCCAGTTAAACCAATAGTTCCAACCTAACGCAAATCCTAAAGATGGATCTACAAAACGTGTTGCGTAAGTACTAAATGAACCAGACACTGGTAAATACGTTGCCATTTCACCTAAAGATGTCATGAGGAAGAATACCATAGCTCCAATAATCGCATATGCAATTAAAGCACCTAATGCCCCTGCATCGTGTATTGCTCCCCCAGAGGTCATAAATAATCCGGTACCGATACAACCACCCATTGCTATCATAGAAATATGGCGGTCCTTAAGTCCTCTTTTGATTCCATCATCTTGATTTTCGACTTTTTTCATAGAAGCTCCCTTTCTTACAGTAGAGGCTAACTAAAATAGTTTTGTTGTGTTATGCGATGATTATGAACGCATTCTAATTATACTTCCAAATAGTTTATAATTCTTTAAAGCATAAAAAATGGTTGCATACCTTTAGATATGCAACCATCTGCTTAATCTATGTCGGTAGCACATCACAAATTGTGACAGTACAGTTTCTATTCGATAACTGTCCCAACAAATGATAATTAAGGGTATCATTAATTTCGGCATCTTTACCTTCCACACTTTCAACATACGTTCCTTAATAACTTCTGAAGTGTTACTAATTAAAGACGCAACCTCTAACTCTTTTTTTAATTAACTATATAGTAATATACATTAAGCTATCATTTTTATCAAGACTATCTATGTTTTTTCAAACGAATTTCATCTACTAAATTCCAAATAAATTCATCTTTTTCAACTGTTTCTTGATCTTGAGAGCCGTATTTACGTACATTGACTTGGTTGTTTTCAACTTCTTTATCACCAACAACTATTTGATAAGGTATTTTTTGCATTTGTGCTTCACGAATTTTGTATCCCATTTTTTCATTACGATCATCAATTTCTACACGTACACCTTGTGATTTTAATTCATCTTGTAAATTTCTAGCATAGTCATAATGTAAGTCAACATTAACAGGTATTATTTCAACTTGTTTAGGTGCTAACCAAGTTGGGAATGCACCCTTAGTTTCTTCAGTTAAGAACGCTACAAATCGTTCCATAGTTGAAACTACGCCACGATGAATAACTACTGGACGATGATTTTCACCATCGCTACCGATGTATGTTAATTCAAAACGCTCTGGCAATAAGAAATCAATTTGAGCAGTTGATAAAGTTTCTTCTTTACCCATAGCAGTCTTAACTTGAACATCTAGTTTAGGACCATAGAATGCCGCTTCACCAATTGCTTCAACATATGGTAATCCCATTTCATCGACTGCTTCTTTTAACATAGTCTCAGCTTTGTTCCACATTTCATCATCATCCATATACTTCTCTTTATCTTCAGGATCTCTGTAACTTAATCTGAATGTGTAATCTTCAAAGCCAAAGTCACTATATACTTCTTGAATCATGTTAACAACACGTTTAAATTCATCTTTAATTTGATCAGGTCTAACAAATATGTGTGAATCGTTTAATGTCATTCCACGTACACGTTGTAATCCTGATACTGCACCACTGGCTTCATATCTGTGCATAGTTCCTAATTCTGCAATACGGATAGGTAGTTCACGATAAGAATGAGGACGATTATTATAGACCATCATATGATGTGGACAGTTCATAGGTCGTAATACCATTTCTTCTGTTTCGTCTAATTTCATTGGTGGGAACATATCATCTCTATAATGATCCCAGTGTCCAGAAGTTTTGTATAACTCAACATTTGCTAACACTGGAGTATATACATGGTCATAACCCATACTTACCTCTTTATCAACTATATAACGTTCAATTTCTCTACGAATTGTAGCTCCATTAGGTAACCATAATGGAAGACCTGCACCTACTAATTGATTGTTAGTGAAAAGCTCTAAATCTTTACCAATTCGACGATGATCACGCTCACGACGTTCTTCAAGCATCTCTAAATGTGCTTTCAAATCTTTTTTATCAAAGAATGCTGTACCATAAATACGCTGTAACATTTTGTTATTGCTATCCCCACGCCAATATGCACCGGCAGTTGAAAGTAATTTAAATTCTTTGATTTTTGAAGTTGAAGGAACGTGTACACCACGACATAAATCAGTAAATTCACCTTGTGAATATAAAGTAACACTTTCATCTTCAGGTATAGCGTCAATTAATTCCAATTTATAAGGATCATCTTTGAAGAATGATTTAGCTTCTTCTCTTGATACAACTTTACGTTCAATTTTATGATTTTCATCAACGATTTGCTTCATCGTTTTTTCAATTTTTTCAAAATCATCTGACGAAACCTTTTCATCCATATCAAAATCATAATAGAACCCACCGTCTATAACAGGGCCAACTCCAAACTTAACATCCCCATATAAACGTTTTAAAGCTTGAGCCATTAAATGGGCGGTAGAATGACGTAAAACTTCAAGCGCTTCATCACTACCTGGAGTCACAATTTCAATTGAACCATCTTCTTCTAATGGTCTAGTTAAATCAACCATTTGATTATTAAATTTACCAGCAACCGCTTTTTTTCTTAATCCAGGGCTAATTGATTGTGCAATTTCTTCAGTTGTTACGCCATTATCAAACGCTTTCGAATTACCATCTGGGAATTGAACATTTATTTGATCCATTATAAAACCTCCATAAATAAATTCTAATTTCAATTAAATTCTAATTTCGTTGAAATAAAAAAACTCGCCCCTAAAAAAGGGACGAGTTCGTCGTGGTACCACCCTAGTTATTTAGCAATAGCTAAATATCTCTACTTAAGATAACGGTCTTGAGCCGGGCATTGATTACCAACACCTAATGATGAAGGAGTAATAATTTAATTTGTTAGCTAATCTCTCATCATATATTAGCTCGCTGTATAACATGGATTAAATTATCATATCTTCAATTATTTCAACGATTAAGATTTATCTTAATTATACAATAGTTATTTTAAATTTCAATTGTTTCTTAAATTTTTACCATCCAAATAATATGGCGTTGATAAAGATTTAATTCGTTCAATAATTCTAGCAGCTTTTGTTTCTTCCGCACCTTCACGTGTAATAGATAAATGATGTTCTAGCTCATCAAAATTTAAATTCGATGAGAAAAACGTTGGTAGTTCTTGAACCATACGATAGTGTAACAATGGACCAATCACTTCATCTCTCACCCATGGTGTCACTTCTTCCGCACCTATATCGTCTATCATTAATATATTTGCCTCTCTTATTCGTTGTAACTTTGTTTCATAACTACCATCTCTGAAACCACTTTTGAGCGTGCGAATATACTCAGGTAAATAAACAATCGTAGAAGCAACACTTTTAGCTTTAAGTTGATTGGCAATTGCACCTAGAATAAATGATTTCCCTGTTCCAAATGGACCGTGAATATACATTCCTTTTACATTTTCTCCATTAACTAATTGTTTACAGATATCATTTACATTTTTAGCTATAACTAATCGGTTCAAATCAGTGTCATAAATATCTTTCATCTTAGCGTTTAATGTATCACGTTGCATATGGTGAGATGTGATTAAGTGAGAATTAAATCTTTCTTCATCGTGTTTAATTTTGCAAGGGCACATATTATAACGTATTTTAATTCTATTATTGTCGATATATAATTCAGGTACATGACCTTTAACAAAGTTCGGACAATTTTCATAATCATGTCCATCATAATTTTTTTGTTGATCTTTATACTCTTGTAACACATTTAAGTCATTATCAATGATTTCATTAGTCAATTCAGATTGATGTTCATTTAAAAATGATTTAACGTCAGGATCGTTAATAACTTGTTTTTTAATTTTAGCAATTCTTTTTTCTAAATCGCCATTTGATTTGATAATACTATTGAATGATTTCATTTAATCCTCCTCCCAATCGCGTTTTAGTTGTTCACGAAACGCAGCTCTTTCATTTTCAAACTGTTCTTGTTCTTCTTTAGTCGTTTCTTTATCAGTATTTTCTTGACCTCTATTTTTTAACCATTTAGGTGTTTTTTCTCTAGATACAATCTCACGTGATTTTGAATAACGTTTTCTTGATTGACGTAGGTCATTACCTTTATATTCTGATTTTGGTTCATTTGCTTTTAAAGCATAGTTATATGCTTCTTTTGCAGTCTTAATACCTAATTTTTTCCAATTAGATGCGATTTCTAAAATATATGTTTTAGGTAGTTTCATCTCATTTTTTAGCATTACAAATTGTAAAAGAATATTAATTACACCAAAGTTTAATTTCTCTCTTTCGACTAACTCTTCAATCATTTTCTTTTGTTGAAATGTTGGTTCTGATTCTGACCATGACGCCAACATATCTACTGGACTTGTTTCCTCTAACAATTGAAACCAATCATCATTTGAAGTGGGCTGACTTGAAGACACAGATTGATTGTTACTATTCACTTCATTTTGATTACTTGCCTTAGGCTCTAATTCAGGTAATTGTTGATTATGTTCAATTAAATAATACGAACGCGCATGCTTTCTCATTTCTTCGTATGATAATTGTTGATTACTTGTAATAGAATTCAATATAATTCGTTTCATAGCATCTTCTGTTAAACCATACAATGTAGCCAATTGAACAATTAAATCTCTAGCTTCTTTAGTTATAATTTCATCGCTAATAAAATGATGACGTAGCATTTCTTTTAAAATCTCAAAATCAAATGATACATTGGATAAATCTATACCATGATATGGTTTTTCTTTTTTAATTGATGAAGCATCAATAGTAACGCTTGAGTGTGGAATTTTAAAAACATCAGTAAACTTGCGAGTTACTTGTTGAAAACCACTTAAATCAAAATCATATTTTTTAAAATAATTTTTTAAGCTTTTAAAACGTTGTTTATCGACTTGGTTATATAGATAAATTGATAACATTGGATCATTAAAAAATTGATAGGCAGTTGGTGGCTGTATCAATTCGTAAATAAAAAATGATTGTTGTTCATCATGCTTTACATATGTTTTAAATAGACCGATTGCTTCCAATAAATCCATATACTGTCTAAATTCTGATAAATTCATTTTCAATTCATTCATTATTGTGTAATGCGTTAATGTGTCATCACTATTCACGAATTGATTCATAAAGTGATATGTACCTATCGCTTGCGCGCCAATTAATGGCATATACAATCTATTAAGTATTTCCAAATGATTATGATTAAATTGGAACTGACGATACACTTTAAAACCGTCATGTGGACTCAAACCATACTCATACGATTGTAAACTCATTTATAGATCACTCCGTTTATTATCGTTCAAGATACCTTGCATTGATGCTAACAATTGATCAACATCTTTAAACTCTTTATAAACTGAAGCAAATCTCACATAAGAAACTTGATCGACATGCATCAACAGGTTCATAACATGTTCACCAATATCTCGTGAAGATATTTCAGTTTGTCCGCTATCACGTAGCTGCCATTCAACTTTATTAGTAATATCTTCTAATTGTTGATAACGTACTGGTCTCTTTTCACAAGATCTAACAAGACCATTTAAAATTTTCTCTCTTAAAAATTGTTCTCGAGTTCCATCTTTTTTTACGACAATCAATGGACTTACTTCTATATGTTCGAACGTCGTAAATCGAGTACCACAATTTTCGCATTCTCTTCTTCTTCTAATTGCATTTGCATCATCCGCATGTCTAGAATCAACTACACGCGAATGTGTTGAACTACATTTTGGGCATTTCATATCTTTCACCCTCTTGAATAGATTATGATTCATTATACTATAAAAGCATTCTTGACAAAAGAAGTCTAATCCTCATTTAAATTAAACTAAAACAAAAGTATCTTAATAAGAATCTAGTTTTATGCATAATATATTTCTTAAATGACAAGAATGTGTGAAAGTTTAAATACAAAATCACATAAAAATAAAATACGAGACTATCAAATCTTAGTGAAAAGATTTAACAGTCTCGTATTAATTTACATTAATGTCTCGTTAGTTAGCCGTTGCAACATTTTCAGAGCCAATTAATTTAGCAATTTGTTGAGCAACTTCAACTACTCTATTTGAGTAGCCCCACTCATTATCATACCATGCAATCACTTTTACTTTATTATCATCCATCACAATTGTGTTTTGAGCGTCAATAACTGCTGAATTAGGATTTGTATTGAAGTCCATTGATACTAGTGGCGCCTCTTCTACATCGAGAATACCATCTAGGCCAACATTTCTAAATGCATCATTGACTTGTTCAGCTGTAACATCTTCTTTTAAATCTACAACTAAGTCTACAAGTGACACGTTTTTAGTTGGCACACGTAAAGCTAAGCCATGCAATTTACCTTCTAATTCTGGAAGTACTTCTTTTAAAGCTTTAGCTGCGCCAGTTGAAGTTGGAATAATACTTTCATTACATGAACGTGCACGACGTAAATCTTTATGCGGATTATCAATATTATTTTGATCGTTAGTAATCGCGTGTACTGTTGTCATAAGACCGTTAACGATGCCAAATTTATCATTAAGCACTTTTGCTACCGGACCAATACAGTTAGTTGTACAAGATGCATTACTAAAAATGTCATATGTATCTACATCTAATTGGTTATCATTTACCCCTTTAACCACCATTTGTACATGGCCACCCTTAGAAGGACCAGTTAGTAACACTTTTTTAGCACCTGCATTAATATGGCCTATTGCTTTATCGCCATGGTTAAATTTACCTGTAGCTTCAATTACAATATCAATGTCTAAGTCTTTCCAAGGTAAATTTTCAGGGTTACGGTCAGAAACAAGTTTAATATCTTGTCCATCGACACGGATACCGTTCTCAATTGGTTCAACTTTTTTATCAAATCTACCATGAGTAGTATCGTAATTTATTAGATGCGCAATTGTTTCAGGTGGATAGCTTGCGTTGATCGCTACAACATTTAAATCTTCTTTATGTAATGCGATTCTTAACACCATTCTACCTATTCTACCCATACCATTAATTGCAATATTTGTTGACATTTAAAGCACCCCTTGATTGTTTGTTTATATGTTATACTTTATAAAAATAGTGTAACATAATAATTTAATTTTGAAAGCGTTTTCTATTAATTTTAAAAAATTTTTTAATCGACAATATTTGATTAACAAAAAAGCTCTAATAGACTTATCTATGTAAAAATTTGACATTTACATCATTCATCTACTAGAGCCGAAGCATAAATAATTGCTTAAGCAAATTTTATATATCTTTGTTAATAAAACCTTTATCAGTCAATAGCTGTTCTAAGTTTTGTTTCAGTTCCAACTTATCCCCTAGGTTATCAATAACATGGTCTGCCATTCTACTCTTTTTATCTATTGATATTTGACTATAAACGCGCGCTTTCGCATCCTCTAATGACAATTGATTTCGCTCCATCAATCTCTCAATTTGAATACTTTCAGACGTATATACTAACCATACTTCATCAACTGTATTTTGTAATTCATTTTCAAAAAGAAGCGGGATATCCATTATGACATCATAACCTTGATTAAGATATGATTGCTTTTCTTCTTCCATTATTTCTCTAACTATAGGATGCACAATATCGTTTAACTCTAAACGTTTCTCTGGGTGATTAAAAACAATTTCACCTACATATTTGCGATCCATTTCACCTTCATCAGTAATAGCACTATCACCAAAAGCTGCTCTAACTTGTTCTAAACCTTTGGTTCCTTTTGCAACAGCTTTTCTTGCAGCTATATCAGCATCTACAACTTTAAAACCAAATGCTGTTAATAACTCAGAAACCGTTGACTTTCCAGTGGCAATACCACCTGTTAATCCAATAACTTTTGGCATAAATATTCACTCACCTTTATTTCTGACAATGTGGACAAAAATGACTATTTCGCGATGCAATGACTTTTTGCTCAATGTCATGACCACATATTTTACATGTCTTTTGTTTATATACATTTAAGTGTAATTGCATTTCTCCTGTCTTGCCATCAGCATGACGATAATCAGAAATGCTAGTACCGCCATTATTTATACCCTCATTTAATACTTCTTGAACATAATAAAATAACATTTGTCGTTCTTGATTAGACACATCTTTTACTTTCCTCTCAGGTAAAACGCCCGCTCTAAATAACGCTTCACATGCATAAATATTTCCACAACCTGCTATCATTTTATGATCAAGCAACATTTGTTTAATAGGTTTGTTTTGATATTTCTTAAGTTTAATCCGGTCTAAAAAATAGTTTAATGCTTTGTCATCAAAAGGTTCAGGCGCAATTTCAAGAAAAGCTGGATAATCATTATAAGTAGCCAGATTTCTTAGTTCACCAAATCGTCTAATATCAGAATAAACGAGTTGTTTACCATTATCTAAATGAAACACGACATGCCAATGTTTTCGATAGTTAGGTGTACTAATATCTGATAATTTATCGACAATAAAAAATCCGCCTGCCATACCTAAATGACTTAATATAATACGCTGGTTGTTATTTTTTTCAATAGTGAAGACAATATATTTACTTCTTCTATCAACGGATTTTATTTTAAAACTTTCACTATTCAATCTGAAACCATCCAGATTAATTCCTTTGATAATTGTCTCTTTTCCTTGTTGTTTACCCTCAATAACTTTGTTTGAAAATGTCACACTTTTAATAGTTGCATTCAATATATAAGGCTCTATACCCCTTTTAACGTGTTCAACCTCTGGTAATTCTGGCATTTCTAATTCCTCTTTCTATTTTGCATCATACCATGTAGATCCATAGTTAGAATCTACTTTTAACGGCACATCTAATTGTAATGCGTGTTCCATAATTTCCTCAACAAATAAACTAAAATCTTCAACTTCATTTTCAGGTACTTCGAAAATTAATTCATCATGTACTTGAAGTAATAATTGGGCATGATAAGACGTTTGTTTAATTTGTCTATCAAACTCGACCATTGCTAATTTAATAATATCTGCTGCACTACCCTGTATTGGAGTATTCATTGCCGTACGTTCAGCAAAACCTCTCAAATTAAAGTTTCTACTATTAATATCTGGTATATATCTACGACGGTGCAATAATGTTTCAACATATCCATCTGCTTTCCCATCTTTGACAATATCAGACATGTATTGTTTTACACCTGGGAAACTTGCCAAATAATCATCTATAAATGCTTTTGCTTTTTTTCGAGTAATGTTCAAGCTCTGGCTTAAACCATAATCACTAATACCATACACTATTCCAAAGTTAACAGCTTTAGCTTGTCTTCTCATTAAAGCGTTAACTTCATTCGCTTCTACATCAAATACTTTCATCGCAGTAGCAGTATGAACATCTCTTTCATGGATAAATGCTTCTTTCATACTTTCATCTTGGGTAATATGAGCTAGTACACGTAATTCAATTTGAGAGTAATCAGCTGATAATATCACACTATCATTTGAAGTAGGCTTAAAAGCTTTTCTAATCTTACGTCCTTCTTCAAGACGGACTGGTATATTTTGTAAATTAGGATCTACACTTGATAAACGACCAGTTTGCGCTAATGTTTGATTGAAGCGAGTATGAATTCTGTTATCTTTACTTATGACTTTTTGTAATCCCTCTACATAAGTGGATTGTAATTTTGATAATTGACGATATTCAAGTATATAGTCAATGATTGGGTGCTGACCTTGTAATTGCTCCAACACATCAACTGCAGTAGAATATCCAGTTTTTGTTTTTTTAATGACTGGTAGTTCTAGTGTTTCAAATAATACTACACCTAATTGTTTAGGAGAGTTAATGTTAAATTCTTCCCCCGCCGCTTCGTGAATATTACTTATTAGTAAATCTAATTTTTCTTGGATTTCAGACTGCATTTGTTTTAAATCATTAATATCCGTATAAATTCCTGTTTCTTCCATTTCACTTAAGATACGTGCAAGTGGAAGCTCTAAATTTAACAATAGATCAGTTTGTTGGTGTGATTCTAATTCAGTAACCATTTCAGGTTTGCAGGCATAAATTGCCTCTGTGATTGTAGCAATATGCTTATTTAAAATTGCGTCTTCTGGAACATGTCGCTTTTTCCCTTTTCCATAAATTGAAATATCATCTTGGACATATTTTTGATTATAATTACTTACTACAGAGTTCACATCATCTATCGTTCTCGATGGATCAATAATATAACTTGCTAACATAACATCAAATACAATATTTTTTATATCTATATCTAATCTATGCGCAACAACGTATGTTTTTTTAGCATCATAAACAATTTTTTCTGTAGTCTCATTCTCTAGCCATTTAATCAATTCAGGATATTCCTTTAGTTGATCGGAGGCTATTACAACATGGTCCACTCCATCATAAAATCCAAATTTTAAAATTGTATCCTGTAAGTAATTGGTACCATCTACTTCGATGTGAATCACAGCTTCTTTTAATTCTTTAAAATTTATGGTGTTAAAATCATTACTCACTTCAATGACTTTATCTTCGTGTTTCTCTTCAGTATTATTACTATCTATATCAGATAATAATTGTTTGAATTCTAACTTTTTGAATAATTCAATTTTATCTTTATTATCATCTTGATTTTTTAGCTCAGTATCTTGTAATGCAACTTCAATTGGGCTATCTTTATTAATTGTTGCTAATTCTTTACTCATGAATGCATCTTCACGACTGTTTTCAAGTTTTTCCTTTAATTTTTTTCCTGAAACAGATTCTATATTGTCATAAACACCTTCAACAGTATTGAATTGTTTCAATAGTTTGATAGCCGTCTTTTCACCTACACCAGCAACACCAGGGATGTTATCAGATGTGTCACCCATAAGACCTTTCATATCTATAATTTGACTTGGATTGAGTCCCTCATATTTTTCATTAATGAATTCTGGAGTATAATGATCAACATCTGTTACACCTTTCTTAGTGTAATAAATTGTAACATTATCAGTTGCTAACTGTGTTAAATCTCGATCACCAGTAACAATAATCGTTTCAAACCCTTGCTCGTTAGCTTCTTTACTTAATGTGCCTATAATATCATCAGCCTCATAATTTTCTAACTCATAGTGCTTTATATGGTAAGTATCTAATAATTGTCGAATGTATGGGAACTGTTCGCTTAACTCAGGTGGGGTACTCTGTCTTCCGCCTTTGTATTCACTAAATTTTGAATGTCTAAATGTTGTTTTGCCGGCGTCAAACGCAACTAAAAAGTGTGTTGGTTGTTCTTCTCTTATAATCTTTTCCAATAACATAGCAAAACCGTATACAGCATTCGTATGTATTCCTGCTTTGTTAGAAAGTAGTGGTAATGCATAAAATGCTCTAAAACTTAAACTATTACCATCAATTAAAACTAATTTATTCAAAGCGTATACCTCCAGAGTGATTTTATTATATTTTAGCATATAACCTGTGGCATAACGAATGTATGGTTTATACAATAACTTTTCACACTCTACATTACTTATTTAAATAAAAAAGGCACTTTCATATCCTCAACCAATTTTTGGTGCAAGTATACGAAAGGCCTTAAAATAATAGTAATAATTATTAATCAAAATAAAAGTTCTAGTACCTCGATATTTTAGTCATTCTTTATTGAACGATATTATTCTTGTTCATCTAAAAATGAAACTTTAAATAGCGAGCCTTCACCAATATTGCTTTCGACATTAATCGTTCCATGGTGTGCCTCTACTATATGTTTTGTTATAGATAAACCTAAACCTGTACCGCCTGAATCTCTACTTCTTGCTTTATCCACCCGATAAAATCTTTCGAAAATATGCTTTTGATCACTTTTATCTATTCCAATACCAAAGTCTTGTATTTCTAAATTTACTTCATGTCCTTCTCTATAAACTCTTACAATAACCTCATTATTTTCTAGTGAATAATTAATTGCATTTGATAGTAAATTAGTAATGACTTGTGCGATTTTGTTTTCATGTGCTTCTATAATGACATCTTTTTCTATATCGGATACTATTTTAATATTTTTATATCTTGCTTGGTTTTGTAAGTTATCAATAGTTGTGTAAGCAAGCTCTGATAAATTCATAAATGCTGTTTCTATCTCTGTTTGTTGTTCGATATGTGATAAATCCAATAAATCCATAACGAGTGACTCAATACGATTAGATTCTTTTAAAATAATATTTAAGAACATATCAAGTGATTCTTCATCGTTTTTCGCACCTTCGATAAGTGTTTCAGCGAAGCCTTTAATAGATGTAATAGGTGTTTTAAGCTCATGAGATACATTGGCAACAAACTCGCGACGCAAGTTTTCCAATTTTTTCAAATTTGTTATGTCATGCATTACTACAACCATACCTTGTAACTTTTTCTTAGATTTACTTAGTATTGGAACACATGACAAATCGAAATATTTATGATGAACATTATTTAATAAAATTTCTATCTGATCATATAGTGGCTTTTCAGTTTTAAAACTTTCTAGAATTAATTGTTGAATTTTAGGATCTAAATATGATGTATAGTTTTTATTTTCAACCTTACCGTTTGTCCTAAACAACTCATAGTATGCATGATTGGCCACAACAATTTCACCATGTTTGTCGATCATTAATACTGAACTTGGTATATTTTCTAATGTTGTTTTTAATCGATTTGATTGCATTTTTTGTTTATTATTAAGCTTTTGTAAACGTCTTGCAAGATCGTTAGTTGTGACAAATAGCGCTTTTGTCTCCTTAACATTGCTTTCAGGTACTCTAACATGATAGTATCCATCAGCAATTAACGAGGTAGCATAAGTCACTTCATTAATCGGTCTAATATATGTACGATTGATACTTCTAACAGCTAAATAAATCGCTAAAAGAACAATAATTCCTATTAAAGATAAATACTTCCACATACTCTTCTGTAATTCAAGAATCTCAGTATTCATCCCACTTATGTATATCGTTTTGTCATTGACAGTTGTTTTAAATGTGTATCTAACCTGACCATTTTCTCTTTTATAAATGATATTTGATGGATTAGCTTCATTATCGATGTTATCATTTATTTTATTTTGGTTACCAGTTTGGTATATCACCTTACCATTTTCAGAAATTCTAACAATTAAATTTTGATTAGCTGAAATATTTTTAATTTCATTATTCTCATTTTGCTTGTTTAATTTCAAAAAATTTTCAGATACATGTTTGAGTTCCGTAACCTGAGCTGTTGATAATATTTGATAAATTGTATGATGAATAATGACGCCTAAACCAATAAAACTGATTATAGTAATTGTGCTTAATAGCAATAATAATCTATGATGAAATTTAAGCATTAAGCTTTAGGTCTCTCTAATTTATAACCAAGTCCACGAACAGTTTTAATTAATTTAGGTTGTTTCGGATTCTCTTCGAGTTTGTCTCTTAAATGACTTATATGAACATCAACAATCCGAGAATCTCCTGCGAATTCATAATTCCATACAGAATTTAACATGTGTTCTCGAGTGATTACTCGCCCTTGTCTTTCTATTAAATACAACAATAGTTCAAATTCTTTAGGAGTGAGTTCTAATAATTCATCATCTTTATATACCTCAAAGAATTCAGGTCTGATTCTAATATTTTCAATCAATATATCCTCATCATCAACATCTTCTTTTTCAATTTCACTAGCAAATTTCGATCTTCTCAAGATAGCTTTAACTCTCGCCACAACTTCTCTAGGAGAAAAAGGTTTTGTCATATAATCATCGGCACCTAATTCTAATCCTAATACACGATCAAACTCATCATCTTTTGCAGTTAACATTAAAATAGGTACTAAATTCTTATCAGAACGTATTGTTTTACATACTTCAATACCATCTTTTTTAGGTAACATTACATCTAAAACGACAAGTTCTGGTTGAATTTCATTTACCTTTTCCAAAGCTTCTTCACCATCGTAAGCTACCTCAACGATGTAACCAGCCGTTTCAAGATTATATTTAAGTAAAGTTACAATTGATTGCTCATCGTCAACCACTAATACTTTTTGTGACATAATGTGCCTCCCTGAATTAATATAACATTTCAATTTCATTATAACGGAAGTTAAAACAAAAATAACATACAACATATTAAATTTACATAATCTTAACAATCATATGATTATTTTCCTCATATTGAGTATTTATTTTATTATTTTTAAAAAATTATTAACATATTATAAATAAAATAAAGTTATTTGTTTTACTTCATAATAAAAAAGCGGAACAGAATTTAATATAAATTCATTGTTCCACTTTTATTAAAAATTGCTATGATCGAGAATGCCTTAAACTTGCGCTTTTGTTTTAACTACTACATTAGTGCAATGCATCGTCAATCTATTAATTTTTAAAAATTTTAAAATATTAATGTGTAATTAAATTACTTTAAGTTTTTAATTAACTCATCAGCGAATTCTGAAGTTGATACTTCAGTAGCACCATCCATTAAACGAGCAAAATCATAAGTTACAACTTTAGAAGCAATAGTAGCTTCAATTGCATCAGTAATCTTATCAGCGGCTTCTTGCCAACCTAAATGTTCTAACATTAGAACTGAACTTAATAATTCAGAAGATGGGTTAACTTTGTTTAAACCAGCATACTTAGGTGCAGTACCATGTGTTGCTTCGAAAATAGCGTGTCCAGACTCATAGTTAATGTTTGCACCTGGTGCAATTCCAATTCCGCCCACTTGAGCTGCTAAAGCATCTGAAATATAGTCACCATTTAAATTCATTGTAGCAACTACATCATGTTCTGCTGGACGAGTTAAAATTTGTTGTAAGAAAATGTCAGCGATAGAATCTTTAATAATGATTTTCCCATCTTGTTCAGCTTTTTCTTGAGCTTGATTTGCTGCATCTTTACCATCTTTTTCAACAATTTCATCATATTGTTGCCAAGTAAATACCTTATCAGCAAATTCATTATGAGCTACATCATAGCCCCATTGCTTAAATGCGCCTTCGGTGAATTTCATAATATTACCTTTATGAACAAGCGTAACAGTTTTACGGTTATTATCGATTGCATACTGAATTGCTGCTCTAACTAAACGTTCAGTACCTTCTTTAGAAACTGGTTTCACACCAATACCTGAAGTTTCTGGGAAGCGAATGTTAGTAGCACCCATTTCATTTTGTAAGAAATCAATGATTTTTTTAACTTCATCAGTACCTTCTTTAAATTCGATACCTGCATAAATATCTTCAGTATTTTCACGGAAGATAACCATATCAACATCTTGTGGACGTTTAACTGGTGAAGGGACACCTTTGAACCAACGAACTGGACGCAAGCATGTAAATAGGTCTAATTCTTGACGTAATGCAACATTTAATGAACGAATACCACCACCAATTGGTGTAGTTAAAGGTCCCTTAATAGCGATTAAATATTCTTTAATCGTGTCAAGCGTTTCTTGAGGTAACCATTCACCTGTTTCATCAAAAGCTTTTTGACCTGCTAGTACTTCTTTCCATTCAATACGTTTTTCGCCGTTATATGCTTTTTCAACAGCTGCATCAATAACGCGACTCGCTGCTTTCCAAATATCTGGGCCAATACCATCACCAATAATAAAAGGAATAATTGGTTCATTAGGTACATTTAATCCATCGTTAATTCTAGTAATTTTTTCAGCTGACATAATTTTACCTCCAAATATAGTGAAATCTATTAAAGTTTATAATTTATCTTTCTTCAATTGGTAAATACTTACGATTAGTTTCACCGACGTAATTAGCTCTAGGACGCATTATTCTATTATCACGATATTGTTCTAGAATATGTGCTGTCCAACCAGATGTACGACTTACCGCGAAAATTGGCGTGAATAAATCGTGTGGAATATCCATACTGTGATATACAGTAGCACTAAAGAAATCGACATTAGGAATAAGTCCTTTTTCTTCTTTCATACGTTTCTCAATAGCTATTGAAATATCATATAATTCACTTCTACCAGTTTCAGAAGTGATTTTTCGGCTCATCTCACGTAAATATTTAGCTCTTGGATCCCCGTCTTTGTATACTCTATGACCAAATCCCATGATTTTCTCTTTATTTTTGAATTTTTCATTTAAATAAGCATCAACTTCATCAACTGATTTAACATCAGCAAGCATGCTCATTACTTGTTCATTTGCTCCACCATGTAAAGGTCCTTTTAATGAACCCACAGCAGCTACAATACCTGAGTACATATCAGATAAAGAAGATACGGCACAACGTGCAGTAAATGCAGAAGCATTAAGTTCATGGTCAGCATGTAACACTAATGCTTTATTAAATGCTTCAACTTCAGTATCTGTTGGTAATTCTCCTCTTAACATATATAAGAAGTTAGCTGCATAACTTAAATCAGGATTAGGTTTAACAGGTTCTTTACCTTCACGAACACGCGCAAATGCTGTAACTAAAGATGCAATTTTCGCTTGAATACGTATTGCTCTTTCTTTTCTATTTTCTTCTGTTTCATTTTCAGCATCAGGATCAAAATGAGCAATATATGATACAGATGTACGTAGTGCCGTCATAGGATGCACATTATCAGTTGCGTATTCTTCAAAATGCTTATAAACTCTTGGGTTTAAAGTCATATAATGATTAAATTTTTCTCTTAATGCATCTAGTTCATCTTGAGTAGGCAATCTATAATTCCATAATAAAAACACTACTTCTTCGAACAATGCATTTTCTGCTAAATCATCAATATCGTATCCCGCATACGTTAATTGACTATCAATAATTGAACTGATTTTAGTTTCAGCTGCAATTACCCCTTCTAAACCTTTTTGTAATTCTGCCATAAGTAATTCCCCTTTTCTTATACATAATGTAATGGCTTTCAAATACTATTATAGCCAATGTGATAAGTTTTGTGAACGATTATATATCGCTCAATAAATGCTATTTAACTTTAAATTTTTAAACTTATTTTTACTTAAATACCCAATAAACGCCATTATATAAGCTTTCATTCCAATTTAAATTATGTAATTAATGAGAAAATATTGAAAATTTCAATTTAATTATCAAGCTTGATTACAATTATTTAATCTAAATTTAAAGGAATTTTTAGAAAAAATTCGAAAAATAATTGTCGAATTGAATTTATAAGTGCATAATAATATTAATTAAATGTAAGGGAGTTGTCTTATGGCTGAAGAAAAATTACAAAGAGGATTGAGTAATCGTCATGTGCAATTGATTGCTATTGGCGGCGCTATTGGTACTGGATTATTCTTGGGAGCAGGTCAAACAATAGCAATGACTGGTCCATCTATTCTATTAACTTATATTATTATAGGTTTCATGTTGTTCATGTTTATGAGAGGCTTAGGTGAGATTATAATTCAAAATACTCGCTTCAAATCTTTCGCCGATGTGACAAATGAATACATAGGACCGTTTGCTGGTTTTGTAACTGGTTGGACTTATTGGTTGTGCTGGATTATAACAGGTATGGCTGAAGTAACTGCCGTTGCTAAATATGTTAGTTTCTGGTTCCCTGCAATTCCAAACTGGGTTAGTGCACTATTCTGTGTACTAATATTAATGTTATTTAATTTGCTTAGTGCTAAATTATTTGGTGAATTAGAATTCTGGTTCGCTATAATTAAAATTATAACTATCATCGCTTTAATCGTTGTAGGTTTAGTCATGATTTTAATGGCATATAAAACTCAATTTGGACATGCGAGTTTTACAAATTTATATAAACATGGCATCTTTACTCACGGTGCATCTGGTTTCTTTATGTCATTCCAAATGGCATTCTTCTCATTTGTTGGTATTGAAATGATTGGTGTAACTGCTGGAGAAACTAAAGATCCTCAGAAAACAATTCCAAAAGCTATCAATGCTGTACCGTTAAGAATTTTAGTATTCTACGTTGGTGCATTAGCGGTAATTATGTCTATTATTCCTTGGGATAAAGTTGACCCTAGTGAAAGTCCATTTGTTAGATTATTCTCATTAATTGGTATTCCTTTCGCTGCTGGATTGATCAACTTTGTAGTATTAACTGCTGCAGCATCATCTTGTAATAGTGGAATATTCTCAAATAGTCGTATGTTATTTGGTTTATCAGAACAAGATCAAGCACCACCTATCTTTAGAAGTACTAATAAAAATGGTGTTCCTCATTTTGCTATTATTGGTTCATCTGCATTATTATTAGTAACAGCATTATTAAACTACATCTTCCCAGATGCTACGTTAGTGTTTACTTATGTAACAACAATTTCAACTGTATTATTTATTATCGTATGGGCATTAATTATTATTGCTTATATTAACTATCACAGAAAAAATCCTGAGCTACATAAAACTGTATCTTATAAACTTCCTGGTGGTAAATATATGGGTTACGCGATATTAGTATTCTTCTTCTTAGTATTTTGTTTATTATTTGTAAATGAAACAACTAGAAATGCTATTTTCTTAACTCCAATTTGGTTTATATTACTAGGTTTAATGTATTTGAGATATAGACAAGTTGCTAAGCATAATAAATAATTTAAAATTTTTATGAGATTATAATAGCCAGTAAATGAATTAACATAAAAATTCATTTACTGGCTTGTTATTTATAATAAACCTATTATCTAATAACTATATCTAATGTTTTAGAAAATTAATTTATATCTTCTTCAATTTTAGACTCAAATTCATCTAATAAATCGCGTGCTTCATCAACCGATTCTGTACTCATTAATTGATGACGTAATTGACTAGCTCCTTTAATCCCCTTCACATAAATCTTAAAAAATCTTCTTAAACTTTTGAATTGTTGACTTTCATCACTTGAATATTTCTCAAACAATGATAAATGCAATCTAAACAAATTCAATAGTTCTTTACTAGTATGTTCACGGGGTTCTTTTTCAAAAGCAAACGGATTATTAAAGATCCCTCTACCTATCATCACGCCATCAACACCATATTTCATCGCAAGTTCATGTCCAGTTTTTCTATCTGGAATATCTCCATTAATCGTTAGTAATGTATTAGGTGCGATATCATCTCTTAATTGTTTAATTGCTGCAATTAATTCCCAATGCGCATCTACTTTACTCATCTCTTTGCGTGTTCGAAGATGTATGGATAAATTTGCGATATCTTGTTTAAAAACGTGCTTTAACCAATCTTTCCACTCTTCAATATCATAATAACCTAAACGGGTTTTAACACTAACAGGTAATCCACCAGCTTTAGTAGCCTGAATAATCTCAGCAGCTGTTTCAGGTCTTAATATTAAACCAGAACCTTTACCTTTTTTTGCGACATTAGCTACTGGACATCCCATATTTAAATCTATACCTTTAAAACCCATTTCAGCTAAACCAAAGCTCATTTCTCTAAACTGTTCGGGTTTATCGCCCCATATATGTGCTACCATAGGCTGTTCATCTTCACTGAATGTCAATCTTCCACGAACACTATGAATACCTTCCGGATGGCAATAACTCTCAGTGTTTGTAAATTCAGTGAAAAAAACATCAGGTCTAGCAGCCTCACTAACAACATGTCGAAAAACGATATCAGTAACGTCCTCCATAGGTGCTAAAATAAAAAAAGGACGTGGTAATTCACTCCAAAAATTTTCTTTCATAATAATTAAACCTTCTTATAATAGTATATCTCAATTAATCCATGTTATATTACCACAAATTATAACCTTATTCAAAATGAAATTTTATAACTCAATTAACTTTCCTATTTGAAATTCTCATTTAATGAATTTCCTTCTAATGAAATGAAAAAACTGAGAAAAACTCTTCACGAGCTTATTCCCAGTTTAATCAACTTTTGCGAATTTGCAATATCGCTTTGAAATATTATCTGTTCTGGCTCTCTTATCTTACTAGGTTAGCCATCATTCTTAATAATAAATTAATGAATTAAAGTACGTTAGCATACCCTTCAAATATTTTACCTTGGGCAGCATCTACTGTTACTAAAATACCATCTTTTAATTCTTTAGTAGCATTTTCAACACCTATAATTGTTGGAATACCTTTTTCAAGTCCAATAATCGCACTTGGTGATGTGATACCATTTTCTTCTGTAATTAATCCAACTGCTTGCTCAATATAAGGCACTAATGTCTCATCTACTGAATTAGTAACAATAACTGATTCACTTAAATCTACGCCTTCTAATTCACTTGCACTATTAGCAACTACAGTTTTACCAACTACTGATCCACGACCGACACCTTGTCCTTTTGCAATTTCATCTCCAACTAAATGTAATTTCATCATATTAGTTGTACCTTTTTCACCAGTAGGTACACCAGCAGTAATAATAATTAAATCACCATTAGTGACTCTTCCAGTTTCAACTGCTGTAGCAACTGCGTTATTTAATAGGTCATCAGTAGTTTTACGACCTTTTTTAATTACAGGATATGCACCCCAAACTAAAGCAAGTTGACGTGCAGTGTGCTCGCTTGGAGTAACCGCAATGATATCAGAATGTGGACGATATTTAGAAATAGTTACTGCAGTAGATCCACTTTCAGTTGCTGCAACAATAGCTTTAACTTTTAGATTTAAAGCAGTATGTGCAACTGAAACACCAATAGCATTTACTAATGAAGTTTCTACTAGTTTAGTACGGTCTGATAATAATTTTTTGTAATCTTGTGCCGCTTCAGCAGAAACCGCAATATTTCTCATTGTTTTAACAGCCTCTTCTGGATATAAACCAGCAGCAGTTTCACCAGAAAGCATAACTGCGTCAGTACCATCATAAATTGCATTAGCAACGTCACTAGCTTCCGCTCTTGTCGCACGAGGATTACGTTGCATTGAATCTAACATTTGAGTAGCTGTGATAACTGGTTTACCTAGTTTATTACATTTTCTGATTAAATCTTTTTGTACAATTGGTACAGATTCTGGTGGAATTTCAACACCCATGTCACCACGAGCTACCATTAAACCATCAGAAACTTCTAATATTTCTTCTATATTGTCAATTCCTTCTTGGTTTTCAATTTTAGGGAAAATAGTGATATTATGATTGTTTTCTCTTTCAAGAATTTCACGAATATCTAAGACATCACTTGGACGTCGTACAAAGCTTGCTGCGATATAATCAACATCTTCTTTGATACCAAATAAGATATCATCAGCATCTTTATCAGTAATACCTGGTAAATTAACTTTTACACCTGGTAAATTTACGCCTTTTTTATTTTTTAATTCACCCGTATTTAAGATATCACATTTAACTTCGCCTTTTGTTTTATCGATGTCTTTTACTTGTAGTTCAACTAAACCATCATCAAGTAAAATGTAAGAACCTACTTGAACATCGTTGATTAAATCTTCATAAGTTACTGAGAATTTTTCAGGTGTACCTTCAACTTGAGACATACTAACGATAACTTCTTTGCCTTTTTCAAGCATAATTAAGCCATCTTTCATGTCATGAGTACGAATTTCAGGTCCTTTAGTATCTAATAAGATACCAATTGTTTTACCTAATTTATCAGCTACTTTACGAATCGTATCAATACGTGCTTTATGCTCTTCATGGCTACCATGAGAGAAATTCAAACGCGCTACGTTCATACCAGCTTTCATTAATTTTTCTAACATTTCCTCAGACTCTGATGCAGGTCCAATTGTACATACAATTTTAGTCTTTCTCATTTTAAAAAGCCTCCTAAATTAAATAGATAACTCTTTCGCTAATTCATAAATATCAGTATTGAATTTATGGTCGTTACCATTGAAAATTTCATCAAATGGTGTAGCAGTCAATTTGTTATTCATAATACCTACTCCATGTCCAGAACGACCTTGTATTAATAAATCAACGGCGTAACCACCTAAGCGTGAAGCTAATACTCTGTCAGCACCTGATGGGCTACCACCACGTTGGATATGGCCCAGTACAGACACACGTGCATCAACATTAATATATTTCATTAATTGATCCGCACATTCTTGTCCACTCATACTGCCCTCAGCTACCATGACGATTGAGTGTTTTTTACCTCGTTTGATACCTTTTTCTATTTTTTCGGCAATATCTTTAATATCTGTATTAGCTTCAGGAACTAATATTGTTTCAGCACCAACTGATAAGCCAGCCCATAATGCTAAATCACCACAATCACGTCCCATAACTTCTACAATAAAAGTTCTAGCATGACTTGAAGCTGTGTCTCTAATCTTGTCTACACTATCAATAATTGTGTTCAACGCTGTGTCAAACCCAATAGTGAAGTCAGTACCATTAATATCATTATCAATAGTACCTGGAATTCCTATTGTTTTAATATCTTTCGTTTCTTCACTAATACGTTGGGCACCTCGGTAACTGCCATCTCCCCCAACTACTACTAGTCCCTCAATACCACGTTTGTGTAAATTCTCTATACCTTTTTGTCTTACACTCGCCTCTTTAAATTGTGGACATCTTGCAGAGTAAAGGAAAGTTCCTCCACGTTGAATTGTATCCCCTACTGAACCCAATTCAAGTTTATGAATATTGTCATCAAGT
Organism: Staphylococcus sp. NWU MKU2; assembly: GCF_033283605.1. NCBI lineage: Bacteria > Bacillati > Bacillota > Bacilli > Caryophanales > Staphylococcaceae > Staphylococcus > Staphylococcus sp. NWU MKU2. The sequence goes on along the minus strand of NZ_JAVSMH010000002.1, from coordinate 168,706 downwards.
AACCCTTGATAACCTTGATAAATTCCATAAACTTCAATGTTGTTATAAATCGCCTTACGCACAACTGCTCTAACAGCAGCATTCATGCCTGGTGAATCTCCACCACTAGTTAAAACCGCAATTTTCTTCATGACGACATTCCCTTTCCTAACTAGATTTCTCTTTAATAATAAATTACCACAATTTTTTTTAGTGTTCCATCAATATAGGTGCACAAAATTCATGTAAACGTTTTATAATCAATATTTCTTTTCGAAATAAAAAAAGGGTGAACAATATTCAACTAGAATCAATTGTTTCACCCCTATAAGGAAAACTACAGCTAGAAAAATATAATAAAGGTTCCTTCACAACTTAATTTGCAACTGTGTTTTCAAAGTAGTTTTAAATATTAATTTGTATTTGTCCCAGCCCAGCTATTTTTCAATAAAAGCACCGATATTTCTAAACTTATTAAATCTATCTTCAACTAATTCATCAGCACTTTGTTGTTGAAGTTGTTCTAATTGATTTACGAATGCTTGCTTAATATCAATAGCTTGTTGTTCTATATTATTGTGTGCACCACCTAAAGGTTCGTCAATCACACTATCAATAACGTTTAAATGATGTAAATCTTTTGCAGTAATTTTCATAGTTTCGGCAGCCATTTTTGCTAATGAACTATCTTTCCATAACAGTGCCGCTGCTCCCTCTGGGGAAATAACAGAATACGTACTGTTTTCAAGCATCATAATTCGATTGGCTATACCTATTCCTAGTGCACCACCACTACCACCTTCGCCGATAACGATAGCTATAACTGGCACTTTTAGAGATGCCATCTCAACTAAGTTTCTGGCAATAGATTCACTTTGTCCGCGTTCTTCAGCAGCTTTACCTGGATAAGCACCTTTAGTATCAATGAAAGTAAAAATAGGTCTATTAAATTTCTCTGCTTGTTTCATTAATCTTAATGCTTTACGATAACCTTCAGGATGCGCCATACCAAAATTTCGATATATATTATCCTTAGTATCTTTACCTCTTTGTTGGCCTATAACTGTAACAGGGGTACCGTTTAAATACCCAATTCCACCAATCATTGCAGGGTCATCTCTAAAATTACGATCTCCATGCAATTCAATAAATGAATCGAAGATATATGGAATATAGTCTAATGTCGTAGGTCGTTCTTGGAGACGAGCAATTTGCACTCTATCCCAAGGCTTAAGATTGGTATATATTTTTTTGGTTTCTCTTTCAAGTGATGCTTCAAGTAAATCAATTTCATCTTGTAAATCTACATCATTTTTTTCTTGAGATTGCTTAAGAGATTCAATTTTATTTTTTATTTCAAAAAGTGGTTTTTCAAAATCAAGCATCTTTATTCACCTCTTGGTGCAATTTTAATAATTGAGCAAGTGTTTCTTTCATCTCTTTACGGTGAACAACTTTATCAAGTTGACCATGCTCAAGAAGAAACTCTGCAGTTTGGAAATCATCTGGAAGTTTCTCATTAATAGTTTGCTCAATAACACGTCGACCAGCAAATCCAATTAAGGCTTTAGGTTCACTTAAATTGATATCCCCAACAGATGCAAAACTAGCAGAAACACCACCAGTTGTTGGATGCGTAAGATAAGAAATATATAATAATCCGGCATCTGAGTGTCGTTTCAATGAAACACTCGTTTTACCCATTTGCATCAATGAAATAATACCCTCTTGCATCCTAGCACCACCACTTGCAGAAAATAATATGAATGGTAGTCTATGTTCTGTTGCATAATCAATAATTCGACATATTTTCTCACCAACAACTGAACCCATACTTCCCATTCTAAATCTAGCATCCATAACAGCTACACCAAATCGAACACCATCTAGTTTGGCAGTACCGGTTACAACCGCTTCGCTTAAATCAGTTTTTTGTTGGTCTTTTTCAATTTTTTCTTGATAACCAGGAAAGTCTAAAGGATTTGCTGATGTCATTCCTTTATCAAATTCAACGAAACTATTTTCATCAGTGATTGCTTCAATTCTCTTATATGCAGGTAATGCAATATGGTGATCACAGTTAAAACATACATTTAAATTCTCATTTAATTCTTTTGTATACATTATTTTTTTGCATTTTGGACATTTAGTCATAATACCTGCTGGTACTTCATTTTGTTTTGAATCTTGAACTGTTAAATATTTTCGTTTTTTACTACTACGATTAAAAAAGTCTTTAAACATTCGTAAACCTCCACCTAACCATACAACCTTAATTTATTACATCTCAATTTAATATATGATCGAACATAAAATATGAGTTAGAAATAATACATGTCTTTGTTTTTTATTAAAATTGTTGCAATTCTAGGTTATTTCAAGTCTGTTAATTGCATTGTTTTATCATAAACTTTTTGAGGATCCACTTCAATTCTTGCCACGCCAGTTTCCATTGCTGCTTTTGCAACTTCACGTGCAACTGAAGGAGCTACCCTTTTATCGAAAGGACCAGGAATACAATAATCCGGATTTAACTCATCTTCATCTATAAGATTAGCAATCGCTACAACCGCCGCTTTCTTCATATCTTCATTTATGTGTGTTGATTCAGTGTCTAATGCACCTCTAAAAATACCTGGGAACGCAAGTACATTATTAATTTGGTTTGGAAAATCTGAACGACCTGTTCCTACAACTTTAGCGCCTGCTTCTTTAGCATCATCGGGCTTGATTTCTGGATCTGGGTTAGCCATTGCAAAGATGATTGCATCATCCGCCATTGATTTAACCATGTCTTTTGATAGTAAGTTATCAACTGAAACACCTATAAATACATCAGCATCTTTAATTACATCTTGTAATGAACCTTCAATTTTATCTTTATTTGTGAATTTAGCTACATAATCCTTAGTGTCATTCATACCATAAGATCGACCTTCAAAAATAGCACCTTTTGAATCGCACATTATCATATTTCTGACACCGTAAGAATCTAATAATTTAACAATTGCAATACCTGCTGCACCTGCACCATTTAACACAACTTTAATATCAGATAAATCTTTATCAACTATTCTTAGTGCATTGATTAAACCAGCCATAGTAACAATCGCTGTACCATGTTGATCATCATGGAAAACTGGAATATTAGTTTCTTTTTTAAGACGATCTTCAATTTCAAAACATCTTGGTGCTGAAATATCTTCTAGATTAATTCCTCCATAATTAGGTGAAATTAATTTAACTGTTCTAATAATTTCTTCTGTATCTTTAGTATCTAAAGCGATAGGTACACCATTTATACCTGCAAAACTTTTAAAAAGAACAGCTTTACCTTCCATAACAGGAATACTAGCTGAGGCACCAATATTACCTAAACCTAAAACTGCAGTGCCATCAGTAACAACAGCCACAGTATTTCTTTTAATCGTGTAATCATATACAGTTCTTGGATCTTCATGTATTTCTTTACACGGTTCTGCTACGCCTGGTGAATAGGCTAAACTTAATTCTTCTTTATTAGTAACTTTGATATTAGGTGTAATTTCCAACTTACCTTGATTTTCTTTATGCATTTGTAATGCATCATCTCTTAAAGACATTAAATCAACCCCTGTTTATTTACTAAAATATCGAAAGTTCATCAGTATAATGAATATATATTCTCTGCATTTAAAATTTTTTAAGATAAAATAAACTGATGACTTTATTTTATAAATCATCAGTTTACTATATCATAATTTTTTTATACATAAAAGTTATAAAATTCTTATATCTTTTGGATCAAAAGCCTCAACAAAGTTTTTAATTTCATTCGATGTTTTATCCATACTACCCAAATAATCAAGTTCTCCAGTTTGTTCATTATATATATTCACTTTAATCATATAGTTGTTTTGATGATCATTAAGAATTTGTTTAATTTCATCTAAGTTTTGAATGTTTCTTAAAATAATTTGAGATGCCTCATTTATTTTAGTTACTTCGAAATGTTCAACTGAATCCATTTGATTTAAAATGAGCTGCAATTGTTGTTTTCTCTTTTCAAATTTCCCCCAAACAATATACATTTCTCTCTCATTTAATTGAGTTTCATACCATTTGAACTTATCTGGAAATAAAACTGCATCCATCGTATGTCGTCCATCATTTAGAACTAAAAATGCCATATTTTGACCATTCTTGGTCCTTATTTGTTTGATTTGATCTACTTGAACCAAAATAGGTTTGTGATTAACAACATTACTTAGTGTATAGATACCTAAATATTGCTTTTTATTAAATTGCTTTTCAACTGGATGATTAGAAACATAAAATCCCAAGTATTCCATTTCGTAACTACTAATCATTTGATCACTAAATTCCTCTTTATCAGTGTAAGCTTGCTTAGGTGTTAAAATATCCATTAACAAATCGTTTTGTTCTACATTTGACACTTCATCTAAAACTTGATCAATAGAACTTAATAAAGTTGAACGTGTTTTTCCAAAAGTATCAAAAGCGCCTACCAATATTAATGATTCAAGTAATTTTCTAGTCTTTATGCGATTTGGAATTCGTCTAGTAAAATCAAAGAAATCTTTATACTTACCATTTTGATACCTTTCATCAACAATTGATTTAACGCTCTGATAACCAACACCTTTAATAGCACCTAAGGATAGATAAATATTTGATTTAGTTGCTCTATAATACCAATAGCTTTCATTAATATTAGGAGGCAAAATTTTCAATTTTTGATTTTTAGCTTCATCAATTATGGCCGCTGTTTTAGATTCATTACCAACGACATTACTTAAAATATTAGCGTAAAAATAATTAGGATAGTGAACCTTCAAATATGCCATGATATATGCAATTTTTGAATAACTTACTGCATGTGCTCTAGGAAATCCATAATCAGCAAACTTAAGAATTAAATCAAATATTTGTTTACTTATCTTCTCATCATATTTATTTTTTATCGCACCTTCGACAAAATGTTGTCTTTCACTTTCTAATACTGCTCTATTCTTTTTACTCATGGCACGACGTAAAATATCTGCTTGTCCATAACTAAAGCTAGCAAATTGACTAGCGATTTGCATAATTTGTTCTTGATAGATTATTACACCATACGTATTTTTAAGTATGGGTTCTAAATCAGGATGTAAGTATTTAATTTCACTTTCGTTATGTCGTCGTGAAATATAAGTCGGAATTTCTTCCATAGGTCCTGGTCTATATAAAGACGTAACCGCAACGATATCTTCAAAATGTTCAGGCTGAAGTCGTTTTAATACTTTTCTTACACCTTCGGATTCAAGTTGGAAGATTCCAGTTGTATCTCCCCTAGATAATAACTTAAATACATCTACATCATTAAACGGTATCTCTTCAATCTCTAGAGTAATATTTAAATCTTTTTTTACTTGAGTGATAATTTGATGTATGATAGATAAATTTCTTAACCCCAAAAAGTCAATCTTTAGTAGACCAATTCGCTCTGCTTCTGTCATCGTCCATTGCGTCAATAAACCAGTATCGCCCAATGTAAGTGGTGCATAATTATATAAAGGTTGATCGTTAATAATAATACCTGCTGCATGTGTTGAAGTATGTCTAGGTAAGCCTTCTAATTTCTTACTTAATTCAAACCACTTTTCATGTCGATGATTTCTATGTACAAATTGCTTAAATTGCTCATCCTCATATGCCTTATCTAAAGTTATACCTAGTTGATTAGGTATTAACTTAGAAATTTCATTTAAAGTTTTATCATCAAATCCAATTATGCGACCTACATCTCTTGCAACGGCCCTAGCCAATAAATGTCCGAATGTGACAATACCCGAAACACGATGTTTTCCATATTTATCTTGAACGTATTGAATGACTCTTTCCCTACGCGTGTCTTCAAAATCAATATCTATATCTGGCATTGTTACACGTTCAGGATTTAAAAAACGTTCAAATAATAGATTAAATCTAATTGGATCTATTGTAGTAATGCCGAGTAGGAAGCTAACTAATGAACCAGCTGAGGATCCCCGCCCAGGACCAACCATAACATCATGTGTTTTAGCGTAGTGAATTAAATCACTCACAATTAAAAAGTAGTCTTCAAAACCCATTTCAGTTATAACGCGATATTCATGTTCTAATCTTTTTGTATAGCGTTCATCATGATTTAATTCCATCTTCTTTAAACTTGATTGAAGTTGTGACCATAAACACTCTTTTGAGGAACTACCTGATGGTGCATCGAATTTAGGTAGTAAATTTTGATGATATTCTAAGCTTGCACTACATAAATTAGCTAGTTCAAGTGTATTATTCCATACCTCTCTGTCTATATTTAATGTTTCTAATTCATTTTGATTAGGAAAATGTTCCCCAATATCTTCAGTATCATTAACCAAATCTAGCTTAGTATTATTTTTAATTGCTTCAAGTGCTGGAATCGTCCCAACATCTTCTTGATTTAAGTATCGTGCATTTTCAAACCAAACTACTTTTATATTATTATAAAATGCTAAGTCGCTTGAATGATTTATAAATATATTTTGGTGGTTTTGAAATTGTTCAACTATAGAATAATGAGATTGATTTGCTTGTTTAAATATGATTACTATATTTGTTGAATACTTTTTTAACCACTCAACTGATATAACGTCTTTTTGCTTCATTTTAATTGCGGAAGAGAGTTGAAATAGTGATCTTAAGCCATCATTATTTATAGCTAAAACCACAGTCTCAATTGTATACAAACCATCCGTAACGTTAACTGTCATTCCAAAAATTGGTTTAATATTGGCTTTAATACAAGCATCATAAAATTTAGGGAAGCCATATAAGACATTAGTATCAGTAATCGCTAATGTATCATAATGATTATGTTGTGCTTTTTTAACTACATCATCGATTCTCAAACTAGAATTTAATAAATCATATGCTGTATGAAGATTTAAATGAGCAACCATGAATGACTTCCTTTCTTAAATTTATAATTTCTGACGTAAAGCTTGTGCTAATTCTTCAAATTCATCCCAACTATAGACTGACACACCTGATGCATTTGGGTGGCCTCCCCCACCAAATTGATTAGCGACATCATTAATAGTAATCCTTTTAGATCGAATACGACATCTAATTTGATCTCCCTCATCTACACCAAACATCCATATTTTTAAACCGCTAATATCCGCAACTGTATTTACAAATTGAGAAGCTTCATTAGGCTGAATGTCAAACTGCTTTAAAACATCATTAGTTATTTTAATTTGACAATATTCATGTGAATCTGATAGTTCAAAATTTTGTAAAATATATCCTTGGAAAGGCATTAACTTAGGATCTTTTTCGGACATTTTATTTAATTCGGCATTATGATTGAATGGATATGCCAATAATTGACTAGCAACTTCCATTGTATGGGGTGATGTATTACTGAATAAGAATCGCCCTGTGTCTCCAACAATACCTAAATACAATACTCGAGCTACTTGTTCATCAATAAAACTTAGATCATTAAAATGTACGATGAAATCAAATATAATTTCACTTGTAGAAGATGCTTCAGTATTAACAAAATTTACATCGCCGTATTGATCAGTAGCAGGATGATGATCTATTTTAATTAATGACTGTCCATTTAAATATCTTTGATCATCAATACGTGCTGCATTTGCAGTATCACATACAATTACAAGTGCATCACTATATAAACTGTCATCAATTTTATCTAAGTCTCCTATAAATGATAATGATGGTTCAGCTTCACCTGCAGCATAGACATTTTTTTCAGGGAATTTTCGTTCAAGATATAACTTTAATCCAAGTTGTGAGCCATAAGCATCTGGATCTGGTCTCACATGTCTATGAATAATAATTGTTTCTGCCTCTTTAACTCTTTGCATGATTTCATTAAAAATTTCTACCATTATTATATCTCCTTAAATTAGATTTATTACTTTAAAATTAAATACTTTGCATATCCTCAAACATCTGACAAATTATCATTGCATTTGCGACTTTTTCATTCCCGCTTACCATCGCGACTTCCAATTTAGCAAAGTTCCTTCCAACATCGAGCATGTCATATTGAACTCTAATTGATGCTTCAATTGGCACAGTTTTAATATAGATGATATTTAAACTTTCAATCATAACATCTACCTTTTTATATTTTCGCAATTCATGTTTTATTGTTTCTTCAATAATAGCGACAAATACAGCCTTACTTAATGTGCCATATTGATTGGTTAATAACGGAGAAACCTCAACCGAAATATCACTTTGTGAAATCGTAATATGTTTCGCTATTTGATCATTAATCGTCTCACCTATTTGAGGTTGTCTGCCAATAAGTTGCATCGCTTTTAATACGTCATCTCTCGTTATTACACCTATTGCTCTTTTATTCTGAGTTACGGGTAATATCTCAATTCCTTCCCAAATCATAATGTGAGCACAACTCGCTACCGTTGTATTTAATTCAACATTGATAGGACGTTTCGTCATTACTTTAGCAATGGTATCATCCGAGTTCATTTGAATGACTTCCTTACTCGTAACGATCCCAACTAATCGCCAATCTTTATCTACAACTGGAAACCTTGAATGACCTGTAACTTTGGCACGTGATTTATAATCTTCAATACCCATTTCATCAAATATAACCGTCATATCGTTAATTGGTTTCACTATATCTTCAACTATTAAAATTTCTTTTCTAATCATTTGATTATACATTGCTCTATTAATAATATTGGCTACAAGAAATGTATCATAATTTGAAGACAGGATTGGTAAATCATGATTATTAGCATAATCAATAATTTTTTGTGTTGTTTTAAAACCTCCAGTAATAAGTACGCCACTACCTCTTTTTAACGCTTCTAACTGAACATCGGGCCTATTACCTACGATTAACAATGTATGATGACTTAAATATTTAACCACATCTTTAAGTTCCATTGCACCTATCGCAAATTTTGAAACACTTTTTGTTAATCCATTTTTACCACCAATGATATCTCCATCAATGATTTTTAAAATTTCTTTAAACGTAAGGTTCTCAATCTCCTCACGATTCTTTTTATCAATACGTACTGTACCTACTCTATCAATGGTAGTTACTAACCCAAGTTGTCCGGCATCTTTTATAGCTCTATATGCCGTCCCATCAGATACTTTCATTACTTTGGCAACTTTCCTGACAGAAATTTTTTGGCCAACATTTAACGATTCTATGTATGCTATGATTTGTTCATGTTTAGTCATTGATAATACCTCTTTATAATGTACAGTGTTTTATTTATTATAACTTTTTAATCATAAAAAATCGATTTAGAAAATGTAAATTAATTAGTTTTAAAAACGCTTCATCAGTTTGATTTTTTATTAATTAATAAATCAAGTTATGTTAATTAAATCTTTAATTATTTTAATTATATACATTGGTAAAATTAAAATATTTTATATATAATTGTTTATGAGGAGGGATGACCTATGTATAAAAATATTTTATTAGGTGTAGATACTCAATTAAAAAATGAGAAAGCGTTGAAGGAAGTATCAAAATTAGCAGGTCCAGATACCGTAGTAACTATTTTAAATGCGATTGGTGAACAGGATGCACAAGCATCAATTAAAGCTGGTACGCATATTAATGAATTGACTGAAAAACGTAGTCAATTGCTAGAAAAAACACGAACTACTTTAGAAGACTACGGCATTGATTATGATCAAATCATCGTGCGTGGTAACCCTAAGGACGAATTAGTGAAACACGCTAATAGTGGTAAATATGAAATCGTCGTATTAAGTAACCGTAAAGCTGAATCTCAGAAAAAATTCGTATTAGGCAGCGTAAGTCACAAAGTAGCTAAACGTGCTACCATCCCTGTATTGATTGTAAAATAGTTAGTACAATTTCAAAAGATGCGTCAAAATAATAGCACAAAGATGATTGTTCATGTATAAATCACCTTTGTGCTTATTTATTTCATTAAACTAATTAATTACTTCATTTATATTTACATTTATTAAAATGATACAGACTCACCAGGTTCTAATATTTGTACTTCACCTTCATGCACTGCATCCTTAAATTGCTGTGGATCTTGTTCAATTAATGGGAAAGTATTGTAATGAACTGGAACCGAAATCTTAGGTTTAACAAATTCATTAATTGCATAACTTGCATCATCAATACCCATAGTAAAGTTATCTCCAATTGGAACAAAACATACATCAACAGGGTGTCTTTCAACAATTAATTTCATATCACTAAACAATCCTGTATCACCCATGTGATAAATCGTTTTACCTTCAACTTCTAATATAAGTCCCATTGGCATGCCTAAGTAAACAGGGATACCATCTTCATGTGTGAAACTTGAACTATGGAAAGCTTGAACATATTTAACGCTACCAAAATCAAATTTAGCTTTGCCACCGATATTCATACCATGAACATCTTCTACACCGTGATAAGTACTTAAATACCCTTGTAATTCAGCAGAACCTATAACAGTTGCGTGATTACGATTTGCTAACTCAACTACATCGCCAAAGTGATCGGCATGACCATGAGTTAAAATAATATAGTCTACATCTAATGTTTGTTCATCTAAATCACATTTGTCATTACCCGAAATAAATGGATCTACAATTACTTTTTTACCATTACCTTCAAAATAAATCGTTGATTGCCCATGAAAAGAAAGTTTCATAATTATAGCCTCCTATTGCTTGATTATTATAATTATACCCTAGCTATTAAAGATATAACATGAAACTAAAATAATCGCTTATTGCATTAAATAATTTTGAATTCTAAGCTGATTAGACGTAAAATTAACATAAATACTTAATGGAGATGATTGAATGAGTAAAATCGAAAAAATAACTAAACAATTACAACATGAACAAGCTGACGCTGCATGGATAACAACTCCTCTCAATGTATTCTACTTCACTGGGTATAGAAGCGAACCTCATAAGAGACTATTTGCACTATTAATTACAGCAAATGGAGATCAAACCTTATATTGTCCAAAGATGGAAGTTGAAGAAGTTAAGAATTCTCCATTTGAAGGAAAAATCATTGGCTACTTAGATACTGAGAATCCTTTTGAAATTGATCCGTTATCTTTTAATAAGTTATTGATTGAAAGTGAACACTTAACAGTAAAACGTCAACGCGAGTTAACTCAAAACTTTGGTGTTCAGCACTATGGCGATATTGATCAAACAATTAAAGAATTACGTAATATTAAAAACGAATCCGAAATTGAAAATATTCGCGAAGCGGCAAAACTCGCTGACAAATGCATCGAAATTGGTACCGAATTCCTTAAAGTTGGTGTAACAGAACGTGAAGTAGTCAATCATATTGAAAATGAAATCAAAAAATTTGGTGTTAGTGAGATGAGTTTTGACACAATGGTATTATTTGGAGATCACGCTGCATCACCTCACGGGACACCAGGAGAAAGAAAACTTGTTAAAGATGAATATGTATTATTTGATTTAGGGGTTATATATAATCATTATTGTAGCGATATGACACGTACAGTAAAATTCGGAACCCCTTCTGAAGAAGCTCAAACAATTTATAATATTGTTTTAGAAGCAGAAACCAATGCAATTGAGGCAATTAAAGCAGGCGTCCCTTTACAAGAAATTGATAAAATCGCTAGAGACATTATAAGTGATGCTGGATACGGTGATTATTTCCCTCACAGATTAGGACATGGCCTTGGTTTAGAAGAACATGAATATCAAGATGTTTCAAGTACAAATTCAAACCTACTTGAAGCGGGAATGGTTATTACGATAGAACCTGGTATATATGTACCAAATGTTGCTGGCGTTCGTATTGAAGATGATATTTTAGTAACTGAAAATGGTTATGAAATACTAACACACTATGATAAATAAAAATTAAAAATCCAGTTGAGTTTATAGTAAAAAACTATGCACTCAACTGGATTATTTATATTAAATCAATTATTAATCTTCTTTTAATGCATCTTCAACAGATGTATATTCTAAACCGAACGCTTCAGCTACACCTTTGTGAGTTACATGACCTTTGTACGTATTTAAACCTAAAGATAATGCGTGGTTAGCTTTGAATGCTTCACGGTAACCCTTACTTGCTAATAATTGCGCATAAGGTAATGTTGCATTATTTAATGCAATTGTAGATGTACGAGGTACTGCACCTGGCATATTCGCAACTGCATAGTGAACAACACCATGTTTTACATATGTTGGATCATCGTGTGTCGTAATTTTATCTGTAGTCTCAAAAATACCACCTTGGTCAATAGCGATATCAACAATCACTGAACCATCTTTCATTTGTTTAATCATATCTTCAGTTACCAAGCTAGGTGCTTTTGCACCAGGGATTAATACGGCACCAATAACTAAATCACTTTCTTTAACTGCATTTTCAATATTTAATGGGTTAGACATAATTGTGTTCACACGGCCATCAAATAAATCATCTAATTCAGCTAATCGTTTAGGGTTTACATCTAAGATTGTAACATTAGCACCTAAACCTAGTGCGATTTTAGCCGCATTTGTACCAGCTTGACCGCCACCGATGATAGATACTTTACCTTTTGGTACTCCAGGAACGCCTCCAAGTAAAATACCCATTCCACCGTTAAATTTTTGTAGGAATTGTGAGCCAACTTGAGCAGACATACGTCCTGCAACTTCACTCATTGGTGTTAATAATGGTAATGAACGGTCAGGTAATTGAACCGTTTCATAGGCAATACCTACGACTTTATTATCAACTAACGCTTGAGTTAATTTTTCTTCATTAGCAAGATGTAGGTATGTAAATAAGATGAGTCCTTCTTTGAAATATTTATACTCTTCTTCCAATGGTTCTTTAACTTTAATAACCATTTCTACATCCCATACAGATGACTGTTCAGATACAATGTCAGCACCTGCATCTTTGTAATCTTTATCTTCAAAGAATGAACCTAAACCAGCATCTTTCTCAACAAGTACTGTATGTCCTTGCTCAACTAATGCATGTACACCACTTGGTGACAAACCAACTCTGTTTTCGTTATTTTTTATCTCTTTTGGAATACCAATTTTCATTCCATCCACCTCCATCACTATCGTAACGCTAAACCAATGAAAGCGCAATCAGAAAAAGTACACATTATTGTTAAAATATAAAGAGTAAAAATTCTGAAATTTGTGGTAATATATAAGTAAGAAAAGCTAAGGGGGTTATTAAGATGTTAACATACAAAAACATTTTAATCGCAGTTGATGGTTCACACGAAGCTGAGTGGGCTTTCAACAAAGCAGTAGACGTAGCTAAACGTAATGACGCTAAATTAACTATAGTGAACATTATCGATTCAAGAACGTATTCTTCTTATGAAGTATACGATGCACAATTCACTGAGAAGTCTAGAAGTTTCTCTGAAGAATTATTAAAAGGTTATCAAGAAGTTGCAACGCGTGCTGGAGTAACTAACGTTGAAACTCGTTTAGAATTTGGTTCTCCTAAAGCAATTATCCCTAAAAAATTAGCAAGTGAATTAGGTGTAGATTTAATTATGTGTGGTACTTCAGGTTTAAATGCCGTTGAAAGATTTATTGTCGGTTCTGTATCTGAAGCAATTGTACGTCACGCACCATGTGATGTATTAGTAGTACGTACAGAAGAAATTCCTGAAGATTTCCAACCTGAAGTTGCGACTCCAGAATTTAGAAAACAATATTCATAAAAGTTATATCACACTCAAGGTAAATATTTATGGAGATAGAGTATAATACTCTATCTCTTTTTTATTTTATATCCATGCAACATTAGTTTTCTTTAGTTACTTATATCCAAAAAATAGATTTTTTAACTCTTTATATATTTTAATAAGTTTTATAAAATATTTTTAAATTATTTAAGGAGTAAACTTATGAAAAAAATCTTATTACTTGTATTTACAATTATTTGCATTTCATTAATTGTTTCTGGGTGTAGCCAAAATATTATTAATACTATCACAAAACCAAAAATATCAGAAGAAGAAAAATTTAAAAAGAAATTAGTCGGTAAGTATTTCACAGTATATGGTTCATATCTAGAATTTAGATCTAACGGAGAATTAAAAAGAGAAGTATTAGGAAGAAAAGAATTATTAAAGTATCAAGTCACAAAGTATGATGGCAAGTTTGCTGAGGTGGATTTTATAGATGTGAACAACAATATTGATACATTTTATTTCTCATTTGATTCAAATGGTCTCCTAGAAAAAAGGTATGACAAAGAAATTCAAGGTGATATATATTATAGAGAGTAATAATTAACATAAACGTACTACATGAAGTCTAAGTTAAAGTATATGACTTCAAAATTATTACTAAAGATTAATCATACTGAATATTAACAATGAATCTTGCATATAATATAATAGGAAAAGCACAAAAATGATGTTTAAAACAACAATCATTTTTGTGCTTTTTTATTCACCCTACTATCGATTATAATTCGCCAAATTTAACTGTATCTCTAGCAATCATAACTTCTTCATTTGTTGGAATAACAATAACTTTAACTGGTGAGTGTGGGTAATTGATAAATCCTTCTTCACCACGGATTGCTTCATTTTTCTTAGGATCCCAATAGATGCCCATGAATTCTAAGCCTTCTAATACTTTAGCACGTACTGTTGAAGAGTTTTCTCCTACACCAGCTGTAAATACAATGACATCCACGCCATGCATTCTTGTAGCATAAGAACCAATATATTTATGAATTCTTGAAGCAAATACGTCTAGTGCTAATTGTGCACGTTCTTTACCTTCTTCTGCATTACTTTCAAGGTCACGTAAGTCACTTGATGTACCTGAAATACCAAGTAGACCTGATTCTTTGTTTAATACATTAAGAACTTCTTCGGCGTTTTGACCAGTCTTTTGCATAATGAAAGGAATTAATGCAGGGTCGATATTACCTGAACGTGTACCCATTGTAACACCTGCTAATGGAGTGAATCCCATTGATGTATCGATTGATTCACCACCATCGATGGCAGCAATTGATGCACCATTACCAATATGACAAGAGATAATGCGTAACTCTTCAATTGGTTTATTCATGATTTCAGCAGCACGTTGTGATACATATTTGTGACTTGTACCATGGAAACCATATTTGCGAATACCATAATCTTTATAGTATTGGTAAGGTAAGCTATATAAATATGATTGTTCTGGCATTGATTGGTGGAATGAAGTATCAAACACTGCTACATGAGGAATGTTTGGTAATAATTTTCTGAATGCACGGATACCCATTAAGTTAGCAGGGTTATGCAATGGTGCTAATTCACTTAATGACTCAATTTGTTCTTCCACTTTATCTGTAACTAATGCAGACGTTGGGAATAACTCACCACCGTGCACAACACGTTGTCCTGTACCAGCAATATCATTAATGTCATCAATGATGCCATGTTGTTTGAAACTGTCTAACATGATGTTAATTGCTTCTTCATGATCCTTGATATCTTTAACATCTTTAATTTTTTCACCATTCACTTCAATTGTGAAGATTGAATCTTTAATACCGATACGTTCGATTAAACCTTTTGTTACTAGAGTTTCTTCAGGCATTCTTATTAGTTGAAATTTTAAAGAAGAACTACCAGCGTTAATCGCTAAAACTAAACTAGACATATATTATTGTCCTCCAATTTATTAATTAATATCCATATTTATTTAACCATTAATACAGACATAATTCAAGAATATCACAGTTTATTTTTGAGGATGATTGTCTTTCATCCAAGTATTTAATTCACCAATAAATCCTTGGAATTGATTAGGATTTTTAAAATCAGGAATATTTGCTAATAACACTTCAACTGGCTTAGTCTCATTCGATTTTTTTTTTTGTAAAATCAATATTGATTTACGCGCATTTTCGTTCTTAAATAACGTCTTAGGTAAATTTAGAAATGCTTGCATTTCTGTTTCTGTAGCAATGAAATTTTCCAACTGTTTTACATTTTCATCTTCAAAAATATTACTTGGAACTACTAAAAATGCGAAACCAGATTGTTTCAAAGCAGTAATTGCTTGTTCAATTAGTAAATAGTGAGAATAGCTATGCCCTTCTTTAAATCCTAATTGCATTTCATGACTTCGTTCATCTAGAGGATAATATCCTATCGGTAAATCACCAATAACTATATCCGCTTCTTCTAAAGGTAACGGCATAATTGCATCTTGAGGATAAACATCAAACGGTATCTCCAAGAAATTTGCTAAATGTACACTAACTCTTGAAAGTACCGGATCAACTTCAATAAGATGATGCATTATTGTAGTATCCTTAAGCACTTCATTAACAGATGCACTTAAATGGCCTGCACCACTAGCGATATCTACAACATGTAATTCTTCGTTGTTTTCAGTAAATTTTTGAACTAAAAATCCGAGAATTAAACCTATAGAATCGGGTGTTATTTGGTGATTGGCTTGAATTGTTTCTTCTTGCATTAAACTTAAATAAGCGAACTGAAATGCTTTTCTACGATCTTGTAATGTGGTTTGTTCTAATAATTCACGTTTATTACTATAAACATCTTCCATTGCTAATCCTAAATTCTCAATAAAACTTTGACCGTTTTGTTCATTTAAAGCTTTAGCTTTTTCATCTAATGTTTTGAAAAGCTTTTCCATGATTGTTTGTTCTTCACTCATAAACTTAATCCTCTCCATTAAAAAAGTGTCCATTCGGTTTATTTCTTCAAAATAATCAACGCTAATTTAAAGTAGCATTTCTGAAATAAATATGGACACTTTTACGTTATATCTATCATCTAAAATTGATATTAAATGTTGCGATATGCTTCTAATGCAGCATCAAAATTAGGGAAATCAGTACCTTCACTAACTAATTCTTTATATACAACTTTGTCATTGCTATCTAATACAAAAACAGAACGAGCTAATAATCTTAACTCTTCCATAACGACACCATATTGTTGACCGAATGATAAGTCTTTATGGTCACTTAAAGTAATAACGTTATCTAAACCATTTGATGCACACCATCTTTTTTGAGCAAATGGTAAATCTGCAGAAATAGTTAAAACAACACCGTCTTCTTGCGCCGCTTCTTCATTAAATTTACGAGTTTGTTGGTCACACACACCTGTATCAATAGAAGGTACAACGCTGATTAATTTCTTTTGACCTTTATAATTTTCTAAACTAACTTCATTTAAATCGTTATCTAATACTTTAAAGTCAGGAGCATGTTGCCCTTCTGATACTTCAGAACCAGCTAAATGAACTGGATTATTTTTAAAAGTAATTTGTGGCATGATGAAATGACCTCCTATAGTATTTATCATTATATTGTTATCATACGACAGTCGTAAAACTTAAATCAATCATTTAAAACTGAAGCATATCTAATGTTGAAGCAGTTGTAAAATGTAGTCATATGTGTTTTTCAAAATTAGAACTGCTGTAACGATGATAAAAAGTATCTTTACATAACCAACACCTTTGCTTATGGCAAATTGTGCACCTACATATGAACCAATTATCATACTTACAGCCATAATTAAGCCATACACAAAATCAACCTGACCTAAGATAATAAACAGAACTAATGCACCTAAATTAGAAGCAAAATTTAAGACTTTCGCATTACCTGTTGCACTTAAAAAATCAAATCCAAACATAAGCAAAACAAATAACATAAAAGAGCCAGTGCCTCCACCTAAGAAACCATCATAAAAGCCAATCATTAACATTAATGATACAAAAATGATAGCTTTACCAATTGTTAGCTTAGAAAATGTGCGCACATTTCCCCAATCTTTTTTCATAATTGTATATATCAGTACAAGGCTCAATATAATGATAATTAAAAGCTTTAAAACTTGTGCAGGCAACATAGTAGCTAAACTAGCACCGCCTGCTGCAAATATAAACACAAATGGAAATAACTTAAGTACAATATTTAAATCTACTTTGCCTGAACGTATAAACTTAATTGCACTTGTAAGCGATCCAAATGAACTGGCTAATTTGTTAGTACCAAGCGCCAATGAAGGTGGCATTCCTATAGCTAATAGAGCTGGTGTTGAAATTAGGCCACCACCACCTACTACTGCATCGATAAAAGCAGCTAAAAATCCAAATGCTATAATAATCAATATAATATTTAGCGTTATCTCCATGATGCATATCCCCTTTGTTTTTAATACTTGATTACTCTATTTTAGAATAACTCATCAATTAATGCATCAGTGTTTTGGTCTTTTTCGCTCTTATAATCTTTGTTAATCGTTAATGTTTCAATATTATCTGCTGCACGTTGAACCATTTCATCGAAGTTAAATACACTTTCATATTTAATTACTTTATCAAAATCTGGTTCAGTTACAGGATTTTTAGGAGTGAAAATAGTACAACAGTCTTCATAAGGTTGAATCGAAACATCAAATGTACCAATCTCTCGTGCTTTCTTGACAATATCTTCCTTATCAAGCGAAACAAGTGGTCTTAAAATCGGAGTAGAAGTCACATCATTAATTGCGTACATACTCTTTAATGTTTGACTTGCCACTTGTCCTAAATTTTCACCGTTAACAATCGCATTAGCCCCAACTTTTTCTAATACAATATCCGCTACACGTAACATCATGCGACGTGTAGATGTCATTGTGTATCTAGGATGAACTACTTTATTTATTTGTTTTTGTAATTCTGTAAATGGCACTATATGCAATTTTATTGGTCCCACTCTTTCAGAGAGGATACGTGTAAGTTCAATCACTTTATCTTTAGCTTTTTCACTAGTGAAAGGTGGACTATGGAAATGAATCGCTTCTATATAAACACCACGTTTCATAATTTCCATTCCAGCTACTGGAGAGTCAATGCCTCCTGACAACATTAAGAGTGTTTTACCGCCAGTGCCAACTGGTAAACCTCCAGCACCTTCATAAATTTGTGTGAATACATACACACCATCCATTCTTACTTCAACTCTTACGTTATAACCCGGTTGTTTCACATCAACCGATATATCTTCAGTTGCTTGTAAAATCGCACCTCCAAGTTCACGTTGTAAAGCATATGTGTCCATTGGAAATGACTTATCTACACGTTTAACATCAATTTTGAATGTCTCTCCCGGTTTAAAATCTTGAGCTAAATCAACACATAATTTTTTTATTTCATCTAATTCTTGAGATGTTTTATGAACAGGACTAATAGATTTAATACCAAATATTTTAGTTAAGCGATTGATTACCTCTTGTGCATCCGCTTCTTCAGTTAATGAGATATACATTCTATCTCTCTTACCTTTAACATGCGTTCCTTCTATAGTTTGTAAAGACTTAATGACGTTATCTTTCAAAGCATTTACAAACTTTTTCCGATTTGTTCCTTTTAAAGTCAGTTCACCATATCTAACTAATAAATGATCAAACTCCATTTACTTTAACAACTCCTTAATTTCTTTGTATATTGTTCCAAATTTCACTTTAAATTGATCAATATCTTCTTGAGTAGTCATATCTCCTAAGGATAATCTAATACTTCCTTCAATTTTATTATCAGGAAGTCCCATTGACATTAAAACTTCATTTAGTTTCCCTCTTTTAGATGAGCAAGCGCTTGTAGTTGAAACCATGATATCCATTTTAGAAAATGCATTAACTAAGACCTCACCTTTCACACCTGGAAACGCAATATTTAATATTTGCGGTGCACAATCCATAGGAGAATTGATATATACACCTCTAAACTCTTTTAAAAATTCACGTAATTCATGGTTGTAATCACTTAATCGTTGATTACGTTCATTTAAATTATCCATTGCTAAAGTTATTGCTTTCACTAGTGACACATTCATCGGCAAGTTCACTGTTCCACTTCTTACGCCGTATTCTTGTCCTCCGCCATGAACAATAGGCTCTAATTTATCTTTATTGTCAATTAATAGGAGACCTTGTCCTTTAAGTCCATTAAATTTATGGCCACTAAAGCTTACACTATTAACACCTTCAAGGTTCATTGTTATCTTTCCCAAAGCTTGAACTGCATCAACGTGTAAATGTGCTTTAGGATATTCTTTTAATATGTTCACTATTTCATCAATAGGTTGAATTTGTCCCATAATATTATTCACATACATACAAGAAACAAGGCCGACCTTATCATTCATCAATGAAGCTAAATGTTCAATATCAACACGGCCATCCGCATTAACATCAACATATTTTAATACAAACCCATCTTCTTCTAAATATCTCATAACTTCTAAGACAGATGGATGTTCTAAAACGGAAGTAATAATTTCATTTGCAAATTGCTTTTTACGATAAGCAATACCTTTTAAAGCTATATTATTCGATTCAGTGGCACCACTTGTGAAAATAACATCTGTATTTTGTCCTATAGATAGCATTGAAGATATACACTCCTTTGCTTGTAGAAGCACCTTCTCCGCTTGCAACCCCCACTTATGAGGACTATTTGGATTGAAATAAACAGTTTCATTTACTTTATTAAATGAATCGAGTACATCTTTATGAGGCTTTGTAGTGGCTGCATTATCAAAATAGATCACTTAAAACACTCTCTTTCATTCTCTATTAAATTATTTATTTACCCTTAGTAAATTTATCTTTTATAGACATATTTTTCAAAAATAGATACTAAAGCATTATACTATTTTTAAATAAAAATAAAAGGCGTCGGACTCAAATTAAATGATTTTGAGTTGAAAACTTATTTAGCATTATTTATTAAGCGTTCTGAATTTAAGTAACTCCCCTTGAATTCAATAACTTACTATAACTTTAAACAAATCAAAAAAGATGGGACAGAATTCATTATGAATTCATGGTCCCACCTCAAAATAGACTACTATTTATTTGCTTTAACCTAACATTTATTACTTACCAAAGCTATAAATTTTTATTGTCAATAAGACAAGCGAAATTAACCTTTGGCTACTTCATCTTCAATATATTTAGTAATTCCAGGTTCTACACTTTCAAGTGCTTGTTCTGAAATTTCAATTGATCGTTTGTAACGATTATTTTTAAACAAGCGTTCTGCTTCGTTTAAACTCTTATCTACATTATTATGATCTTTACGATAACGGTTACCATATTGAATTAAACGTTCTGCGTATACGGCATTTACCAATACATCATTTGCTTCATCTTCAAAAGTATTCATTTGAATAACAATTTTGACAACTTTATCTTTAAGTTGTTTAACGTGAATTGGACGTTCACTAAATTGATCATTCGTTTCACGAACTTCATGGTCAATTTCATTTTTCATAATAATGAATCTTTCAGGTACACTTGTTAAATTTGAAGCTAAAAGTCGGCGATAAACTTCTTCTTTTTTAGATTGAATTCTTAAAAGATTATCTTCTGCCTCAGCTTCATCTTCTCTCAATTGAATAAGATGATTTTGTAATTTTTCTTGATTCTCATTAATTACTTTAACGTGATCGTCTAAATATTCTAAGTTGTCTTTAACTTCGCTATAACGTACAGCAGATTTAGCCATTTCTTTAAGAATTTCATCATAAACTGCTACTAAATTTTGAATTTCGTTCTCATGTTGTCTAATGCTATGAACATCACTTTCATTAATGAAATAATTCTCACGAATATAGTCAATTTCTGTACGTAATGTGTAATTCATCTCACGTGCTTTGAACAATTCATCAGTAATTTGTTCTTTAGTTTCTTCCACTTCATTTTTAGCTTTAACTTCATGCTCAATCAAATCATACATTTCATCAAGCTTATCATTAATTTGTTCAAGTTTATCGTTTGCATTATCTAACTCAAGACGACTGATCATAGGTTCTACAAAATTCAACTCTGTCTTTAAGCTTTGTAGCGTACCATCGATTTTAACGTGATCTAGATCATAACCGTTCATCTTTAAGTCACGACAACCATATTTCAAATCTTGAAATTGTCCAGGTAGTTCTTTTTGGGCTTCTCTAATTAATTCTGGAATTTCATCCATATACTTTTGGACTTCATTCATAGATTCATTTAGACCCATAATGTGGTTGTGTGCTTGAACGTAATTACCTTCTTCTTTAAGTTCTTCATACTGTACAAGTTCTGGCTCAAATGATTCAATTCTTTTTTCAAGTGGTGAAGCTGCATCGCCAAACTGATGTCTGTTAGCTAACACATCACGCTTCATTTCTCGATAATTAGTCTTGCACTTTTCATAAACTTGTTCATTTTCCTTATGTAAAGAAACAATTTCATTAATATCTTCAACTTGTTGTTGATACCCAGCTTCATATTTATCCATTAATTCATGTGCATCGTCAATGTCACTTTGAGCTCCAGAAAATTGAAACTTATCAAGTTGAATTTCAGCATCGTGGATTTTTTCCTCTACGGGTGCTAAATAGTTATTTGTATAGTCTAAGGTGTCTCTCTTAAAAGCATCATATTTTGTTCTAGTTTCACCTTTTAAATTTAATTCAGAAAGTTGTTTTAAATTTTCTTCAAAAGGTAATCTTTGAACTTTCAACTTACGTTCTTCAGCTTCTTCAACAATTTTTCGTTTGTTAGAACGTAAATAAAACATGATTCCTACAATGATTAAAACAATGATAATTATTGCTAATATTGTGTATAAAACCATCTCATTCTCCTCCTATATTATCATTATTATAACGCAAATACCGCTTTCATTAAAATAGTAAATGAATGAATTGATAGAATAAATTTTTCCATTTATACTTTTATTAAAAATAACAAAATGAGGTAAGCATATGCCATTAATAAAAGAAACAAATTATAATTTATTAACGAAACAGCTTCAAAGTTTAATCGAAGACGAACAGAACCTTATCGCAATTCTAAGCAATACATCAGCTATATTAAATGATAATTTAGATCAAATTAATTGGGTTGGTTTTTATCTAATTGAAAATGAAGAACTAATTCTTGGACCCTTTCAAGGTCATCCAGCTTGCGTTCATATTGCAATTGGCAAAGGTGTCTGTGGTACTGCAGTTGCAGAAGATAAAACTCAGTTAGTTAAAGATGTACACGCGTTCCCAGGACACATTGCCTGCGATGCAAACAGTAAATCAGAAATAGTAATTCCAATTCATGTCAATGATGAAATAATTGGGGTTCTAGATATTGATGCACCTATCGCAGATCGATTTACTAATGAAGATAAGGAAGGTTTAGAAGTTATTGTCAAAGTTCTTGAAAAACAGCTAACTAAATAACTAAAAAGTATTGACACTTTGTAAAATACTGTTACAATGAACTTTGTGTGAATTAACGAAAATAGCAGTTGCATATCAATAAGCTCTATGTTGTTCCCGATGAGGACGTGTCGCGTAACTGACGCTATAAGGTGAAGACACATAAAACAACATATCCTATTGGGCATGCAACACTCTTTTTTGTTTATTCATAACAACAAAAAAGAAAAAGGAGGAGTCTTAATATGGCTCGATTCAGAGGTTCAAACTGGAAAAAATCTCGTCGTTTAGGTATCTCATTAAGCGGTACTGGTAAAGAATTAGAAAAACGTCCTTACGCACCAGGACAACATGGTCCAAACCAACGTAAAAAATTATCAGAATATGGTTTACAATTACGTGAAAAACAAAAATTACGTTATTTATATGGAATGACTGAAAGACAATTCCGTAACACATTTGACATCGCTGGTAAACAACACGGTGTACATGGTGAAAACTTCATGATTTTACTAGCTAGTCGTTTAGACGCAGTTGTTTATTCATTAGGTTTAGCTCGTACTCGTCGTCAAGCACGTCAATTAGTTGGTCACGGTCACGTTGAAGTTGATGGTCGTCGTGTTGATATTCCATCATATTCATTAAAACCTGGTCAAGTTATCACTGTACGTGAAAAATCACAAAACTTAGACATCATCAAAGAATCTGTTGAAATTAATAATTTCGTACCAGAATACTTAGACTTTGATGCAGATAGCTTAAAAGGTACTTTCGTACGCTTCCCTGAACGTAGCGAATTACCAGCTGAAATTAATGAACAATTAATCGTTGAGTACTACTCAAGATAAGTTCATGATAATGAACAACCACCCTTTCTTATGGAATGGGTGGTTTTTTTTATATCATAGATGATCAAAATGATTTTATATTCTAAAGATATCCTCTGGTAAATCAGAAATAATGCCATCTACGCCAAGGTTTATAAGTTTTTTAACATCTTTCGGTTTATTCACAGTATATGGAATAACCTTCAATGATTGACTATGTGCATTTTTTATAAATTTAGAATTAACTAATTTGTAATTAGGATTAATAAAATTTGCATAATCAGATATTTCTTCAAAATTTGGAGATTTATACCAATATTTCTTTCTACTAATAAGCAACCCTAATTGATACTCACTATCCAATGAGTTTAAACGTTTCATACAATCTTCATCAAAAGATTGAATGATTGCCTTATGTTTAGGAACTTTATATATTTCTAAAGCATTTAATACAGCTTCTTCTATTCCGGGATATTGATGTGGAACTTTAATCTCAATAAGTAACTTTTTTGAAAAATTTTTAATTAAGGATAACACCTCTTCAAATGTTGAAATCTTAGTATTTTGAAAAGATTTATCATGTTTTACTCCAAAATCAAATGTTAACAATTCTTCAAGTGTATAGTCTTTTACTTTTCCTTCACCATTCGAAGTTCGATTAATAGTGTCATCATGTATAACAACTAAATGATTGTCTTTGCTGAAATGTACATCTATTTCTAACATATCAACATGTTGCATTAAAGCCGCCTTAAAACCAACAAGAGTATTTTCTGGAAATTGATTAGATAAACCACGATGAGCAACTATTTGAAATGCTTGATTAGGTTTATTAATTTTCATAAAAAGTCACCTTTCTTTAATTATGTCACACTTTAAACTACACTTAAATTACCATATTATAAGTGGAGGTTAAACATAAATGGTTAAGCATGATTTTAAAGTACAAACAGAATGGCGTGGTGGAAGAGAAGAAGTTGGAACTGTTAATGGAGACATTATTTCTGAACAAATTTCTATACCTGCACCGCTTGGTGGTAATGGAGTAGGTACAAATCCTGATGAATTATTAGTATCAGCAGCATCGTCTTGTTATATCATCTCATTAGCAGCAACATTAGAAAGAGCAAAATTTACCGACATCAATCTGATAAATGATTCAGTGGGTACTGCCCTATTCGAGAATGGTAAGTTTAAAATGGCTACAATAACACATTATCCTAAAATTTCAGTGACTGCGGAAGACAAAGCAAATCTTGAGAAACGACTTCCTAAATTATTAGAAATAGCTGATAATAATTGTATGATTTCGAATTCTATACGTAATAATGTAGAAATTAAAATTCAAGCGTCAATTCAATAATTGTTAAAATTGCGCTAGTTTCACCATGAATCTCATATAAACATGGTGATTGCTCTTTTAAATTATCAGAATATTTGGTAAAATGATTAAATCTTATACCGTGGGAGGAAATTTAATGAATTATTATGAACCACTTTTATTAACACCAGGACCTACTCCAGTTCCAAAGGAAATCAATCATGCTTTAGGTTTACCTATGGTTGGTCACCGTTCACCAGATTTTGAATCTATAGCTAAAAAAGCATTTAACAATTTAAAACCCATTTTTGGTACAGAAAATGAAGTTATGATTTTAACATCAAGTGGTACTAGTGTCTTAGAAGCAAGTATGTTAAATATAGTTAATCCTGATGATCATTTTGTTGTTATAGTGTCAGGCGCCTTTGGCAATCGTTTTAAACAAATTGCTGAGACATACTATGAAAATGTACACATATATAATGTGGAATGGGGTCAACCCATTGATGTTAAAGAATTCATAACATATCTTGACAATTTAAATCATCAAATCAGTGCTGTATTTACTCAATTCTGCGAAACGTCAACAGCTGTCTTACATCCTGTAGGTGAACTTGGTAAAGCACTGAAAACATTCGATCAAGATATCTACTTTGTTGTAGACGGTGTGAGTTGTATTGGTGCTGTAGATGTTAATTTAGAGCGTGACTACATAGATGTGTTAGTTTCTGGAAGTCAAAAAGCAATTATGTTGCCACCCGGACTAGCATTCGTTGCTTATAATGATCGTGCGTTGAAACGTTTCAAAGAAGTGACTACACCACGTTTTTACTTAAATTTAAATAAATACTTTGACTCACTTCAACAAGATTCTACTCCTTTTACACCAAATGTCGGGTTATTTAGAGCTGTAAACGCTTATGCCGAATTAATTCATTCTGAAGGGTTTGAAAATACCATTAAACGTCACTATATTATTAGAGACGGTCTAAGATCAGCTTTAAATGCATTAGATTTGGAACTTCTAGTAGAAGATGATTTCGCTTCCCCAACGGTAACATCGTTCATACCAACATCCAAAGATGAATTAACTCATATTAAATCAACTTTAAAAACAAGATTTAATATTACAATCGCTGGTGGTCAAGGTAAATTGAAAGGAAAAATTTTACGTATCGGACATATGGGTAAAGTCTCACCTTTCGATATACTCTCAGTGATAAGTGCTTTAGAGATTATACTTACAGATTACCGTCAAACGAATTATATTGGTAAAGGCTTAACAAAATTTTCAGAGGTGATTCATAGTGAAGCATAATATTCTAGTGTCAGACCCTATTTCAACAGATGGATTACAAAGTTTATTAAACCATTCAGATTTTAACGTCGATATTAAAACTGATTTGGATGAACAATCATTATTAGATATTATAGGTAATTACGAGGGTTTAATTGTTCGTAGTCAGACGCAAGTGACTCAACAAGTCATTGAAAAGGCTAATAAATTGAAAGTTATCGCACGTGCTGGTGTTGGCGTTGACAATATTGATATTGAAGCTGCTACTCTCCAAGGTATTTTAGTTATTAATGCACCTGATGGTAATACTATTTCTGCAACTGAACATTCAGTAGCTATGATTTTAGCGATGGCTAGAAATATTCCTCAAGCGCATGCATCTTTAAAAAATAAGGAATGGAATAGAAAAGCGTTTAAGGGTGTCGAACTTTATCAAAAAACAATAGGTGTCATAGGTGCAGGACGAATAGGTATTGGTGTAGCACAACGACTTCAAAGTTTCGGTATGAAAGTGTTAGCTTATGACCCTTATCTTACGGAAGATAAAGCACAGCAATTAGGCGTTAAACTTGCTACTATAGATGAAATAGCTAGACAAGCTGATTTTGTAACAGTTCATACGCCATTAACACCTAAAACAAAAGGTATTGTAAATGCTGATTTCTTTTCAAAAGCAAAACCAACATTGCAAATTATTAACGTCGCAAGAGGCGGTATTATCAATGAAGATGATTTATTAAATGCACTAGATAATAATCAGATTGCACGTGCTGCATTAGACGTATTTGAACATGAACCCCCTACCGATTCACCATTAATAGAGCATGAAAAAATCATTGTTACGCCACACTTAGGTGCATCAACTATTGAGGCTCAAGAGAAAGTTGCAGTATCAGTGTCAGAAGAAATTATAGATATACTGGAAAACGGTAATGTAACACACGCAGTCAATGCGCCAAAAATTAGTTTCAATGATATAGATGAAATAACACAACAATGGATTGAAATAGGTGAGTTATCTGGTGAATTAGCAATTCAATTAATTGAAGGTGCACCGAGAGAAATCAAGGTGACTTTTAATGGTGATGTCGCTAAACAGGAAACTGACTTAATTACACGCTCAATTGTAAAACAAATTTTGCAACAGGATTTAGGAGATCGTGTTAATATCATTAATGCTTTTGCACTTTTAAATGAACAAGGTGTAACACGTAACGTTGAAAAAAGAGCATCACAAGGTACTTTTAGTAATTATATTCAAGTTCATTTAATTAGTGATACGGAAGAAGTAAAAATTGGTGCCACTGTCATAGCTGGCTTTGGCGCTCGTATTGTACGTATTAATGATTACTCTGTTGACTTTAAACCTAATGCCTACCAACTTGTTTCTTATCATGGTGACAAGCCTGGTATGGTCGGTTTAACTGGTCAGCTACTAGGTAGACATAATATTAACATTGCATCAATGTCACTTGGCAGAAATGTACAAGGAGGCCAAGCGATGATGGTATTATCAATTGATCAACCTGTTACTGAGGATATTATCAATGAACTATATGATGTGGGTGGTTTCGATAAAATATATGGAACTACACTCTCAGTCAAATAACTAATCTTTTTAAAGATTCACTACTATAACTACTTGAAATAATAATGCCCCTCTATGATGGATTTCACTTCATCATTGAGGGGCATATTAATACTAATGATTTAATATCAATTTATAATGAATTAACCTTTCAATAAAATATTTTTAATCAAACCTATATGATCAACAATATAATCCGCTTCATGATGCTCCAATTCTTTACGAGCCTCTTGCCCTTTTAACCCTGTTAATGTACCTATAAATGTAGCACCTATTTGTTTAGCACAGAATAAATCAGCCAGTGAGTCACCAACAATGATTACATCTTCTTTATTTACAATTTGATCTTGTTGAGTAATGAATTGTTTATAATTCTCCTTGTTATTTCCATATAGAGTAGCTATGTAGCAAAAAGGATTAGGCTTACCTAGAGGTATAAAGTCAGGATATTCATTTTCAGCTTCCATAACATCACTTGCAGTAACAATGTGATTATCTGAAAAGAACGCTTTTAAACCTAAAGATTCAAATGGAACTAATGTCTCAGTTCTAGGTCTACCTGTAGCTATTGCAAGATGATAGCCTTTCTCTTTAAGAGAATTAAGTAATGACTTTATCTCTTCAATAGGTCTAAGAACTGTTTCGTAATAAATAAAACCATTAATACCATCAAGATTAGAAGGCTTTTCTTCAACTTGTTCAAATAATTCAGAACCCATGTATAATTCTTGGTATAAATCTCTAGCAACAAACCATAGAGGTCCTTTAAGTTTAAACAAGCGCGCATCATTAACATTTAATTCTTTCTTAGCATATTGTTCTAACTCAGCATAAATATTATTTTTACCACCTTGACTATGATTAATAAAATTCATAGGAAGTTCATAATCGATTTTAAAATCTCTATTGATCAATGACTGAATGCCTTGAATACTTTTAGCTGAAAATTGATTATCTTCTATAATGTCTTTAATTTCTTGAAAGTTAAATTGCTTTATTAATTGGATAAAATGTATGCAAAAAACGACAAATAACATATCCCAATTTGAATTTAATCCCATTGATTTTAATCGATTAAGAATTAAATCATTATTAAATACTTTACTGCGAATATTATTTATAGTTTCGTCACTTAATGTATTTAGTTTAAATGATTTATCTAAACCTAAAAAATGTTCACTTTTAAGTAACGCCTCTATTGTTAAAGCTGACGTATCGAAACAACGTTCCTCACTTAAGAATACACCGTCTACATCAAATAAAATTGATTTCATGACTTTTCGCTCCATTATTTTTGAATATTCTGATACTTATAATCTTAACGTCTTATATCTCAATGTCAATAAATCTATAATAAAAAACTGATGAATTCAAGGTATCCTCCTAAAATTCATCAGTTAATTGAACAACACATATTTATCAATATGGTTATATCTTATCAAATCAGTAAGACATATTTTGTCTGTCTTAATACTTTTAAAAAATGAAAGTATAAATTTTACATTTGCTTTTCAATTTCATCTGCGACTTGCTGTACATGAGTGCCAATTATAACTTGTGCTGAGTGTTGACCATTTTTGGTTACGCCAACCGCTCCTGCATTTCTAATTTTTTGTTCGTCAATAATAGAATTATCTTTTAATTCAATTCTTAATCTAGTAGCACAATTGGTCAATGTAGTAATATTTTCACTACCACCTAATCCTTCTAAGATTTGACTTGCTGTGTGATGATATTTGCTTTTACTTGTAGTTTCAGCCCCATCTCTCTCAGTCGTATTAGAAGTTGGATCAGCTAATAAATTGTCACCACGACCAATTGTGTTGAGGTTAAAGATTTTAATGACAAATCTAAAGATAAAGTAATATAAAGCAAAGAATACAATGCCTTGAACTAAAATCATTAACGGATGATTAGCCACTGGATTGATTAGTGATAATGCGTAATCAATTAAACCTGCACTAAATGAGAATCCTGCTGTCCAATGAAATAGTGCAGCTATAAATAATGACAAACCGGTTAATAATGCATGGATTACAAATAATACCGGTGCAACAAACATAAATGCAAATTCAATAGGTTCAGTTACACCAACCATAAATGCAGAAATGGAACTTGCTATAAACCAACCATATACTTGTTTTTTCTGTGTAGATTCAGCGGTGTGATACATCGCCAACGCTGCAGCAGGCATGCCGAACATCATAATTGGGAAGAATCCTGCTTGATATCGACCAGTAATACCTTTAATTGCATCTTGTCCAGTTTGGAATTTACCGATATCGTTAATTCCTGCTGTATCAAACCAGAACACAGCATTTAATGCATGGTGAAGCCCAGTAGGAATTAATAGTCGGTTAAAGAAGCCGTATAGGAATGCACCGAATGGTCCAAAACCAACTAACCATTCACCAAATGCCACTATAGCTGAATATATAAATGGCCATGCGAATAGTAAAATCACAATTAAAAAAGTACAATAGAATACTGTCATAATTGGAACTAATCGCTTACCACTAAAGAATGATAATGCTATAGGTAATTCAACATCACTGAATTTGTTATAACAGTATGCTGCAATTAGTCCTATTATAATACCAATAAACACATTTGAATTATCCATCTTACTAAATCCGTCGTTTACAGCACTCTCTTTTATATTAAATAATGGTGCTACGAACTCAGGAGATAATACTTTAACGACTAGTGCATATCCCAAAGCACCCGCTAATGCGACTGCACCATCATTTTTCTTTGCCATACCAATCGCAACGCCAATTGCAAAGATAAGCCCTAGTTGGCCTAATATTGCACTCCCTACCGTACTGAAGAATAATGCCACTGTTGGTAATATATTTAATGCTTTAAGCAAATTACCAATTCCAACGATTATTGCGCCAGCGGGTAAAACAGCTACTGGTAGCATTAAAGATCTCCCTAAATTTTGAAAAAACTTAAACATTTCACTCACTCCCAAAACACATATTATTCAAATAATTTATATATAACTAAGATATGTATATAGTTCCTTTATTAATTTACCATAAATGTAAGCGCTTTTGATGTGTCAATTTTAAATCATTTTAAAAATATAATAAGCATAAAGGTATCTATCACGCTAAAGCTCTTAAACCTATATATGTAAAATTATAAATTTAAATAAGTTTATAAAAATAACAAGTCTCATATTAAATTCACCGAAATTAATTAAGTGTATATTTAAAAACAAAAACACCCTATTAAAATAACTATTTGGGTCATTAAATAGAGTGTTTATTGTTAATTAGTTACTATAATTTATTTTTCTAAACTGTCTTGAATTAAGTGTAGTTCTTTTTGTAATTGTGCTGTACGTCTTTCAATTTCATGTGTTAAATAATCTATTTTTTCATTTCTTTTTAAATCTTTAGGAATATCTGATTGATAAATTGGCTCACCAAATTTAATAAGTGCCTGACCAGTAATTAAACCATGTAATTTTTTAGGTCCAACATAGGCTGCTGGTAAAATTGGCGCTTTGCCTAACATTGCAATAGTTGAAGCGCCTCTTTTTAATGGAGCCCCTTCCGCTGATGTACGATGTCCCGTTGGGAAGATACCGACAGTTTTATTTTCTTTTAACAAATTAACTGGTCTTTTCATTGTACTTGGTCCTGGATTTTCACGGTCAACAGGAAAAGCATTCAATGAAGTTAAAAATTGACCAAACCATTTATTATTAAATAATTCTTTTTTAGCCATGTAATGAATTTCATTAGGAACTAATGCCATACCTAACATGATCACTTCATTATAACTTTCATGAGTACATGTTACTACGTATTTGTTATCTTTAGGAATGTTCTCCTTTCCAATAACATATAATGATTTAGCCATTTTAACTAATATAAAATCTAATAGTCTACTTATAAATTGATACATTATGTCACCTGCTTATTGATTTCTATACTTTATTGATTTTATCATTATCCTTATATATGAACAACTTATCAAAAGATACATCTAAAGTCTGATAGTGGATTACTGGCAATATTTGATTAAACCTTTCATAATTAAATAAAGGGTTAATATTAAAAAGGAGGTTAAAAATGTCTGAATTTAATCAAGAGAATCAATCAAATTATAACAACTATCAGCAACCTCAACCTGGAAAACCTAAATTCCCATGGTTTAAAACAATTATCGTTGCATTAATTGCTGGTGTGATAGGTGCTTTACTTGTCTTAGGTGCAAGTAAAATAATGGGATTAGTTGGAATAGATAATGGTGGTGCCCAAGTTCAAGAAGCCAATAATAGTAAAGGTG
Organism: Staphylococcus sp. NWU MKU2; assembly: GCF_033283605.1. Taxonomy (NCBI): domain Bacteria; kingdom Bacillati; phylum Bacillota; class Bacilli; order Caryophanales; family Staphylococcaceae; genus Staphylococcus; species Staphylococcus sp. NWU MKU2. Next base: position 136,108 of record NZ_JAVSMH010000002.1, on the reverse strand, counting down.
GAAATGTATTAGACGGAAAAAGTGATAAATATAAATCTGTTAATGCAATGATTAAAGATGTATCACCTGCGATAGTTGGTGTCATTAATATGCAAAAAGCTAATGGTTTAGAAGATTTTTTACAAGGTAAATCATCATCTGAATCTGAAGAAGCAGGTATTGGTTCAGGTGTGATCTACCAAATTAATAATAATTCTGCTTACATTGTGACAAACACCCATGTAATAAGTGGTGCATCCGAGATTAAAGTCCAATTACATAGTGGTAAACAAGTTAAAGCGAAGTTAATTGGGAAAGATACTGTATCAGATATAGCTGTCTTAAAAATAGATAATACTAAGGGTATTAAATCAATTAAATTTGCAAATTCGTCAAAAGTACAAACTGGAGATAGTGTTTTCGCTATGGGTAATCCTCTAGGTTTGGAATTTGCTAATTCAGTTACTTCTGGAATTGTTTCAGCAAATGAGCGTACAATTGAGTCAAATACTACTTCTGGTGGTACTAAAGTTAACGTCTTGCAAACTGATGCTGCAATAAACCCTGGTAACTCTGGTGGTGCATTAGTAGATATTAATGGTAACTTGGTTGGTATCAACTCTATGAAGATAGCCGCTGAGCAAGTAGAAGGTATTGGTTTTGCTATTCCAAGTAATGAAGTTAAAGTAACTATTGAACAACTTGTTAAAAATGGTAAAATTGAACGCCCTTCTATAGGAATTGGTTTACTAAATTTAAGTGATATTCCTGATTCTTATAAAAAAGAATTAAACACAGATCGTGATGATGGTATTTATGTTGCTAAAGTAAGTCGCTCAAGTGAATTAAAAACAGGCGATATCATTACTAAAATAGATGATAAAACTGTAAAAGAAGATACTGATTTAAGAACTTATCTGTATCAAAATAAGAAGCCTGGTGAGACTGCTAAACTAACTGTTTTACGTGATGGAAAAACGCTAACAGTTAATGTTAAGCTAAAAAGCCAGTCCGATATATCATCTACTCAATCATCTGACTCTGAATCAGATAATAGTCGAAACAGTCAATTTATACAATAGTTTTTCTAACAAAAGAACATAATACACAAATACGGCCAGTACATGATTATTCAAAATCAATTACTGGTCGTATTAATGCTTATATAGTCGCCTTTGACTTATAAGTAAGAAATAAAGCTGGAACAATGATTAAAATTAATGTAATGACTGATACTAAGAATCCAGCATGATAAGCGATAATATTGTGTGTCAAGGAATTACCTAATTGATTTAATACAACTGAAAGAATTGTTGCAATGAAAGCTGTTCCAAAACTTGAACCAATATTTTCAATCATATTAATTCCCACACCCGCTTCAGCTAATACGCTCTCTTTAATGCCCATATATGCATCAGTAGTTAAACCTAAATTAATGCCTCCAACACTACATCCTCTTAAAAATAAGATAATAGATAGAGCAATGATACTAGTATGATCTGTAATAAATAATAAAGGTATTGATCCAAACATCGAGATTATAACACTTATTAAAACCACCCATTTCGCTCCATACTGATCGATTAATTTCCCCAAGTATGGTCTTGTAATAAGCATTCCAATTCCCTGTGGTATAAGTGCTAGAGCTGCTTCAATAGGAGTGTAATGCTTAAATGTCTGAAAATATAACGGAATTATGACCATAGGTCCCATGATACCTATATTTGAGAGAAATAAGCCTATAAATGATGCTGTATAATTTCCCTTAGTAAAGAGTGATAATGGCAAAATGGTATTATCATGTTTAACTTTATTATGAATATAATACATAAGTATCATAATACAACCAATAATCAGAAGAAGAATAGTAGTTCTATTATAAAACTATGGTAATCACTTGCTTTTGTTAAGCCGTATATGGTTGATATGCTGATAAGACCTAGCAATATCATTCCTAAAATGTCAATAGACTTACTTTTATTAAAAGGGACAAAGTTCGGTAAATATTTTATTTGCAATAATATGGCGATGATTACGACTAAGACATTAATAAAGAACATCCAGCGCCAAGACACAATATGAATTACAAATCCACCAATGACTGGTCCCATGATAGGCCCGAATATCATAGGTGTACTTACGACAGCCATGACTTTCCCAATATGGTCTTGACCCGTTGTCTTAATCAATAGCGTGAACATTAACGTTGTAATTATGCCTGCAGACATTCCTTGAATAATTCTGAACACAATAAAACTCTCTACATTCCAACTAATACCAGCTAATACAGATGTAATTCCAAATAGAATTGATGCTCCGATAAATACATACTTACCATTAAATTGATTGACCAGCCATCCTGCTATTGGAATAACTAGCGCTAAAGCAAGGACATATCCTGTTATACCCCACTGAGTGATTTCAATAGTAGTATTAAATGCGTTGTTAAGTTGTTTGATAGCTATATTAATCATTGTCGAATTCAACATAGGTGCCATAGCCCCTAATGCTATTGCCCAAGCAGCTATCATAATTTCTCTCGAAACTTGACTATCATTTAATTTTGACATACGTTCCTCCTATATATTGTTTCCACGTCAACAAAATATACTCTCTTTTTGTTTCCTTGTCAACAATATATAACAAATAAACTCGCTTAACCTGTAAGCGAGTTTTTAAGTTTAATCTCTTATAATGATCGATGCTCTTGTTCGATTAGTTGATCCAAATGTTGATGATACCTATTAATGAAGGTCATCATATTATTAAATTCATCTTCTGTCATGCTGTCAAAAACACTTTGATCTCTATTTTGAAACGATTCATGTAATTCAGAGTGAATTTGATAAACACTTTCACCCTGTTCAGTTAACTTAAAATATATTTCTTTTTTATTGTCTTTACTTTTAAAACTTTCAATTAAACCTTTTTGCTGCAAACGTTTTGTTAATTTACTAATTGCACCTCTTGTCATAAATAGCTTATTCGCTAAATATTGTACATTGGGATTCTGATATTCTTTAATCGCTTCAACGCAATGAACTTCAGATGATTTGAACCCCTTAAGTGCTTGTTCCATTTTATCTTTATTTAGCCAACCTATTTTATTAAACAAATCTCTAAAGCTACTCATTAAAATTTCTTCTTTATTATTAGTCATTTCATCACTTCTTTTTAATCTTTATAACACATTTATTATACCCGTACTCTATTTATTTTTCATAAAAAGGGCAATGCGCAAAGTCTATAAGATTTCGCTACATTGCCAATAAAATTAAACCTTATTATTTATAGTTAACCATGAAATATTTTTTCTTACCACGACGAATGATTGTAAATTCATCATCTATTTTATCCTCATTGCTTAATTCATAGTCTACTGATTGTTGTCTTTCCCCATTAATATAAATAGCACCGTTATTAACATCCTCACGTGCTTGGCGTTTAGACGTCGCAATGCCTGTTTCAATTAAGACATCAATAATATTTGAAGTTTCAGTTGATAATTCAACTTGAGGAACATCTTTGAAACCTTCTTTTAATTCTTTGCCTGATAATGATTTTAAATCGCCGCTAAACAAAGCTTTAGAGATACGAATGGCATCATCTAATGCCTCTTTACCATGAATAAATTCTGTAACATTCTCCGCTAAGGCTTTTTGCGCTTCTCTTAAATGAGGTTCTTGATTTTTAGATTCTTCGAGACGATTAATTTCATCTTTATCTAAAAATGTAAAGTATTTCAAGAATTTAATGACATCATCATCTGATTGATTAATCCAAAATTGGTAAAATTCATAAGGGCTTGTTTTGTCAGCGTCTAACCATACAGCACCTGATTCTGATTTACCAAATTTCTTACCATCTGATTTCGTAACTAAAGGAATTGTTAAACCATATGCTTCAGTTTGTCCATACATACGTCGCATTAATTCAATACCACTAGTGATATTACCCCATTGATCTGAACCACCAACTTGTAATTTACAATTTAATTCACGGTTTAAATGACCAAAGTCGATAGCTTGAAGTATAGTATAAGTGAATTCAGTGTATGATATACCATTCTCTAGGCGAGATTGAATAGAATCTTTACCTAACATGTAGTTCACACCAACATGTTTACCATAGTCTCTTAGGAAACTAATTAGTGAGATTTGACTCAACCAATCTTTGTTATTAACTAAAATGGCACCTTTATCCGTACCAAATTCAAATAATTTATGCATTTGAGCACTAATACCCTCAACGTTAGCCTCTACTTGGTCTTCTGTTTGTAGTATACGTTCTTCAGATTTTCCGGATGGATCACCAATCATACCAGTTCCCCCACCAATTAGAACGATAGGACGATGACCATGTTCTTGGAAACGTCTTAGAGTCATAAAGGGAAGCAAATGACCAATATGCAGACTATCAGCAGTAGGGTCAGCACCACAATATAAAGAAATTTGTTCCTTATTTAATAATTCTTCTATGCTACTTTCATCTGTTTGTTGATAAATTAAACCTCTCCATTGTAACTCTTCAATTAAAGCGTTTGACATCAATATTCCTCCTAAACAAAGATTTTATTTTTAATATTTAGTGATCTATACTCTATTTATGAAAAATAAAAAAGCACCCATACATCGTTAAATGTAAGGGCGCTTGAGCACGTTACCACCATACTTAAATAGCATATTGCTATTCACTCTATCAATGATACGTTCATTAATAAACGTTGGACAATTCATAATGAGGTGTATTCATATAAGTGCAACTATTAGTTCACAGCTACCACTAACTCTCTGGAAATCACAAATATATTACTTGTCCTCTCATCCAAAATATATTGAATTGTAATTAATTATAAGTATTAAAAATATAAAAGTCAAATCAGTGATTATGGTATACTATATTTAAATTTCAGGAGGCTTAAGGTGAAAGAGATGTCAACCAACATTAATAGAGATACTAAATTTAATTCATTTGAAAAGTCCTACAAAAAAACGAAACATGCAATTGTAGGATTATTTAGTGTTGGGTTATTTATATGTTTAATAGAATTTATAGGTACAGTTATTTATTTCAATCATTTAACGCATGAATCGTCTAAAATAAGCGACCGTGAATTAAAACAGAAAGTCTTGCATTTTGCAGGTGACGATTTAATAAATCATGAAAATTCTGATGTCTTAAGTGAATATGATAAATCTGAGAACTCTCTAATAGTTGGTCCTAAACACGTCAATCCAAATGTCATTAAAGCCCTTACCTCTTCCGAGGATACTATGTTTTATAAACATAAAGGTATCCTTCCAAAAGCACTCGTACGAGCAATGATACAAGATGTATTTAATCTTGATCAAAGCACTGGTGGTAGTACAATTACTCAACAATTAGTCAAAAACCAAGTGCTATCAAGTAAAAAAACATATAGTCGAAAAGCAAATGAACTTATTTTAGCAATGCGTCTTGAAAATTTATTGTCAAAAAATGAAATCATCTATACATATTTAAATATTGTACCTTTCGGTAGAGATTATGAAGGTAACAATATTACAGGTATTGCGTCTGCGTCTTATAGTTTATTCGGTATTCCACCGAAAGATTTAAATATTGCACAGTCTGCTTACTTAATTGGTTTATTACAAAGCCCGTATATGTATACACCCTATGAAGAAAATGGTGAATTAAAAACTTATAAAGAAGTCAAAATCAGTGTTAATCGTCAACACTATGTATTAAAACGAATGCTTGTTGAAGGTGTAATCGATAAAGAGGAATACCGCCACGCTAAACGATATCATATCTATGACCATTTACTTACAAAACCGCAATTAACTAATAATCAATCTGCATAATTGATTAAATGTCTTATTTAATTAAATTCATATTTTGTTTCAAAAACAAATTCAAAAAAACTGCCGACAAGTTTTGCGCTTTGTCGGCAGTTTTCAATGTAACATAATAATACATTATGATAGTAGGTACTTCAGTCTACTAGAATAAGCCTACTGCATGGCCGTCTTCTGTAACGTCCATATTTAATGCAGCTGGTTTTTTAGGTAATCCAGGCATAGTCATGATTGCACCTGTTAATGCAACAATAAATCCTGCACCTGTTTTAGCCTCTAATTCTCTAATAGTAATATCAAAATCAGTTGGAGCACCTAAAGCAGTTGCATCATCACTGAATGAATATTGAGTTTTAGCCATACAGATTGGATATTGACCCCAACCATTGTCAGTAAATTCTTTTAGTTGTTTTTTAGCTTTTTTACTAAATGTAACTGAAGAACCACCATAGATTTCTTTTACGATTGTTTCAATTTTTTCTTCTAATGATTGATCTAAATCATATAAGAATTTGAAATCATTTGGTTGTTCAATAACTTCAAGTACTTGGTTAGCTAATTCAACGCCACCTTTACCGCCTTTTTCCCATACTTCAGTTAAAGCGATTCTAACGTTATTTTCTTTAGCCCAAGCTTTTACTGCTTCAGTTTCAGCATCTGTATCATGAATAAATGCATTTAATGCGATAACTGGTTCAACACCAAATTTACGGATGTTGTTAACATGACGTTCTAAGTTAACAATACCAGCTTTAACTGCTTCAACATTTTCTTCTTTTAAGTCATCTTTAGCTACGCCACCATGCATTTTAAGGGCACGAACTGTTGCAACTAAAACTACTGCTGAAGGTTCAAAGCCAGCTTCTCTAGCTTTAATGTCGATGAATTTTTCAGCACCAAGGTCTGAACCGAATCCTGCTTCTGTTACAACGATGTCTGCAAGATCACGTGCTGTTTCAGTAGCTAAAATTGAGTTACAACCATGTGCAATGTTAGCGAATGGTCCACCATGAACTAATGCAGGTGTACCTTCAATAGTTTGAACTAAGTTAGGTTTAATAGCATCTTTAAGAATCATTGCTAATGCGCCTTCAACTTTTAAGTCTGCAACTGTAACTGGTTTACGATCACGAGTGTAACCAATTGTAATACGGCTAATTTTTTCTTTTAAGTCATTAATATTACGAGCTAAACATAAGATTGCCATTACTTCTGAGGCAACTGTAATATTGAAACCATCTTCACGAGGTACACCGTTAGTAGGTCCACCTAAACCAACATTTACATGACGTAATGCACGGTCGTTCATGTCTAATACACGTTTCCATTCAACACGACGTACATCAATGCCTAATTCATTACCTTGATGGATGTGGTTATCGATAAATGCAGATAAAGCATTATTTGCAGTAGTAATTGCGTGGAAGTCACCGTTGAAGTGTAAGTTAATATCTTCCATTGGTAATACTTGAGCATAACCTCCACCAGTTGCCCCACCTTTAATACCAAATGTAGGTCCTAATGCTGGTTCACGTAAAGCTACCATTACATTTTTCTTTAATTCGTTGAACGCATCAGATAATCCAACAGTAACTGTAGATTTACCTTCACCTGCTGGTGTTGGACTCATTGCAGTTACTAAAACGACTTTCCCTTTGTTGTCTTTTGGTTTGATTTGATTGATATCAATCTTAGCTTTATAGTGACCATATTGTTCTAAAGCGTCTGCTGGGATTCCAGCTTTTTCAGCGATTTCTCCAATAGGTTTTAGTTCTGATTGATTAGCAATATCTAAATCTGATAAATGTGCCAACTTATTTCAACCCCTTGTTAATTATAATTTGATTTATGTAAGAATACCTCAAATCAGTTGCTTAAGGTTTCTTTTAATCTTACATATTAATAATAACTAACAATGTAAGCGATGTCGAATTTTTGAGAGCGTTTCCAATGATTTGTGTAAAATTTAACTTAATTTTATGATAAATCTGCTAATTTAAATAAATCTATTTTATAAATCTAAATATTTAAAGTAAAATTACATCATAGTATGATTTCAAAAACCTTTATTTCTACTTAGGTCAACTATAATCATTAAAAAAGCTAGGACCAATAATTGTCCTAGCTTACTTACACTTATTAAAGTTTAATCTTCCATCGTACTTAAATCACCTGCATCTAAATTAAGCTCCCAAGCTTTTAACACACGTCTCATAATTTTACCAGAACGTGTTTTAGGTAATTTATCTTTAAATTCTATTTCTCTTGGTGCTGCATGACCTGATAGTCCCTCTTTAACAAATTTACGAATATCTGCTTTTAACTCATCTGAAGGTTCATATCCTTGGCGTAATGAAATAAAGGCTTTGATAATTTCGCCTCTGACAGGATCTGGTTTACCGATAACACCCGCTTCAGCTACTGCTTCATGCTCAACTAATTTAGATTCTACTTCAAATGGACCTACACGCTCACCAGCAGTCATAATAACATCATCTACACGGCCTTGGAACCAGAAATAACCATCTTCATCTTGATATGCTGAATCACCTGAAACGTACCAATCTCCAATAAAGTAGGAATTATATTTTTCAGGGTTTTTCCAAATTGAATACATCATAGATGGCCAACCCTTTTTAATAGCTAAATTACCCATTCTGTTCGGTGGTAATACATTACCTGAGTCATCTATAATAGCAGCCTCTATTCCCGGTAATGGTTTACCCATAGAACCTAATTTAACGTCAACTGCAGGATAATTCACAATCATATGGCCCCCTGTTTCTGTCATCCACCATGTATCTAATACACGTTTATCATATACATCTTTAGACCATTTAATAACTTCAGGGTTAAGTGGCTCACCAACAGATAAAATTGATCGTAATGATGATAAATCATATTTTTCTACTACATCATCACCTGCGCTCATTAACATTCTTAATGCTGTAGGCGCAGTATACCAAATTGTTACTTTAAATGTTTCAATCATGCTATACCATTGTTCAGGAGAGAATCGACCACCCGCTATACAATTTGTAACACCATTTAACCACGGTGCAAACACACCATAAGATGTACCTGTAACCCAACCAGGATCAGCTGTACACCAGTAAATGTCGTCTTCTTTTAAATCTAATACATATTTACCTGAAATATAATGAAGTAACATTGCTATTTGAACGTGTAATACCCCTTTAGGTTGACCAGTAGAACCTGATGTGTAATGTAAGATTAAACCATCATCTTCTTTTAACCACTCAATATCAAATTCTTCACTTGCTTGTTTCAATTCTTTATTGAAATCAACATATTGTTCATCAACTTCATCATCAACAACTACGATTGTTTCTAAGTGAGGTAATTTATCCTTAGGAATTCTGCCTAGTAAACTATTTGTAGTAACAATGACTTTTGCTTCACTATTTTCTAATCTATCAGTTACTGCTTTTTCCATAAAAGCTTCAAATAGTGGACCAACGATAGCACCAATTTTTAGAATACCCAGAAAGGCAAAATATAGTTCAGGCGTTCTTGGCATAAAGATAAATACACGATCACCTTTTTGAACATTCGCTTTATCTACTAAAACGTTGGCAGCCTTATTTGATAGCACTTTTAATTCTTTAAAACTATATTGTTCTTTACGTTTTTCATCTCTATAATTAAGTGCAATTTTATCGCCTTTACCATTATCAACATGACGATCAATACACTCGTAAGCCATATTTATTTTTCCTGTTTCATTCCATGAGAAAGCTTTTTTCACTTCATCCCAATCAAAGTCCTGATATGTCTTTTCATAATCTTGTAAATTATAATTACCTTGCTCGCTTTCAAATACTTCTACTTTCATTGTAAACTCCCCCTTGTTTAATGAAATCGCTTTCTTTAAAAAGTATTATACATTAATTTTTGTGTTATTCAAAATTTTTAGATAATTATTACAATTTAATTTGTTTATTTCTCTAAATAAATATAAAATAACTATAATAGTAGTTCATATTGGGAGTGAGATGAATGAAACACATTAAAACAAACGTAACCAAGCACCTTACAATTAACAATAAGCATTTCACTATTGAAGGCCCTGTTTCATGCAATTATTTGAAAACGCTTTCTTTCGATGAGTCCTTAAATGCCTTTAGACCAGCAAAAGATCAATTTGACGCTTTGAAAGAAATTACGCAATTACCTGAAGGTCGTATTTATATTGCTCGAGAAAACAAACACGTCATAGGGTATGTAACATATCACTATCCCGATGAATTTGAAAGATGGGCTGAAGGACAGCTACCCTATTTAATTGAGTTAGGTGCTATAGAAGTGCATCGCGATTTTAGACAGTTTCATCTAGGTGGTGAGCTTATTTCATTAAGTCTTTCTCAAGATGAGTTTGAAGACTATATTGTTTTGACAACTGAGTATTATTGGCATTGGGATTTGAAATCAGCTAAATTAGATGTTTTTGAATATAAAAAAATGATGCAAAAATTAATGTCTAAAGGTGGATTAGAAGTATTTGCTACTGATGATCCAGAAATTACGAGTCATCCAGCTAATTGTTTAATGGCGAGAATTGGAAACAGAATTACATTAGACCAGCAACAGTCTTTTGATGATTTACGTTATAAGAATCGATTTTTATTTTAAGATTTCTGTTAAAAATTTAAGGGGTATGATATTTATGCAAAATAATTTAAGAACGGGTTATGTCTATTCAGATGAACTATTAAAATATCGTTTTAACGATAATCACCCTTTTAATCAAATGCGATTAAAATTAACTACAGAATTACTCCAAATGATGAAAATGTTGAAGGATGATCAAATCATTACTCCTAGAATAGCCACTGAAGAGGAATTGGCTTTAATTCATAAATATGATTATATACAAGCAATTAAACATGCGTCTCATGGAATTTTAAGTCCATCGGAGGCTAATAAATATGGATTAAATACAGATGATACATTCCAATTTCGACATATGCACAGACATAGTGCAAGGATAGTTGGCGGTGCACTTAATTTGGCAGATGAAATAATGAATGAAAATATATTAAATGGTTGTCACTTAGGTGGCGGATTACATCATAGTTTACCCGGACGTGCCAATGGATTTTGCATTTATAATGATGTTGCCATTACAGCAAAATATCTTGCTACTAAATATAATCAGCGTGTAATGGTCATTGATACAGATGCGCATCACGGTGATGGGACTCAATGGAGCCTTTATACTGATAATACAATCATGTGTTATTCCATCCATGAAACAGGGAAATTTTTATTTCCAGGTTCAGGACATTACACTGAACGCGGCGAAGATTTGGGTTATGGTTATACAGTAAATTTACCGTTAGAACCTTATACTGAACATGATAATTATTTAAAAGTCTTTGAAGAATCCGTGACAAGTGTTATTGAGGCTTATAAACCTGATATCCTACTTAGTGTGCATGGTGTGGATATTCATTACTTAGATCCTTTAACACATATGAGTTGTTCATTAGAAACTTTATACGAAATTCCGTATATAATTAATAAATTAGCGAACAAATATACAGATGGAAAAGTTTTAATGTTTGGTGGTGGAGGTTATAATATTTGGCAAGTAGTCCCAAGAGCGTGGAGTCATATATTTTTAGCATTAATTAATAAACCTATTCAAGAAGGACCTTTACCAGAACAATGGATTAAAAAATGGCGTGCGTACTCACCAGTAAACCTACCTAAACATTGGACAGAAGATTATCGCGACTATCAAACAATACCCAGAACATATGAAATCTCACAGAAAAACAACGAACGAGCAAGTAGAATCGTTCATTGGTATACACACTAAGGGAGCGGTATGATGATTTAATTTGAAAATCATCGTACCGCTCCCTTAAAACAACTATAACTGGAGAGTTTTAACATAACTTCTACATTTGTCAGTTGGTATGTGTTGAAATTGTAACTATTAATAATAAATTATTTTTTTACTACTAGTCTTTGGTTGTACCTCTATACTCAATACGGTGAGGTAAAATAACATTAGGTTCTTCAATTTCTTCTTCGTTCATATATTTTGTTAATAAACGCATGCCTACAGCACCGATATCATATAATGGTTGAATAACACTAGATAGTTTTGGTCTTACCATCTCTACTAATCGTGTATTGTTGAAACTAACAATTTGTAAATCTTCTGGTACTCTAATACCAGCATCTAATGCACTATGCATAATACCTATTGCCTGTTCATCACTTATTGATAAAATAGCATCAGGTAAATTCTCTTTTAAATCCTCGAATACTTTAATACCGTCTTTATAACTTTCAGATCCAGAGAATTGCACAGTTTCATTTAATTTTAATTGATGACGATCCACTACTTCTTTAAGACCATTGAATACATCTTCTTGAGCTTTTTTAGAGTAATCACCGCTTACTAATGCAAATTCTTTAGCACCTGATTGAATTAGCTGCTCAGTAATTTCCATGGCTGCAGTTTTGAAATCGATATTAACAGAAGCGATATTGTCATCTTTTCCATTCGTACCTGATACGACGACTGGAACAGATGATTGATTAATTAAATCTTTAATTTCATCAGAAATCGTTCCACCTAAAAAGATAATACCATCCACTTGTTTACTTAATAAATTATTAAATATTTCTTTTTCTTTTTCAGAATCATTATCTGAGTTAGAAATTATAGAATGATATTTATACATTGTTGCTATATCTTCAATACCACGAGCTAATTGAGAATAATAGATATTGGATATATCAGGAATGATAACGCCTACTGTTGTTGTTCGTTTACTAGCTAGTCCTCTTGCAACAGCGTTTGGTCGATAATTTAATCTTTTGATTACTTCATTAACTTTTTTTCTAGTTTCAGGTTTAACATTTTGATTACCATTCACTACTCGTGAAACGGTTGCCATAGATACTCGGGCCTCTCTAGCAACATCATATATAGTTACTGTCATAATTTCCTCCTTGTAAGCGTTTTATTTATTATTATAACGTGTTTTCATTTCATTTTCAAAGTTTACCACAAAATCGCTTTCATTCAAACCTATTGTTAATAATTTCACATTTATGTCAAATTTTATATTATTTTTATTACAAAAGAGTGATTTGCCATATTATTAAATAAAAATGAAATCATTGATTAATAAATAGAATAGCTAAAGTTTGACAATTTAAAGAGCTATTCATTATTACCAGAATTAGTATTATAAAACATACTTATAATTCAGTAAAACGAATAGCTCATGTATTTCAATTATCTAATTAGGTGAACTTATTATTTTAATTTTTTTGAATTATATAATTCAGCTAATGGTTTCAATTCATTGTAAAATTGATCAAATTCATTTAAATCCATTTGTTGACCACTATCACTTAGTGCGACAGATGGGTCTGGATGAACTTCTGCCATTACACCATCTGCACCAACAGCTAAAGCAGCTTTTGCAGTTGGTAACATAATATCTTTGCGTCCTGTGCTATGCGTTACATCTACCATTACAGGTAAATGCGTTCCTTGTTTTAAAATTGGAACAGCAGATATATCTAGAGTATTACGTGTTGCTTTTTCATAAGTACGGATACCACGTTCACACAGGATAATATTTTTATTTCCTTGTGAAGCAATATATTCGGCTGCAAAGGTAAATTCCTCAATAGTCGCAGACAATCCTCTTTTTAATAGGATAGGTTTATTAGTTCTGCCAGCTTCTTTCAGTAATTCAAAGTTTTGCATGTTACGCGCGCCAATTTGAAATACATCTAGGTATTCATTAGCAACTTCAAAATCAGCAGGATTTACAATTTCACTAACAACATTAAGACCGAATTTATCTTTAACATTTTTCAAAATTTTAAGGCCTTCAACGCCTAAACCTTGGAAGTCATAAGGTGATGTACGTGGTTTAAATGCGCCACCTCGAATAAATTTCTCTCCCCTAGCTTGCAAATCTTTTGCGACTGCATCTACCTGTTCTTGAGATTCTACAGAACAAGGTCCAAATACAAATGATTTATTCCCATCGCCAATAATGCCACCGTTGTTAAATTTAACAATTGTATCTTCAGGTTTTAATTTACGTGATACATAAAGATGTTTTTCATTCTCAGATTTTTGCAAGTCAGTTGACGCTTTGAAGATTTCTTTGAATAATTGCTTAATAACATTATCATTAAAAGGTCCTTGGTTACGATCCATTAATTCATTAATCATTTCCTTTTCGCGCTGTGGATCATAAACTTTTGTGCCTTGTTTTATTTTTTCTTCACCAATCTTTTGAGCTAACTCACCACGTTTAGATAATAATTCTAAAATTTGATTATTAATCGAAACAATTTCTTCTCTGTATTGTTCTAATTTCGTTGACATTACTACTCACCTCAATAAAAGTTACTTAATCAATTATATTACTTTAAAGCGATAAAATAATATTAGATAGATAATATTCTAACAATTTAAAAATAATAGTTCAACCTTAGAAGTCAAAAAATTTTCTAAAATTTATGAATTGTCTAATTATTATTGTGAAATGTTTAATTAATCGTTTTTGATATAAAAAATGGAGCGAATCAAAAATCTAATATATATAGATTTCTGAATCCACTCCATTTAGTGAATGAATATTAACTTAATTAATAAGTTAAAGTTTCATTAATCATTAAAAGTACGTTTATCTATTTTACTTTTAGCTTTTTCAGCTCTTTGTTGTTGTTTAGGTGTTTTATTTTTAGCTTTTGGTTCATTTTGTGATTGCTTACTATTCCCTGTTGATTTTTCATTGTTTGATTTTGTATCGTGTGTGATAACACCATTTTCAAATTTAGAAGTTGCGTGAGCTTGATGTTTTTTAACTTGGTCTTCATCTTTGTTAAAGGTATTATCATTTTTTGTTACTAAATTAGGTACAGTTTTATTACCAATTGATTTAGCAACAGAAGGCTCTTCTAATAAATTTTTTGTTTTATTGGCTACGTTTGAGTCATTATCTAATTTACTTTTTTTTGTTTTAGCAGCTGATGCTAGATTTTTCGCAGTAACATTTTTATAATGGCTTGCATCATCCTTAATTGAAGGATCTGATAAATTATTATTTGATGATTCAACTTTTACTGCATTTTGTTGTGCTGTTAATTCAGTTGCACTAACCTCTTTAGGTTCATTTTCTTCTTCTTTCTCTGTTTCAGCTTTAGCTTCTTGTATTTCTTGCGCTTGTGGTGACTTGTCTGATAAATCATCTGACGTTTCAGCTTTAATTGCGTTTTGTTGAGCTACAATTTCTTCAGCACTATTATCTTCATTATTTCTTAAATTTTGAATTTCATCAGCTTTAGCTTCTTGTATTTCTTGTGCTTGTGGTGATTGGTCTGATAAATCATCTGACGTTTCAGCTTTGATTGCATTTTGTTGTGCAGCTAATTCTGTAGCACTATTTTCTTTCGATTTTGAATCTTTTTTAGCTTCAGCTTTAGCTTCTTGTATTTCTTGCGCTTGTGATGATTGATCTGCTAAATTATTCGACGTTTCAACTTTGATTGCATTTTGTTGAGCTACAAGTTCATCAGTGCTAACTTCTGAATTGTCTCTGTTTTTAAAGTCATCAATTTTTTGTTTAACATTTTCGATGTTACTTTCAGTTTGTTGCTTAATATTTTGGTAACGATTTCTCAATTC
Organism: Staphylococcus sp. NWU MKU2; assembly: GCF_033283605.1. NCBI lineage: Bacteria > Bacillati > Bacillota > Bacilli > Caryophanales > Staphylococcaceae > Staphylococcus > Staphylococcus sp. NWU MKU2. Next base: position 120,592 of record NZ_JAVSMH010000002.1, on the reverse strand, counting down.
TTTTTCTTTAGCCTTCGCACCATCAATTTTTTCTTCAGCTTTATTTTTATAAAATAAACCTACAGCTGAACCGATTAAAGCACCTGTAATAAAACTAATTACAAAGTCCTTACGTGAAGGATGAGAACTGAACTTGTTGTGACTATATTGAGAATTTGAAACATCATAATTATTAGAATTTTGATTTTCACCTTGACCGTGTAAATCTTTACCAGTGTTGTTAGTCACAAACTCGTCTCTATTATAATGTTCTGTATTTAAACCCTGTCTAGATTTACCATTTTTTTGGTTTGGTCCATTATCATGTAAATCATGACCAAAATTATTTTTTTCAAATTCATCTCTATTGTAATGTTTTGTCGCATTTGATTGTGCTGCACTATCTTGTTGATTAGCACCTTGTCCATGCAAATCACTACCTGTATTAGATGTTACGAATGAATCTCTGTCATAATGCTTTGTTGCATTTGATTGTGCTGCACTATCTTGTTGATTAGCACCTTTTCCGTGTAAATCATTACCAGAATTTGTAGTTTCAAATGCGTCACGATTATATTTCTTGCTCATATTAACTCCTCCTATAAGAAAAGCACTTAAATAAGTAAAAACCTCATTTAAGTGCATTTGATTGAATCATATTAAAAGTTTTTCTCAACGTTAGTAGTGTAATTTTCGTTAGAATGATTTGCATCATTACCTACAGATGTGTTTCTGTAGTTTGCACTTCCTCTACGGTAGTGTCTATTTTGCCATTTGTCAGCAATTTCCATTGCAACATTTGACCATTGAACTACTTGAGAAATTTTATCTTCATTTTGAGAAATATTATGTGTAATTGAGTTAGTTACACGATCAACTGAACCATTTAAGTTTTGTACTGAATCACCGATGCCTTTAACACCATCGACAACAGAGTTTAAACGTTCAACTTTTCCTTGAATATCTTCAGTTAAGCGATTAGCTTTGTGAAGTAAATCAGTTGTTTCACGAGTAATACCTTGAACTTGGCCTTCAACACCATCAAGTGTTTTAGCAACGTGATCTAAATTCTTTTTAACTGAAATTAAAACAACAACGATTCCAATACATAATACTAAGAATGCAATCGCAGCGATAATTCCAGCAATTGGTAAAATCCAATCCATTAAAAACGCCTCCTAATTACCATTTACTTTTAAATAAAAGCTATTAATTATAAATACCCAACATAATTATATATAAACATATTAAAATTCATTTGTCATGCCGACATGTTCTTCATATGCACGTTGTAACTTTTGAATGTCACCAGCACCCATGAATAAGATGACTGCATTATCAAATTGATCTAATACGTCAATATTATTTTCTTCGATAAGCGCAGATCCGTCAATACGATTTATCAAATCTTGAATCGTTAAATCGCCAGTATTTTCACGAATGGAACCAAATATTTCACATAAATAAACATGGTCCGCTTTACTTAATGATGTTGCAAATTCGTCTAAGAAGGCTTGTGTTCTTGAGAAAGTATGTGGTTGGAAAACTGCCACAATATCTTTATTTGGATATTTTTTACGTGCTGTTTCAATTGTAGCACTAATTTCTCTAGGATGGTGAGCATAATCGTCTACTAATACTTGATTAGCAACATTTGTTTCATTAAAGCGACGTTTTACACCACCAAATGTTTCTAATGCCTCTTTAATGTTGTTAACGTCCATCTTTTCTAGGTAACTAATTGCGATAACAGCTAATGCATTTTGGATATTATGATCACCGTACTGAGGTGATAAAAATTGATCATAATATTCACCATTAACATAAACATCAAATTGAGTGCCTTTATCCGTGATTTGAATGTTATCTGCGTAAATATCATCATTTTTATTTAAACCATAGTAATAAATTGGAACATCAGCTTTAAGTTGTCTTAGATGGTCGTCGTCACCCCAAGCAATAATTGCTTTTTTGACATTGTGCGCCATGCTTTGGAAAGCACTTGCTACATCATCAATATCTTTGAAGTAATCAGGATGATCAAAGTCAATATTTGTCATAATTGCATAATCTGGATGATAACTTAGGAAATGTCGACGATATTCACATGCTTCAAATGCAAAATAATCGCTCGCAGGTAATCCCATACCAGTTCCATCACCAATCAAGAATGATGTTTTTTTATCACCATTCATAACATGTGATAGTAAACCAGTTGTTGACGTTTTTCCGTGAGCACCTGTAACTGCAACAGATGTATATTGATCAATTACGTGACCTAAGAAGTCATGATAGCGAATAACATCTAATTTTAAATCATGCGCTTTAACAATTTCTTCGTGTGTATCTGGAAACGCATTACCTTGTATTACTACCATCCCTTCTTTAATATTATCTGCATTGAATGGTAGTATTTTAATTCCTTTATTTTTCAATGCTACTTCTGTAAATACATATTTTTCAATATCAGACCCTTGCACTTCATGACCAAGATCATGCATGATCTGTGCTAACGAACTCATTCCAGCGCCTTTAATACCAACAAAATGATAATGCGTCATATACATAAAACTCCTTTAAATTAATCTTTCTTTAAGTCTGCTTCAGTTATAAATACATCTCTAGGTTTAGAACCGTTTGCACCTGAAATATAATCTAATTGTTCAAGTTGATCTACAATTCGAGCTGCACGGTTATAACCAATTTGGAAATGTCTTTGAATTAATGAAGTAGATATATGTCCTTCTTTAACCATAAATTCACACACATCATCAAATAATTCATCTTGAGCTTGTGTTTGATTCTTTTTTAGTAATTCCTTTTCTTCGAATAAATAGTCAGGTTCTCTTTGATCTTTAATGAAATCAACTACATCATCAATCTCATCATCCGAAACAAAAGTACCTTGGACACGAATTGGTTTATTCATTCCGCTACCTAAATAAAGCATATCCCCATATCCTAACAAGCGTTCTGCACCGCCACTATCTATAATCGTTCTTGAGTCAACGCTTGAAGATACCATAAATGCAATACGTGTAGGTATGTTAGCTTTTATTAAACCAGTAATTACATTCACAGAAGGTCGTTGTGTTGCAACTAACATGTGTATACCGCATGCACGAGCCTTTTGAGCTATTCGAGCAATTGATTGTTCTACTTCTTGAGGTGCCATCATCATTAAATCAGCTAACTCATCAATAACAATAACAATTTTTGGCATTCTTTGCTCATATGGTGCTTTTTTATTGAAAGCAGTAATATTTCTTACGTGGAATTGCGCAAATAATTTGTAACGTTTTTCCATTTCATCTACTGCCCATTTTAAACTTTGTGTAGCTGCCTTTACATCAGTAATAACTGGTGAAACTAAATGTGGTAAATCGTTATATGGTGCAAGTTCTACCATTTTAGGGTCAATAAGTAATAATCTTAATTCTTCAGGATGATTTTTATAAAGTAATGACATTAAAATACTATTGATACACACAGATTTACCTGAACCAGTCGCCCCTGCAATTAATGCGTGAGGTGTTTTAGCTATGTCCATCAATAATGGCTCATTATTGATTCGATTACCCATTGCTACTGTTAATTTAGACTCGGCATTTTTAAATTTAGGGCTCTCTAAAATAGATTTTAAATTGACTTTCGTAGGATTTAAATTCGGTACTTCAATACCAACTAAACTTGTTCCAGGAATTGGTGCTTCAATTCGAATATCTTTAGCAGCTAGAGCCATTTTAATATCATCTTGTAAAGCTGTAATTCTTGAAACTTTGACACCTTTTTCTACCGCCAATTCAAAACGAGTCACACTTGGTCCTTCTGTAACATTTTGAACTTCAGCAGGTACATTAAAATAATAAAAAGCGTCATTTAATTCTTGTTTTTTCTCTTCAATCCATGATTCATCTATTTCATGTTCTTCATGATCTTCTAATAAATCAAGGCTTGGTAGCTTAATATTAGGTCCTCTTCTTATTAGAGCCTTATGATTAGCGTCATTTCCATCTTTATGATTCTTTGTTGAAGAATCTTCGGAATAACCCTCTTTAGAAACAAACTCATTAATATCTAGTTTATTATCATATTGATTATTTGAATTTTGAACTTTACTAAATTGATTACCTATAGGTATTTCATTGTTTTGACTATTATCATCATCTTGATGTTCATTTTCTCTTGTGTTTTCGTCATTAATAATATTGTCTTTTTCAACTGAATGTTCGGAACTTTCATTGTATTCAAGAGATGCCACATTAAAATCAGATGATTCGTCAGAATTTAATTGTGTCTCATTTAAATGATTGTCGAATTCTGCATTCATTTCCTCATCTTGTGCTTCTTTTTTTGTTTCAGGTTTTAATTCAGGCACATTAACTTTGTTTCTTGAAACTGAATTTTTTTTAGCATCCATTATACGCTTCTTATCAGAAGGTGTCATTACAACATTAAATGGTTTACTACCTGGCTTGATTGACATTTTTTGAGGTGCTTTATTAGTTTTATTAAATGATTGTTCAGGTTTGTTATCTTCACTTAAACTATCTTTTTCAAGATGTTCTGAATCATCTGTTGTATTAGACGTAAATAATACATCTTCGTTATTATAAGACTCGTTTTGTATATCTTCTGTATGTGATAACTTTTGATCTTCTTTATTCGTATCTTGTGCCAATCTTTCATCATTTTCCTCGTCTTCATTAGTTGCGTATTCTATATCTGAAGAAACAGCATTACGAACAGCGTTATTGATATTATTTTCAGATGAATTTTGTTGATCTTCAGAGTTATTCACTTCTTCATTAAATGATAAATCATTCACTTTATCTTGCATAAGTGATTCTGATTCATTAATCTCTCTATAATTAGCATCGTCTATTTTTTCATCATTGTAATCAGCAGTTGTTTTATTACTAATACCTTCATTTTCACCATCATCCATGACTTGATCGTGTAAATCATCATCATGAAGCATATCTTCATGACTATTGGTGTCCTCTAAGTATTCATCAAATTTTTCATTTGAATAACTTTCCACTTTATTATTGTTAATTTTTGATGATTGATCTTCTGATACATTTTTAACTTGTACATCATCCTGACTAACTTGTTGGACGCTAGAAACTTTATTTAAATCAATTTCTTCATAATTGTATGGTTCATGAGATCCATTTGTAACTTCTGTTTGATTATCAACTTTATCACTATTTGTTTGTTCATCATTTTGATATTGAACTAGCCCATTATGCTCATCAGCTAATGATTTGTCCTTACTATAATAACTATGCTTGCTTTCATCGATTTCATCTTCATTCGATTTGTTGCTTACATTGTCACCTTGATTAAGTGAACTTTCACCAGTATATTGTTCTGCTTGCTTAGCATACATTTCATCGATTGCTCTTTGTATACTATCCTCTTCATCAGTTTGTTGTCGTTTATTTTGTAAGGCTTCTTTAAATTTACGCTTTTGTTGAACTTTACGCTCTCTTTCTTTTCTAATTTCCTCTACAATCTGAGATGCATAAATATTTTCAATATTCACCGTGTTATCACGTTTTGAATAATTTGGAGTACGCTCATTATTATTAGAGGTATTAGAACTTGATTCTATAGTTGATTCATTTTCATTGTTATTTGATGAATCTAATTGTGAGGAACGTTTAGTATCTTCCTTATTTGAAATGCCAGCTATACCATGATTACTTTCATGGGGAACATGTTCAACTGTGCTTGAACTATATTTTGTTGTAGACTCTTTTGAATCTTCATCATCTTTAACAGGTGGTATTACACCGTTTTCGATGGGTCTACGCTTTTTAGTTCCAAAAATAGCAGATGGTACTTCCGATGTTTTAAAACTTGAACGGTGATATGTAGGTTCAGAACTTAAATGATAATTTGATTTAAATCTCTCTGATTGTAACTTAACTCTAGATTGGTGATTAGAATTAGCTTTTGAATAATTTGAAACATTGGTACTAGAGTAATTGTTTTGATGTTTGTTAAAGCGTTGTGACTCACGTGTATCAGTATATTTATTTGATGACTTAGGACTTCTTGATTTAATAGAAGGTATACCAGTATCATCTTGATTTATATGATTTCTTCTACGTCGTCTTCTTGAATCTTCTGAACTATCATACTTAGCATAATTATTAGATTGATTTGTATGACCATCGTAATCAAATGAATCATATGAACTATGGTCATTACTAGAATGTGGTCTATAACTATCAATATCATCATTACTGTCACGATAAATTGCTTCTTCATAATTCTCGTCTTGACCCACATCGATAGGGAAACGAAACTTACCTCTTGGACGATCATATATATCGTTGTTTTCAGGAAGTAATGAATCATCTTTATTTTGAGTTAGATCGCCATTGCGACGTTTACTTTTGCGTCTGAGCAATTCTTCATCAGAATTCTCTTTATTACTAAATAAATCATCAAACCAACTCATATATTCACTTCCTTCCTATATTAATCGAAAAATGCTTGACCAATTTCATAGTCATTACTTAATACCATTATACCTTTTTCTTGAGGTGCATTTGGTAAATTTAATTCTTTCATAGAACAAATCATTCCACTAGAAGCTACACCACGTAATTCAGCATCTTTAATAACCATACCACTTGGCATTACTGCTCCTACTTTTGCGACAACCACCTTTTGGCCTGCCTCAACATTTGGTGCACCACATACGATTTGTAAATGCTCATTACCAACATTTACTTTTAAAACACTTAATTTATCAGCATCTGGGTGTTTTTCTTTAGTTTCAACATATCCCACTACAAACTTAGGAGATAGATCTGCATTTAATTGATAGTCTAATCCTGATTTATTTATGGCTTTCTGAAGTGCATCCACTAGTTCAGAAGTTAATTTAATATGTCCGTTTCCACTTATTTTGTTATATCTTGAAAATTCAAATAAATTAAAACCGACAATTGTTCCTTCCTTACTAATTTCAACAATATCGCCTTGTTTTTTATATTCAAACGGTCCATCAGTAGGTTCTATTTGTAGAAAAGCTACATCCCCTACTCCATCTTTATTGTAAAATAAATTCATTTGAAATCTCCTCTATATCAATTATTTCTTATTATTAAATCTTTTACGATTTGCTTCTAATCGTTGAATAACATTTGGATCTCGCTTTTGTTTATTATTTTTACCCAAAATGAATATAGGTTCAAAATGTCCTTTTTCATAACCAAATGATAATGATGTGATTGGAACTAATCCCTTAGTGAAGAATTCCATTGTCAAATGAGCCATTACATCATAACCAGTTTTATTGCGTATATCAGCAATAACTAAGACATCTTGATGTGGAACAGCTACTAACATTTCACCTTCACACTGTTGATAGATATCATCTAAAAATTTCGTATTCAAGATACGACTAGCATCGTACCCATCATTTGAATTTACAAAATAGAAAATGTTTCCTTTAACTTCATCTGTTTTATATTCATTTTTGAGTTTACGTATGTTGAATAATGACATTTCTTTAACTTGTTGTTCAGTTAAACCAAGTGACTCCAACATACTTTCATCAATTAGTCGGTAAGATTTACCTAAATCAAGTGCGTAATAAATATTGGTTTCAGCTGTATGCTTTTCAATAATAAAACGATGACCTTCTTTTGTTTTTTTATCAAAGCTTGTAGCACGTATGACAGGCATAATCTGGATGTTAGTCATTTTTTCAATGCTTTCATCATCCATTTGAGCGATTGCTTCTTCGACATAATAAACAATTTCATCTATTATTTTCTCTTTTTGGACTTCATATTTAGCGACAATAGCGTTTAACTTGATTGTTACACCTTTATAATTGTCTTGTCTATATATACGTAATGTTTCCTCTTCACGATCAAATTTAAAATCAACATTTAGATGCGCTAAACGTTGTTTTAATTTATCTCTTATTTGAAAAACATTCATGTTTAACACTCCTATATTCGCACCTTATGCTATTTTACAATAAATTTGTAGTCAATTACAGAAAAAATAAGTTAGAGTTTAAATTCTACTATTTTTTAAATTACTTTTTAATTAAACATATTTACTCAAGAATTCATCAATTTGTTCAATAGATTTTCGTTCTTTTCCAATATAACTACCTACTAATTCATCATTTTTATACACTAAAAAGCTTGGGATACCCATAATATCATTTTCAATAGCTAAATCTATAAATTCATCTCTATCAACTGAAACAAAATTAAAATGTTTATACTTCTCTTCTAATCGAGGTAAATCAGGTTCGATGATACGACAATCAGGACACCATCCTGCTGTAAATTCAAATACTGTGTTTTCTTTCTTAAGTGAATTAAATTGAGATTCAGATTCTAATTTTATCATTTAATCTACTCCTTAATCTTGGAATTGTAATTTGTTAATTTGTTCTATATTTAAATTTAATATAACTTGTTCAAGTAGTTGTCTAGCAGAATAGTAATCTCTAATATCAAAAACTGCATTCGTACTATGAATATATCTAGCACAAACACCAATTACTGCAGTTGGAATACCAATATTAGCTTTGTGTATTTCTCCACCATCTGTACCTCCTGGAGATATGTAGTATTGATATTTAATATGATTGTCTTCTGCTAACTTAATTAGATAATCTCTAAATTCTGGTTGTAGAATCATAGTGCCGTCTTTAATACGGATTAATGTTCCACCACCTAATTCACCTGATAATTGGTTTACACCTTTAATATCATTCGCAGGTGAACAATCTACAACCAAAGCAACGTCAGGCTGAATTAATTCAGCAGCTGGCTTAGCACCACGTAATCCTACTTCTTCTTGAACGTTAGCACCAACATATAAATCGACATCCAATTCTACATCACTCAACAATTCTAGTATTTCAATTGCAATGACACAACCATATCGATTATCCCATGCTTTAGCACTATATCGATATTCAGATAACTGCGTCAATTCAGTATTTGGAACTATTGTATCTCCTATTTCAATACCTAATTCCATTACTTCTTTATCAGAACTTGCACCTATATCTAACAATAAATCTTTGATTTCAGGTACCGCTTCATTTCCAGTTCTAAAGTGTTTAGGTATATTAGAAACAATCCCTACAATAATGTCTCCTTTTCTATTTTTAACTTGAAGGCGTTGACCCTGCCATATATCATTTGCTACTCCTCCAAGATTGGTAAACTGTAACATACCATTTGTTGTTATATTTGTAATCATAAATCCAATCTCATCCATATGTGCAGCTATCATTACCCTCTTGGCGTTAGCTTTTTTAGATTTTTTGACTCCATAGAAACCACCCATATGATTTACAATAAATTCATCAACATATGGTGCCATTTCTTTTTTCATATAATTTCGTACGTCTTCTTCAAAACCTGGCGCACCATGTAATTCAGTTAAAGCTTTAATTCGCTCTAAAGTTTTATTCTTGTCCATCTTAACTAACACACTCCTTAAATGTATTATATCATTTTGAATATGGTACACTAATGATAAGAACTATTAATAGAGAGGTAAAGATTATGACACGTCAAACTTACAAATACATCTCAATTTCAGTTGCTTTACTTACAAGTATTGCTACCATTATATTTATCTATTTTCTTAGAGAAAAGAATAAAATCCAAAATCCTAGTAATGTTCTGAAAGAAGCCAAATCTTACTTTATGAATATTAAAGGCTCATTTATTCTTCATGAGCCGTATGTAGATGACAATTTATATCCAAACAGATTAATCTTTCAAGGTGGCATAACTCAAAGTAAGAATAATCAGCAAGTTGAATATATATTTTATGCGGATGCTAAATCGGGAGAAATCATTAATATTGTAGAATTATAATAAAGTAAATGGTAAGAGGAGTTGGAATTAAAATATGCCCGCTCCTCTTACCATTTTTATTTTACATGTAATTTCTATTATTAAAGCAAGCCTAAATCCAACATTTCACTAGTCAATCATAAACGCTTAATTGACTTCTTGATTGTTTTGCCATCAAGTTCATACTGAGCCGCGAAGAATACATTATCATGATAATACAAGAACCAATAATCTTGATAAATGTAATAGGGAATTAATCTTTCTTTTTCTCGAATGGATTGCATTGGATAATCGTCATATGCCATAACCCATAATGGATTAATATGTGCATTCGTAGGCATAATATCAGACATATGGACAGCTCTCTCTCCTTCACTTTCAATCGTAATAATTGATTGTCCATAACTATGACCACCCACATGCTTCATATGAATGCCTGGATAAACTTCAACCTCTTTATCAAAAAGTATTAATTTATTTTCATAAGTACCTCTATTGATTTCCCAATAAGTTGCCTTACTACGGATATTAGGGCTTGTAAATTCATGCCACTCGTCTTGTTGCACAAAATGAGTAGCTTTCGAAAAAATTGAGTTGCCGTCAACATCTGTTAGACCTGTGGCATGATCAAAATGCATGTGGGACATAAGTACCATATCTATATCTTCAACATTTAAATTTAATTTTTCTAGTTCATAATGTATTTGACTTTCATACGTGACACCATAATTTTTGAGTTGTTTATCAGTTAATTTATGATTACCAATTCCAGCATCAATCAAAATATTTTTATCCCCTGTTTGAATTAAAATTGGGTAAGTTAAATTTGGAACTTGGTTTTTCTCATTAACAGCATATCGTTTAGTCCATAATGGTTTAGGAACTACTCCAAATATGGCCCCACCATCCATTTGCGTCATACCACCATTTAAATAATTGATGTTAAATGCGCCTAATTTCATATTAAACACCTTCCATTTGTCTTTTTATCTATCAAGTGTTCAGATATCAATCTAACTTACAATACAATATCCACTTTAAAAATAAATAAACAGGAGTGGTACATCATTCATAATGAATCATTGTACCACTCCTGTAAGGTGATTAGAACTGAGTAAATTTTATTGTTGTTAACTTCACTATTCTATCACTAATTTAATATTTGTAACATATTATTTCAATGGTATTTATTATTGAAATTTTACTAACTAATGTTTAATAGATTTATGAAATTTCGCTTCCATACGATAAATTCTAGAACCTTTTTCAGAAAATTTCTTTTCATACTCTGTCAAAATATTATCTTCATCATCTTCGTCATGTAGATTTAGATTTAACTTCGTAAAGTACATCCCATATTGCGACATACTTTCTAAACTGAAAGCGAATAAACCTCTATTATCCGTTTTAAAATGAATTTCTCCATCTTCTTTTAAAATTTGTTGATATAAAGCTAAAAAAGTATGATATGTCAATCGACGTTTAGCATGCCTTTTCTTTGGCCAAGGATCTGAGAAATTTAAATAGATTCGAGAGACTTCACCATCATTAAAATACTCATTTAATTCTATAGCGTCATTACATATCATTTTTAAATTTGTCAGGTTTAATTCCTTCACTTTATCCAACACTTTATACATTACACTTTTCTCACGTTCCATAGAAACAAAATTTATTTCTGGGAATTTAGAAGCTAGTGTTGTTATAAATTGCCCCATACCAGATCCAATTTCTATATAAATCGGTTGCTCTTTATCAAACCACTCTGACATTTTTCCAGCATGCGCCCCATCCATATCAACTAAATTAGGATGTTCTTTTAAATAATCTTCCGCCCATGGTTTATAGCGAACTCTCATACACGAATTCTCCCTTAGATAAATAAATTACTATTCATAACCTCATTTAAGAATTTCAACCAATTATTCATATCTTTAAATCTTTTCTGTTCTTCATACCACTGAACCATTCCAATTGATTGAATTACCGTATACCATTTCATACGCTTATTTAATTCAATGCTCTCTTCTAGACCGTATGTTTTAAACCAGTCTGACCAGTTTTTTTCGGGAACGTAGTTATAAAGCAGCATTCCAATATCAATTGCAGGATCAGCAATCATTGCACCTTCCCAATCTACTAAGAACAACTCATCCCTATCAGATAATAACCAATTATTATGATTCACATCACCGTGTACAACAGTAAAAAAGCGAGAATCTAGGTTAGGTATGTGTTCTTCTAAATATGTTAATGATTTACGAATAATATGATGTGTTAATACTTCTCTTGATAATGAAGCATTAATCTTTTTTAACATAATATTAGGTGTGATTGGTTCCATTTCCATTCGTTTAAGCATATTGAGTAAAGGTTTTGAACCATGAATCTTTTTTAATAATGCAGCAACTCGTGATTGATACATTTCATCAGGTTCTAATTCTCGGCCATTTTTCCAATGTTGTGCTGTAACTACTTCACCTGTTTCAATACGTTTAGTCCAAACTAATTTAGGTACAATCCCCTCAGCTGAAAGCGCTGCTATAAATGGATTAGAATTACGCTTTAAAAATAGCTTTTGTCCATCTTGTTCAGCCATGTATGCTTCACCTGAAGCGCCACCTGCAGAATCAAGTGTCCACCCTAATTGATAAAACTGCTCCAACTCGTTCACCTCACTTTCAATTAGAAAATGGCTCGAGAAATATAGTTTTCAAGAGCCATATATTCTAATTTATTATAATCATTTGTTGGAAAATAGATTATATATTTCAAAATAGTTATGTTTTTACTTATAAGTCATAATTTTAAATAATATGTTATTGTCCCCTAACACTTATTTAAATAAATACGTCTCTTTTATCACTCAATGTTGATTTTATAATTTTTAGCCTTCTTTTTCAACTGAAAATGAGAAACAAAAAGATACATTTTACTAGTCGATACTTGCTAAAATTCGTTTCAATCTTTAGGTTTCATTATAACACATTTTCATATCTTTAAACTGAGTATTTTTAATTTAATTCATTTAATTTATTCACACTGAAAAATAAAAAAGAACGTACTAAAATTCTATCTTTTAAGAATTAGTACGCTCTTCAATTTAATTATTTTAATGAATTAACTACTTCTAGATTCAATATATTTATTAAAGCCTTCTTGTAATTGACGAGTCACAGGACCTACCTTACCGTCACCAACTTGTTCACCATCAATCTTAACAACTGGTGTCACTTCAGCAGATGTACTAGAAACAATGACTTCATCGGCATTTTTTAAGAATTCAACAGTGAATGTTTCTTCTTTAAAAGGAATATCTTCATCTTCAGAAATCCATTTAATAACCTTACGAGTAATACCATTTAAAATGTAATTATTAACGGGATGCGTATAAATAGCACCATCTTTAATCGCATATACGTTACTAGAAGCGCCTTCTGTAACAATGTCTCCTCTATGTTGAATTGCTTCACCAGCATTGTATTTAACCGCATATTCCTTTGCAAGTACATTTCCTAGAAGGTTTAAACTTTTAATATCACAACGTAACCATCTAATATCTTCAACAGTAGCTGCATTAATACCATTTTCTAAATCATCATATGGACGGTCATAACTTTTAGCAAATGCCATAATAACTGGCTTTACTTCTGGAGTTGGGAACGAGTGATTTCTTGGTGCTACACCACGCGTAGCTTGAATATAGATACCACCATTTTGAATATTATTTACCTTTAATAATTCTCTAACTACATCTATTAATTCTTCGACAGTATAGCCTAAATCTAATTGAATTTCGCTTGCACTTCTAATAAATCGTTCAAAATGTTCTGTTACTGTAAATAATTTCCCATCATATGCTCTAATGTATTCATAAATTCCATCACCAAATACATAACCACGGTCTTCATAAGATACTTTAGCTTCATTTTGGTCGATAAATTCGCCGTTAATAAAAACTTTTGTCATAGATTATCCCTCCACACATAGTGAATAAATTGCTTCTAAATAGATACTTGTCGCGTTGAACAATTGTTTTTTAGTAATATACTCATTCTTTTGATGCATTAAATCCTCTGAATCTTCAAACATAGCCCCAAACGCCACACCTTTATCAAGATTTCTAGCATATGTTCCCCCACCTATTGTATATGGTTCAGACATATCACCAGTTTGATTTCTATAAGCTTTAACTAATTTTTGTACAAATGGATCATTTTTGTCTACAAAATGAGGTTGTTGAATTTTTCCTAATTCAAGGTCAAATCCATATGCTTTAATTTCTTTTGTAAATCGTTGTATTGCTTCTTCAAACTCAAATTTTTGAGGATAGCGTAAGTTTATGCCAAAACGTCCACCTTGTTTATTATCGTAAGAAATTATACCAACATTTGTTGTTACATCACCCATGACGTCTGTATGGAATTTCATACCCATTTTCTCACCAAAGTGTGATTCATGAAGATAACGATTACTAAAGTCTACAAACTCTCTTGCCGTTTGATTTAAATTTAATGTTGATAAGAAATCTAATAAATATAAACCGGCATTAACTCCTAATGAAGGGTCCATACCATGAACAGCTTTACCTTCAAGCGTTAAAACTAACTCACCACTATCAACAACACTCTCACCCTGTAATTTATGTTGGTCTAAGTAGTGTTCAAAATGTTGTACAACGTCTGTCATATTTTCTTTTACAAATACTCTAGCTTGTGCATGATCTGGCACCATATTATAACGTTGTCCAGATTCAAACGATATTAATTCATAATCTGGTTCATCTTGGTCTTCAGAAGTGCTATTTTGGACTAAATCGAAAGTTGTTATACCTTTTTCACCATGAATAGCTGGAAATTCTGCATCCGGTGCAAATCCTAATGTAGGCATTTCTTCAGTTTGGAAATATCTTTCAGTACATTTCCAATCGGATTCTTCATCGGTACCTATAATGATATGAATGCGTTTCTTCCAATCAACTTTCATATCATTTAAAATTTTAACTGCATAATAAGCAGCTATTGTAGGGCCTTTATCATCTAACGTACCTCTAGCAATAATTGCATCATCAGTTACAACTGGGTTAAATGGGTCTGAATCCCAACCATCTCCGGCGGGTACAACGTCAACGTGGCATAAAACGCCTAATACATCGTCACCCTCGCCCGCTTCAATTCTGCCTGCAATGTGATCTACATCATGGGTAGAAAAACCATCTCTTTGTGCAATTTCGTACATATAATCGAGTGCTTGTCGTGGTCCAGGACCAACTGGAGTTTCATCAGATGCTTTTGAATCATCTCTGACACTCTCAATTGAAAGCAGACCTTTCAAATCATCGATAATTTGACCTTCATATTCTTGAACTTTTTCTTTCCACATTCGAGATCAACTTCCTTTTCAATAGATATACATATTATTTTACATAACTATGGCGATAAATTACAGTAAGATGTCAGAATATTTATAGATTTTATAAAAAATATTATTAACTATATTGAGTTTATACATTTGACACCCTTTTATGGAGTTATATTTAACAAGATTGTACGTTAGCATGTTTAGTAATAATTATAGTTACTTATTTTCAAACGTATCTTCTTATTAAATAAAAAAGAACCTGATACATTTTTCAATGTTCAGGTTCAAAAACATCTTAGATAAAATCAAGATTAGTCTTTATCTTCTAATGCATTATTATTTTTCTTTAAGTCTTCTTCAGTGACAACTCTTAAATTGTTATTAACAGTTGCGCCACCTTCATCATCAAATTTACCTTCTTCTAATGAATCTTCTTTATTAGCATCTAAATTAGTAAATTTTGATTTTTCTTCTTCTAAAAATGATTTTGGATCATTTTTTAAACGATTAGCATAGTCTTGAGGATTATTTCTAACTTCTTGAATTGTTTCATTAGCTTTAGAACTTAATTGACTTGCTAAGCCTCTTGCGTTTTCTTTGTATCCCTCTGGATCTTCTTTATATTTATTATATTGTTCTTTTAATTTATCTCTGCTTTCTTTTCGAGATAATACTACTGCTGCAGCTGCAGCGCCAACACCAGCAATTATTCTAAATAAACCTGTAGTTTTAGCCATATTAAACACCTTCTCCTTTGTTAATGCTGTAAAAGTTTTAATTCTTTATCTGAAAGTAACTTATACTCTCCAGATTTGAGATTTTCATCTAACGCCAAATTAGCGATTTTAAGACGTTTTAATTCTAATACCTCATTTTCAATGGCGTGAAACATCCTTTTAACTTGATGATATTTACCTTCATAGATAGTAACCTGTGATGTAGTTTCATTTATTCTAGTTAATTGTGCTGGTTTGACTGGACCGTCAGAAAGTATGATGCCTTTCTTAAATGCGTCAATATCAGCTTTAGTAACGGGATTTTGCGATGTCACTTCATATGTCTTAGAAACATGTTTAGAGGGACTCATTAAATCATGACTAAATTGACCATCATTAGTAATGAGTAGTAAACCTTCAGTATCCTTATCTAGCCTTCCAACAGGAAAGATATTTAGATGTTGGTATTCCGGAATTAAATCAATTACAGTACGATTTGATTCATCGTGTGTAGCTGAAATGTAACCTTTTGGCTTATTAAGCATAATATAAACATTGTTAACGAACTCAACTTGCTTTTCATTTACACAAACTATATCTTCTGTGGGGTTAATATGAGATTTAGGTGACTTCTCGACTGAGGTGTTAACTGTGACCTTTCCTTTTTTTAAAAGTTGTTTAACTTCAGTACGCGTTCCAACACCCATATTTGCTAAAAATTTATCTAATCTCATCTTAGGAATCCAACTTTTCGACGAATCTTACCAGGTAAATCCCCTAAAAACTCATCAGCTAATCTGTTCTTGATTGTAATTGTTCCATAAATCAGTCCACCAACTATAACACCTATAATTAGTATTATAAATGCACCAGATTTTCGATCTACAGAAATAAATAAGCTTAGTAAGAAGTAGACTACTTCAACACTTATCATCATGATTAAACTATAAATGAAAATTTTAGCAACTTGAACCAATGTGTCTGTAAAGTGGAACTTGGCATAAACTTTTAAAATCATTAAGTTTGCAACATTGGCAACCGTTAATGCGATTGCAGTACTTAAAACAGCTCCTGATGTATGGAATATCATAATTAAAGGAATATTTAAGATTAATTTAACAAATACTGAGCCTAAAATTACAAAAACTGTTAATTTTTGTTTGT
Organism: Staphylococcus sp. NWU MKU2; assembly: GCF_033283605.1. NCBI lineage: Bacteria > Bacillati > Bacillota > Bacilli > Caryophanales > Staphylococcaceae > Staphylococcus > Staphylococcus sp. NWU MKU2. Next base: position 103,509 of record NZ_JAVSMH010000002.1, on the reverse strand, counting down.
TTATTCCTTGTAACATTGAGGCAGTAACACTCAATAAAGAAATTAATATTGCAACAGGCGCATAATAAAATAATATTTTATTACCATATGGATTGTATTGATAAAATACAGTATACAACGGTGAAGACAATGCCATTATACCTAGACTTGCCGGAACTGTTATATACATCAATACACCAATTGAAGTTTTAATTTGGCGATGCATTTCATTTAAGCGACCCTCTGCAAAAGTTTTGGTAATAAATGGTATTAAACTAACAGCAAATCCAGCAGCTAAAGATGTTGGAATCATAACAATTTTATTTGTTGTAAAGTTTAAAATTGTAAAGAAATAGTCCTTATTCGCATGAAACCCTGCTGCATCTAGCGCGTTATTATGTGTGAATTGATCCACTAAATTAAATAGAGGAAAGTTCAAACTTACAATAACAAATGGAATACTATATGAAATAATTTCTTTATACATTTTTGTGTATGGCACGTCCAAACCGGTATGATCAAAAGCTACCATTTTTTGAATATGTGGTTTACGTTTACGCCAGTAATACCAAAGCGTTAACAAACCAGCAATTGCACCTATAGCAGCTGCAAATGTTGCTATACCATTTGCTTGTAGATAAGAACCATGAAAAACATTTAATACTAAAAAACTACCTATAAGAATAAAAACTATTCTAGCAATTTGTTCTGTTACTTCTGAAACTGCTGTAGGACCCATAGATTCATAACCTTGAAATACTCCACGCCAAGTAGCAAGTAATGGTATAAACATAACTACCATACTAATAACTCGGATAATCCATGTGATATCATCGATTGTCCAACCGCCTTTACCTTCTTTACGTCCTAACGTTAAAGCAGCGATGTCTGGTGCTAAGAAGAATAATATTAAAAATCCAATTATTCCAGAAATGGACATCACTATAAAACTCGATTTATACAATTTTTGTCCGACTTTATACGCACCTAAAGCATTATATTTAGCTACAAATTTTGAAGCAGCTAACGGTATGCCTGCGGTTGCTACAGCAATTGCAATATTATATGGAACATAAGCATAGTTGAATGGTGCTAACTTTTCTTCCGCATTTGCACCCATAATGGCATAAAAAGGAATTACAAAAAGTACACCTAAAATTTTAGTAATAAGAATACTTAATGTAATGAGAAAGGTACCTCTTACCATTTCCTTATTTTCACTCATATTTAATCTTCCTGCCTTTTTAATAATCAAATTATTTAATTTAAAACCTGTAATTTTTAAGGGCTTGCATTACTATAAAATATATCACAAAATACTAATTGTTTACTAATTACTTTAATAGTTTTGCTAAATTTAAGTTTAAGCCCATAATAAATCAAGATATATAATTGATTAATGATGAACCAATCTTAAATTATAACTAAATTTATTGAGAATTCAAACGTATTTTAATTTATAATAAGAGAACTATGATTAACAAATGGAGGTTACTCTATGTATCAAACGATTATTATAGGTGGTGGACCTAGTGGGCTTATGGCAGCCGTTGCTGCATCAGAACAAAGTCAAAATGTACTTTTATTGGAGAAGAAAAAAGGTCTAGGTAGAAAACTTAAAATTTCAGGTGGTGGTAGATGTAATGTTACAAATCGTTTACCTTATGCAGAAATAATAAAAAATATCCCTGGTAATGGAAAATTTTTATATAGCCCCTTTTCAGTGTTTGATAATGAATCGATAATCGACTTCTTTGAATCTAGAGGTGTCAAATTAAAAGAAGAAGACCATGGACGTATGTTCCCTGTCTCAAATAAATCTCAAGATGTAGTTGATACACTTGTAAATACCATTAAACAAAATAAAGTTGACATAAAAGAGGAAACTATCGTAAATGATATTAATGTAGAAGATAACGGGACTTTTAGCGTTATAACTGATAAAGGTATTTTTTCAAGTAAAAGTGTAATTATTGCAACTGGTGGAACTAGTGTGCCTCAAACAGGTTCAACGGGTGATGGCTATAAGTTTGCTCAAAAATTAGGACATAGTATCACTGAACTCTTCCCTACTGAAGTCCCTATAACTTCAGCAGAGGCCTTTATTAAATCTAAAGAACTTAAAGGTTTAAGCCTAAAAGACGTAGAATTATCTGTACTTAAGAAAAATGGTAAAAAAAGAATAAGTCATAAAATGGATATGATATTCACTCATTTTGGTATAAGTGGTCCTGCAGCGCTAAGATGTAGTCAATTTGTTTATAAAGAACAAAAAAGCCAAAATAAAAAAGAGATTAAAATGCAATTAGATGTGTTTCCAGAATTTAAAAATCACCTATTAGAAGAGAAGATAACATCCATCTTAAGTGAAGAACCTGACAAATATATAAAAAATAGTTTGAGAAGATTAATAGAAGAAAGGTATCTTCTATTTATGCTAAAACAAGCTCAAATTGATGAAAATACTACTTTTCATCATTTATCAAATCAGCAACTTAAACAATTAGTTGAATGCTTTAAAGCGTTTACTTTTGAAGTTAATGGTACACTACCAATTGATAAAGCGTTTGTAACTGGTGGTGGTGTAAGTTTAAAAGAAATTTGGCCAAAAACGATGATGTCTAAAATTCAACCAGGACTATTTTTATGTGGTGAAGTCTTAGATATTCACGGTTATACTGGAGGATATAATATCACAAGTGCGTTAGTTACCGGCCATGTAGCGGGAAATGAAGCAGCCATATTTCAAATAGAATAAAAGAACTTCCTTCAAACATATTGGTATTCAAAATGTTTGAAGGAAGTTTTATTAAACTTTAATTTGATTGTCAAAAATAGTGCAATTCAATCTTATTTAGCATTTTTTCTTCGTTTTGATATTAATAGCAAGAATAATCCACTTATTAAGGATAGTTGAGTTAATGGTACGACGTTATATGTCATATTCACACCTGTATTAGGCAGTTGTGTGCTTCCATTAAACTTAGTTACTTCTAATTTAGAATTTACTTTTTCTTTTTTATTTTTAGATTCTTCTTTTTGTATTTCATTCTCTTTTTCAGTACTTTGCACAATATTAAATTTAATATTATTAAGTTTAACCTTTGTTTCTTCAACAATTTGCTTTAATAGAATATCATGTTTAGCTTTAGCAACTTGTTGTAATGAACTTTTAACAATATCATCTATAAGTGCTTTTAACTTATTCTTTTCTTCATTAGAAATATTTTGAGAATTTTCTATATTTCTTTTTGCTTCACTTGCCTTATTTAAAATTATTTTTTTAGCATTTAGTTTAGCTTTAGCTATAGTATTTGTTTCTGAAATTAACTTACTATATTTATCATCAATATTATTTACTTCACTATTACTTTTTGCTTTTTTGATTGCTGTGTAAGCTTTATTTATAATTTGATCAATCTTATGTTTAGCACGCGATTTTTCTTCATCAGTTGCAAATTGATTTGAATCAATTTTTGCTTTTTGTTTTGTTGCAATATCCATAAGATGTTTGAGCGCTTTTTCTTTCGCAATAACTGTAGTATGAACATTTTTAATTTGCAATTCACCTTTATTTAAAGACTCGTCGACTTCGTTATTGTTTAAAGATTTATCAATATTTTCTTTCGCAATTCTAACTGCTTCATCAACTTTGGCTTTGGCTACTGATTTTTCTTTATCTGTCGCATTTGGTGTTTGATCGATTTCAGTTTTTTTAGCTTGCGCTGCATTATCAATCGCTTTTTTTGCTTCGTCTTTCTTAACAACCGTTGGTTGGACGTGATTAATTACTTCTACGCCATTTGTTTTAGCAATGTCTATACCAGTATTGTTTGTTGCTTGGTCTATTGCCGTTTTCGCATTGGTTGCTGCTTCATCGACTTTCGTTTTTGCCTCTGCTTTTTCTTCATCTGTCGCATTTGGTGTTTGATCAATTTCAATTCTCTTAGCTTCAGCGGCTTTGTCGATTGCTGCTTTTGCTTCGTCTTTCTTAACTACCGTTGGTTGGATATTGTTGACTGCTTTTACACCGTTTGTTTTCGCAGTTTCTACACCAGCATTGTTTGTTGCTTGGTCTATTGCTTTCTTCACTTCTGTTACTGCACCATCGACTTTCGCTTTTGCCTCTGCTTTCTCCTCATCCGTCGCATTTGGTGTTTGATCAATTTCCGCTTTCTTCGCTTCGGCTGCTTTGTCAATCGCTTTTTTTGCTTCGTCCTTCTTAACAACCGTTGGTTGCACTTGATTGATTGCTTCTACACCGTTTGTTTTCGCAGTATCTACACCAGCATTGTTTGTTGCTTGGTCTATTGCTTTCTTCGCTTCGGTTACTGCATCATCGACCTTAGCTTTTGCCGCTACTTTTTCTTCTTCTGTCGCATTTAGCGTTTGATCGATTTCTGCTTTTTTAGTTCTAGCTGCATTATCAATCGCTTTTTTTGCTTCATCTTTTTTAACAACCGTCGGTTGGACGTGATTAATTGCTTCTATACCGTTTGTTTTCGCAGTATCTACACCAGCATTGTTTGTTGCTTGGTCTATTGCTTTCTTCGCTACTGTTACTGCATCATCGACCTTAGCTTTTGCCGCTACTTTTTCTTCTTCTGTCGCATTTGACGTTTGATCGATTTCTGCTTTTTTAGTTCTAGCTGCATTATCAATCTCTGTTTTCGCTTCATCTTTCTTAACGACCGTTGGTTGGATATTGTTGATTGCTTCTACGCCACTTGTTTTCGCAGTTTCTACACCATTGTCATTTGTTGCTTGGTCTATTGCTTTCTTCACTTCTGTTACTGCATCATCGACCTTAGCTTTTGCCGCTACTTTTTCTTCTTCTGTCGTATTTAGCGTTTGATCGATTTCTGCTTTTTTAGTTCTAGCTGCATTATCAATCGCTACTTTTGCTTCATCTTTTTTAACAACTGTCGGTTGGATGTGATTGATTACTTCTACACCGTTTGTTTTCGCAGTTTCTACACCAGTGTTATTTGTCGCTTGGTCTATTGACGTTTTCGCATTGTTTGCTGCTTCATCAACTTTCGCTTTTGCCTCTGCTTTCTCCTCATCCGTCGAGTTAGGCGTTTGATCGATTTCAGTTTTTTTAGTTCTAGCTGCATTATCAATCACTGCTTTTGCTTCATCTTTTTTAACAACTGTCGGTTGGATGTGATTGATTGCATCTAAACCATTTGTTTTTGCGTTATCTACACCGGTGTTATTTGTTGCTTGGTCTATTGCTTTCTTCGCTTCTGTTACTGCTACATCAACTTTCGCTTTCGCTGCCTCTTTTTCTTCCTTAGTCGCATTATGATTGCTATCAATCGCTGATTTCTTAGCTTTCACTAAGTCATCAATTGCTTTTTTAGCTTCGTCTTTTTTCAATACTTCAACTACAACACTATTAATATCATTTGTTCCTTTATCTTTGACTTGATCAACATCACTATTTGTAGATGCTTGGTCTATTGCTTTCTTAGCTTTAGTAACTTCTTCATCAACCTTAGCTTTTGCTGCATCTTTTTCTTCTTTTGTTGCATTTGGTGTTTGATCTATTAAATCTTTTTTAGCTTTTGCTACTTCATCAATTGCTTGTTTAGCTTCAGGTTTTTTAACTGTTTCAGGTTGAATAGCAGTTATGGCTGTATAACCATTATTATTTCCTTGGTCAACTTGGTCATTAGTAGTTGCTTGGTCAATCACATTTTTAGCTTTAGTAACCTCTTCGTCGACTTTAGATTTGGCTACATCTTTTTCTTCTTTAGTCGCGTTAATATTACTATCAATTTCCTGTTTCTTAGCTTTGGCTACTTCATCGATAGCACGTTTGGCATCTGCTTTTTTATTTGTTTCAGGTTGAATAGATGTAATAGTTGTAACACCTTGATTTTTAGCTTGATCTACTGATTCATTTGTTGTCACATTATCAATTGCTTGTTTTGCTTTTGTTGCCTCTTCATCAACTTTTGCTTTCGCCGCATCTTTTTCTTCTTTTGTTGCTTCTTGATTTTGATCTATTTCTGCCTTTTTAGCTATTACTTCATCTTCAATTGCTTTTTTAGCTTCTGCCTTTTTAACTATTTCTGGTTGAATTGAAGAAATAGTTGTTACACTTGATGTTTTAGCTTGATCTACATCATTATTTGTAGATGCTTGGCTAATCGCTGCTTTTGCTTTAGTGGCTTCTTCATCCACTTTTGCTTTTGCTGCATCTTTTTCTTCTTTTGTTGCTTCTTGATTTTGATCTATTTCTGCCTTTTTAGCTGTCACTGCATCATCGATGGCTTGTTTAGCTTCTGACTTTTTAACAACTTCTGGTTGGATTGAAGAAATTATTGCTTCCCCTGTTGATTTAGCTTGTTCTACATCACTATTTGTAGATGCTTGGTCAATCGTTGCTTTTGCTTTAGTGGCTTCTTCATCCACTTTTGTTTTTGCTGCTTCTTTTTCTTCTTGTGTAGCATTTTCATTATTATCAATTTCTTGTTTTTTAGCAGCTAATGCCACATCGATAGCTTGTTTAGCCGTAGCTTTTTTAACTGCATCTACTTGAATACCTGCTATTGTAGCAGTTTCAGAATTTTGTACTTGATCTACATCATTATTTGAATTTGCTTGATTAATTGCATCTTTCGCTTTTTGTACTTCAGCATCTACCTTTGCTTTTGCTGCTTCTTTTTCTTCTTGCGTAGCTGTTGGATGTTGATCAATTTCTTGTTTCTTAGCTGTTGCTGCATCATCAATTGCTTTTCTTGCTGCTACTTTTTTAACAACATCAGGTTGAATAATTGAAATAGCGTTATTACCTAAGTCTTTCGCTTGATCTACACCATCATTTGTTGTTGCTTGATCAATCGCTGCTTTGGCCTTAGTAACTTCGGCATCTACTTTTGCTTTTGCCGCGTCTTTCTCTTCTTGTGTTGCGTCACTATTATTGTCGATTGCTGCTTTCTTAGCATTAGCACTATCATCGATTGCTCTTTTAGCAGATGATTTCTTAATTGTTTCTGGTTGGATAGCTTCAATAGTTGACACACTAGATGACTTAGCTTGTTCTACATCACTATTTGTATTAGCTCGATCAATCGCTGCTTTCGCTTTTGTAGCTTCAGCATCAACCTTGTCTTTTGCAGCTTGTTTTTCTTCATCTGTAGCATCAGCAACAGTATCAATTGCTGCTTTTTTAGCAACAACTTCATCATCAATTGCTTTTCTTGCTGCTGCCTTTTTAGTAACTTCTGGTTGGATACTAGCAATTGTATTATTACCATTAGTTTGTTCTTGATCAACACTATCATTTGTTGTAGCTTGTGTAATTGCTTGTTTAGCTGCTGAGACAGCGGCATCAACTTTCTCAATTGCTTCATCTTTTTCTTCTTGTGTTGCATCTGGCGTATTATTTATAGCTTCTTTTTTAGCAGTTGCAGCATCGTCAATTGCTTTTCTTGCTGCTGCTTTCTTAACCGTCTCAGGAAGAATTCCAGAAATTATTGTAGTGTTGTTGGTTATTGCTTCATCTACTGCGTTATTTGTAGTTGCAGCATCAATTGCAGCCTTTGCTTGTTTAGCTGCTTCATCAATTTTGGCTAAAGCTACATCTTTTTCTTCTTATGTTGCCTCATTGTTATTATTGACTAATGCCTTTTGATTTAAGACCGCTATATCAATCGATTGTTTCGCATCTGATTTTTTAACTATTTCTGGTTGAATATTGTTAATTGCACTAATACCACGCGCTTGAAATTCATCAACACCATTATTAGTTGTTGACATATCTATGAGTCTGTCTGCCTTTCTAACTTCATCAGTTACTCTTTGAATAGCTGCATCTTTTTCTTCTTGAGTTGCATCACTCATTTGATTAATTAAAGCTTTTTTCGCTTCAGCTGCTTGTTCTATAGCCTTTTTACCATTTGCTTTTTTTATAACAACCGCATCAATAGTATTAATAATATCTATACCATTAGTTTGCGCTTGATCTACATCATTATTTGATGTAGCTTGATCAATTAAAGCTTTTGCTTTGTTTGCTTCTTCAGTAGCTTTATTCATTGCTACCTCTTTTTCTTCTTGTGTTGCATCGTAATGACCGTCAATGAATACTTTACGTTGGGTTAAAGCCGCTTCAATTGCTTGTTTTGCTTCAGCTTTTTTAGTAGCCGTTACATTAATTGAATTAATTTGAGAGATACTGCTTTCTTTTAGTGGAGCGATATCATTACTAATAGTTAATTTATCAATTTCAGCTTTATTCTCGTTAAATTTATTTTGTAATTTAGTTAAAGCAGCTTGTTTTTCTTCAGTTGTGGCTTCAGTATTACTATTGATAACACTTTCTCTAGCTTTAGCTGCTTTATCTATATCAAATTTAGCTTTTGCTTTCTCTAAGTTAAGTAATAATTTATTGATTTCTGCTTGGTTCTTTCTATCGGTTAATGGTGTAGCATCTGTTTCATTTTTTACAACCTTTGCATTTGTTAGTGCTGTTTGTAGGTTGTTCCATGCTTCTGTAGAATAATCATTTTGATTGACTTGTGCAAGCTCAGTTTCAATCTCACTTATTTTACTATTAATGGCATCTTTATACATATTGACAGTTACAGATTGCGTTGGAGCTATTGTACTACCTTGTCTTTGATCGCTCTCAGTAATAATAAATTCATTATTACCACCATATCTTAAGTAGTTGTTGTCACCAGGTGTTTGCACAGCAAGGTCTCTTGAACCATTTTGACGGTTCATGTTAATTCCTTCAGTTTGATAAATTAGATTCGCATTAAAATCCTTTTTAATTGGAACTGTAGTAGGTAATGATACAGTATAAGAAATATCACGTGTAGTACCAGCATTTATTGGATTAATATTAAGTGTAAGTTCTCTAGTATCTTCATTAAATGTACCAGTTGCATTCTCAGCTGAGACAAAAGTCACCCCTTCAGGTAATACAACTTTATATTGTGTTTTGTTAGAACTAGAGTGACCTTTGTTCTCAATAGAAACATTTAATTTAGCATTTACATCAGGTGAACTATTAGATGTAGAGTTAGCTTGGTATTCAGTTTGAGCTGCACTCACTTTTAAATATGCACCAGTATTAACAGAAACATCCGCAACTACACCACCACCAAAGTTATTAGGACCTTTAAGTAAACGATGTCCATTATAAGTGTCATGACTGACATTCACTAAAGACTCAAATTGTAATCTGATTCTTGAAATGTTTTCAGGTACATTAAAAACACCTTTAAAAATACCGAAAGGTTGGCTACTTGTTTTAGGCGTACCTTTATACAATAATGTTGATGGATTATTAGCATCATATATAAACATGCGTGCACTATTAAACCCTGAAATATTACCTATTGAGGAACCTAAGTAATGGAATTGTAATTCAGAACCAGGTGTAACATCGATATCTTGATATATCGGTCCTACACTATTATCTGGTCTTCCGTAAGATAAATTATAGCTATACTTAGATAATACAGCACCAATTTTGTTATTAGTCTTGTCGAATGTGATATAAGTGTATGATGGTAATACTTTTGGTCCCCATACTAGTGGTATTTGTGTTTGTTGGCTATTCACTACTTTCCATCCAGGAATCTTACTTGCTTCATCCATAGCAGATTCTGTAGCTGCTGTAGGAATTTCAGCTCCGTTAGATGTATCAGTAAAGTTACCGTTAATGATTTGACCAGAGTTTGTTTCATTGATAGCCATTGGGTCTTGTTGTGTTTGAGTATTTGAAGTTGCATCATTAGCATCACGTTTCACTCGTTTGTGAGTTGGTGCCGATTTACTATTCTTATTAGATTCATTGTTATCTAAAATTGGTTGATTTGTGTCAACATTATTACCTTTAACTTTTGACTTATCTATATCTTTGTCAGATATTTCAGTGCTATTTTTATTTTCTGTGCTATTTGTAGTTTGAGTTTTATTTGGAACTTCAGTAGTCTCACTAACAGCCTCTTTATTCAAAGTAGGATTAGCATTTATCTTAGATTCACTTTTAGATGAATCTTTAATAGCATCTGATTGATGTTGATTTAAATCCTCCGTATTTTTTGATTCAGTAATTTTTTGTTGAGCTGATTGACTATGCTCATCTAATTCAGCTGCATGTCCTGTGTGAGTGATAAATGCTAGAGTAGCAATCACTGTTGAGAACGTCCCAACTGTAAATTTACGTATACTGAATTTTTGTTTTTTAAATAGATTTATTAAATATCCTCCTTGTAGTCTGATCTTGATGTCTTTGATTTAATGAATTAGTCAAAATATAGTCTGTACACTATTTGACCACTTACGAAATTATTCTATCATTATTAATTATTGTACGCTAGTGTATATTTAATTATTCTTTTAAAAATATAATAAAATATGATCGCAAAAAAGAGACTGACATATTAGTCAGCCTCTTAATGTTAATTAGATGCTATCAATAACTGTACCTTCAGTACCCCACTCATTCATGCCACCTTCAACATTAATAGCATGTACACCTTGATCTTCTAAATATTTTACAACTTTTGCACTACGCATTCCTGCGGCGCAAATAATATAATAGGTTTCACTTTTATTAAAATGATTTAAGTTGTCAGGAATTTGATCCATTGGAATTGTTTTAGCTCCAGGAATAACTCCCATTGCAGTTTCTTCTTCAGTACGAACGTCCACAATATTCACTGGATTAGATTCTAATACTTTTTCTTTTAATTGATCTACTGTAATAGATTCCATTATTAAAACTCCTTATATTATTATTTTACAACGATGTTAACAAGTTTTTGAGGGACTGCGATTACTTTTTTAATGTCTTTACCCTCAATCGATAGTTTAACATTTTCATCTTGTAATGCTAATGTTTCCATTTCATCTTTAGAAGTATCTTTAGGAATATTTAATTTTGCTCTTACTTTACCGTTCACTTGTACTACAATTTCAACCTCTGAATCTACAAGTAATGATTCATCATAAGTTGGCCATGGTTGATAAGTAATAGTGTCTTCATTACCTAAACGGTTCCATAATTCCTCACCAATATGTGGCGCAATAGGAGCCAACATTTTTACAAACCCTTCAGCATATGGTTGATAAATCGTTTCTGCTTTGTAGCAATCATTAATAAATACCATTAATTGACTTATCGCAGTATTAAAGTTTAATGTGTTGAAGTCTTCTGTAACTTTTTTAACAGTTTGGTTATACACTTTATCTAATCCATTATCATTATTTTCAACTATTTTATTTGATAATGAACCGTCTTCATTAATGAATAGTCTCCAAACACGGTCTAAGAAACGTCTTGAACCATCAAGACCATTTTCACTCCAAGCAATAGCTGCATCTAATGGTCCCATAAACATTTCATATAATCGTAATGTATCAGCACCGTGTGAATCTACAATATCATCTGGATTAACTACGTTGCCTTTAGACTTACTCATTTTCTCGTTTCCTTCACCAAGTATCATACCTTGATTAAATAATTTTTGGAATGGCTCTTTAGTAGGTACTACACCTAAATCGTAAAGAACTTTGTGCCAGAATCTAGCATAAAGTAAGTGAAGTACAGCATGTTCTACCCCACCAATGTATAAATCTACTGGTAACCAGTGTTTTAATTTTTCTGGGTCAGCTAACATATTACTATTATGAGGATCAATATATCTTAAGTAATACCAGCAACTTCCTGCCCATTGAGGCATAGTATTAGTTTCACGACGACCCTTCATGCCTGTCTTTTCATCAACAACATTCACAAACTCATCGATATTAGCTAATGGAGATTCACCTGTGCCAGAAGGTTTAATTTCATTAGTTTCTGGTAGTAAAAGTGGTAACTCATCTTCTGGAACTGTAGTCATAGTACCATCTTCCCAATGAATAACTGGTATTGGTTCACCCCAATAACGTTGTCTGCTGAATAGCCAATCTCTTAATTTATAATTTACTTTTTTCTCTCCAGCACCATTCGTTTCTAGTAATTCAATTGCTTTAGTAATAGCCGCTTCATTATCTAAACCATTAAGTTCTCCTGAGTTAACATGTTGACCTTCACCAGTATATGCCTCTTTTTGCACATCGCCGCCTTCAATGACTTCGATAATAGGTAAATCAAATTTAGTTGCAAACTCGTGATCACGTTCATCATGCGCGGGTACAGCCATGACTGCGCCTGTACCATAGTTAGAAAGTACATAATCCGCAATCCAAATTGGTAATTTCTCACCTGATAATGGATTTATAGCATAAGCACCTATGAAGACACCTGATTTATCTTTGGCTAAATCTGTTCGTTCAAGGTCAGATTTTTTAGATGCGTCTTCTTGATATTTTTTTACTTCTTCTAATTTATCTTCAGAAGTAATAGCATTTACGAGATCATGTTCCGGACTTAATACTAAGAAAGTTGTACCGTAAATTGTATCTGGTCTCGTTGTAAACACATCGATACTAGCATCTTCATTTTCAATTTTAAAAGAAACACGCGCACCTTCTGAACGTCCAATCCAATTACGTTGCATGTCTTTAATAGATTCTGGCCAGTTTAGTTCATCTAAATCTTCTAATAATCGGTCAGCATATTCAGTAATTTTTAATACCCATTGCTTCATAGGTCGTCTATATACTGGATGTCCTCCACGTTCAGAAACTCCATCAACAACTTCTTCATTAGATAGAACAGTTCCTAAAGCTGGACACCAGTTAACAGCAACTTCATCTACATAGGCTAAACCTTTATTATACAGTTGGATAAAAATCCATTGTGTCCATTTATAATATTCAGGGTCAGTAGTATTTACCTCTCTATCCCAATCATAACTGAAACCTAATTCTTGTATTTGACGTTTAAAAGTTTGAATATTTTGCTTTGTAAATTCCCTAGGATCATTACCAGTATCTAATGCATATTGTTCAGCAGGTAATCCAAAAGCATCCCATCCCATTGGATGAAGTACATTATAACCTTGCATACGTTTATATCTAGAAACAATATCAGTAGCTGTGTAACCTTCTGGATGCCCTACGTGTAAACCAGCTCCAGATGGATAAGGGAACATATCTAATGCATAAAATTTCTTTTGTCCTAGATTATCACTCGTTTTAAACGTTTTGTTGTCTGCCCAATAATTTTGCCATTTTTTCTCAATTTCCTTGTGATTATATCCCAAATCTTTTTCCTCCTATAAATAAAAAAACACCTCAAACTATTATTTATTAAAGGGACGACTTTTAGCCGCGGTACCACCCTAATTCACAAAAATTGTGCACTTTATAATAGTAAGAGATGTTTATAATTTAATCGAATAACGGTAAGTTCACTTAATTCTTAACACTAGTTCTCACCACCACTAGCTCTCTGATGAAAAGTACTTAAGTTACTACTCCAATACATTTTAATATTATGAGATTCAAGTACTAATTGCAAGTGGTAGTTACTATTTTGTTTAAACTCATGTATAAATAAAATTTCTATCTTGATTGTCGCGATTGATTTCCTTTAGGCAGTCCTTTATCAAAGATTGAAAGGAAAATAATTCCTACAATTAATAAGAACATGATGCCAATGAACATCGCACTCATATTAAAGGTATCAACTAATACCCCACCTATTAATGGACCAAATGCTTTACCAACAGTTGAAGCTGAGTTCACGACACCTTGATATTGACCTTGTTTTCCTTCTGGTGCTAAATAATTAGCTATAGTTGGTACTGCTGGCCAAACAAACATTTCACCAAAAGTTAATATAATCATTCCAATTAAAAATACAGTAAATTGTTCAGCGAAACTAGTCACAAAGAATGAAAGCATAAAAATTAAAATACCAACTAACATTTGATATTTTAAATTACCTTTTAATAAAATAATTGCTGGTCTTATTAACGGTTGAGCAACTAATATCATAATACCATTCACTGTCCATAATATACTGTATTGCGACATAGAAATATTTAATTCTTGAGTGAATGATGCAATTGTAGTTTCCCATTGAATGTAAGCAATCCAACAAATTGCAAACATTACACATAGTAGTAAGAGTGCAATGAAACGTTTTTTATTTTCTTTACTATGGATATCTAGACTATCAGGTGTTCTTATTTTAGCATGATATTCAAGATTAAATTGAGTTATCGCTACAATTCCAAACAAGACGTACATAATCAAGTTTGCTAAGAAAATATAATTAAAGCTTAATTCCGCAACGAAACCACCCATAGCTGCACCGGTTGCTACACCAATATTTTGAGCTAAGTATATTGCATTGAAAGTCGTTCTCCCCCCGTTAGGCCAAACGGCACCAGCCATTGCATATATCGCGGGAACTATCATTCCGCCACCAAAGCCTAACAATACTAACCAAACAGCATACCATGGCCATCCATGGAAGAAGTTTAAAAGCGTAGTACTGATTAAACATGTAACGGTACCGATCATAATTGTTCGATAACCACCTAATTTATCAAACAATGAACCTCCTAGTAAATTTCCGACTACCATTCCGAATGAATTAACCATTAGAACAATCGCAGCAATTGTCAGGCTCTTACCAAGCTCTTCTTTCATATAAATTGTGTTTAAAGGCCATAAAAAGCTAGAGCCAGTTATATTTAGCGCCATGCCTATAACTAGCCACCATACTGATCTAGGTATATTCATATTTTTAGTCCCCTCTTTATATTTTTGTTGAATTACATTAAACACTATAACATTAAAGTATGTTAAAATTTTTACTTAGAACTAAGTTAGATAGAAAGGAAAATGTGTTATGGGTAACTATTTCCCGTATGCCTTTGAAAATAAACGATATCATACATGGAATTACCATTTAAAAAATAAATTTGGTCAAAAGATTTTTAAAGTAGCACTTGATGGTGGATTTGACTGTCCTAACCGAGATGGCACAGTTGCACATGGTGGATGCACATTCTGTTCAGCCGCAGGTAGCGGTGACTTTGCTGGTAACAGAGCTGATCCAATTGAAGTTCAATTTCAACAAATTAAAGATAGGATGCATGAAAAATGGAGTGAGGGTAAATATATTGCCTACTTCCAAGCTTTCACAAATACGCATGCACCAGTAGAAGTATTAAAAGAAAAGTATGAGCCTGTCTTAAAAGAAGAAGGTGTTGTAGGTTTATCTATAGCAACCAGACCAGATTGTTTACCTGATGATGTAGTAGAATACTTAGCCGAGTTAAATGAACGTACTTATTTATGGGTAGAATTAGGTTTACAAACTGTACATCAAGAAACTTCAGACTTAATTAACCGTGCTCATGATATGCAAACTTATTATGATGGTGTTGCTAAACTAAGAAAACACAATATTAATGTGTGTACACATATTATTAATGGACTACCTGGCGAAGACTATCAAATGATGATGGAAACTGCACGTGAAGTAGCTCAAATGGATGTTCAAGGCATAAAAATACATTTACTTCATTTATTAAAAGGGACACCAATGGTTAAACAATATGAAAAAGGGATGCTTGAGTTTATGTCTCAAGAAGACTATACCAATCTAGTATGTGATCAATTAGAAATATTACCACCTGAAATGATTATTCATCGAATTACTGGAGATGGTCCAATTGATTTAATGGTTGGTCCTATGTGGAGTGTTAATAAATGGGAAGTTTTAAATGAAATTGATGATGAATTAGCACGACGCAACTCTTATCAAGGTAAACATTATTCATCTGAGGTAAAGGTTAACTCATGAAATTAGAACGTATTCTCCCCTTTTCAAAAACTTTAATAAAAGACCATATTAAACAAGATAGTATTGTCATTGATGCTACTTGTGGGAATGGTAATGACACGTTGTTTCTTGCACAACAGGTTCCAAATGGTCATGTTTTTGGTTTCGATATACAAGACTCAGCAATTCAGTTAACTTTCGAAAAAGTAAAAGCATTTCATAATGTAACATTAATTCGTGATGGCCATGAAAACATTAAGAACCACATTGACATTAAATTTAAAGGTCATATAGATGCAGCGATATTTAACCTCGGCTACTTACCTAAGGGTGATAAATCAATTGTTACGAGACCTGAAACTACAATAAAAGCAATTAATAGCATTTTTGATTATTTAAGTGTTGAAGGTATTATCGTGTTAGTTATATACCATGGGCATGCTGAAGGACAAATTGAACGAGATGCTTTATTAGGTTTCTTAGAACATTTTGATCAAGAAAAAGCTCATATTCTTAAATATCAATTTATGAATCAAGTGAATCACGCGCCATTTATATGTGCGATTGAGAAACGCTAAACCTAACATCATACATCATCTCTGACAAAATTTTAAATATCATATAAAATCCACTCCATATTTTAATTATGGAGTGGATTGTTTTGTCGAAAAATCTCTTTAAATTATATTTAAAACGATATAAACTAAAATATCAAATTGATTAAACACGCATTAATGAGTTTAGACTATTTTCAAGTATTTCATACCGTTTCTTAATAGTAGAAGTAATGAAATTTAGTAGTTCATTTTTAAGTTCTTGCTTCTCTTTATTAAAATGAATAATTACAGTTCGTTCATCATCTAATGGTCTCTCTTTAAATATCCATTCAGATTGAACAAGTTTGTTATATGTACGTGTACGTTTATACGATTTAATATTAACGTAACTATCCATTTCTTTTAACGTCATGGACCCTTTGTCCCATAAAGTTAGTAAAATAAGAACCTCTTCTTAAGTCAAATCATAAGTTTCATAAATTACTTTAAAAATCGAATTGATTTCTTTACACACTTCTTCAAGCTGCAAAATCATAGAAACATTCTCGCCTGCTTGATTATTCATGCTGCTCCCTCCCTAAATAATTGTACACATCCCGATTAAATAATTATAGAATTAACTATCATTATATATTTACCCAATTATTCTCGTTGTAATTAAACAATTTATAATAACTCCCAAAAATTAACTTACATTAAAGCATATGTTAAATTACTTTAAATTTGTATTGGTAATTCAACTAAATGTAATTAAAATTAAAAACATATACTATTTACATTATATTATATTTTTACTTTAATTTAAAATATGTCAACTCATAAATATTGAATTACCTTTGTGCATTAATCAATTGCATTACATATAATTATTTATAAAAAAAAGAGCCAGAACAGAATTCTTATCGAATTCTTAGTCCCAGCCCCTCAAGGATGACTAGAAATTAAGAAATATTATAAATTATTTCTTAATTTGATCAATTACGACGAATTTGCGTTATAGTAATGAAATATTACTTCATCATACACTCTGATTTTTAAAATTCTTCTATTTCTTCTTCATTTACTATAAAACCCATTGTATTCACACTATTATTTAAAAACGTCAACACGTAACGCATCACTTGATCACGTTCAGGTTCATTATGAATTTCATGATAGAAGCCTTCCCATACTTTAAAATAAAATTCATTAGAGTTTAAATTATTTTTAAGTTCATTGAATGAGCGTAATTCCAATAATTTATCTTCAGTCCCATACATTAGTAACGTTGGCATAGATTGTATATCTTTAAAATGTTGAACTGTATCTTTCATTGTTTCCAACACAATGTTATACCACTTGTAGGTTACTTTTCTTAACATTAATCCATCTTGTTTAGTTTCTTCAATAACTTCATCATTTCGCGTTAAATCTTTAGTTTCAATACCTAATTTGAATCGTGCGTCCTTAGAACCTTTACCTACATTTGAAATTAACATATTTTTACGTGTCTTATTATTTCTTTTAAATTCTAACAATGGAGAAAGGAGTAACATACCCTCGATAGGTAATTCTGTTTTTTCAAGTACATTTAATAAAATTAATCCACCTAGTCCAACACCCATGACAAAAGTAGGAATCTTGTATTCATTAGCAATTCTAACCCATTCTATTAGTGTTTCATGATAGATATCAAAATGCTCAAGTTGTCCCTTGTTTGCTCTAGAAGTTTGACCTTGACCAGGTAAATCACCCATTATAACGTGATAGCCATTGCGTCTTAACATTGTAATGACGTACGCATATCTGCCAGTGTGTTCTAAAATGTTATGTACTATAACCACGACACCTTTAGCATCGTGTTCAGTTTCCCATTTCCACATATGTATAATTCCTCTCTAACTTATATTTCAATAAATGTATTATATCAGATTATTGGTTTGGACTGGTGTAAATCTTAAAGACAAAGTGATTACAAATTTTAGTTCGATATTGTAATTATACCTTTTTTTATAGTATTCAGATAATTGAAAACGCTTTCTACAATCACCTATTCATGCTAAACTATTAATAAATTATAAGTTTTATGTAATATGGAGGAATGGGATATGTCACTTTTTAAGAATTTTTTTATTGCATTATCAAATAGCACTTATTTAAATGAAACAGCAAAAAAAGTAGGTCCTAAAATGGGTGCAAATAAAGTTGTGGCTGGTAATACTATCGAACAATTAATTGACACAATTGAGAGACTCAACGATAAAAATATAGCTGTTACAGTTGATAATCTTGGAGAGTTTGTAGGAACGGTTGAAGAGGCTACTCAAGCTAAGAATGAAATTTTAGAAGTTATGCAAGCTATTAAAGATTATAATGTTGATGCTCATATGTCTGTAAAATTAAGTTCTCTTGGTGGTGAATTTGATACTGAGCTAGCTTATAATAATTTAAGAGAGATTCTACTTAAAGCCAACGAATTTGATAATATGCATATTAATATCGACACTGAAAAATATGACAGTTTACAGCAAATCGTTGAAGTGTTAGATAGACTTAAAGGGGAATTCAGAAACGTTGGAACAGTAATACAAGCTTACCTTTATGATGCAATTGACTTAATTGAAAAATATCCTAATTTGCGCTTAAGATTAGTTAAAGGTGCATATAAAGAAGATGAACAAATTGCATATCAAACTAAAGAAGAGATTGATGCAAATTACATAAAAATCATTGAGAAACGTCTTTTAAATGCGAAAAACTATACTTCAATCGCTACACACGACGATCAAATAATTAATCACGTTAAACAATTTGTTAAATCACATAATATTGATAGAGATCAATTTGAATTCCAAATGTTATACGGATTCCGTAGTGAGTTAGCTGAGGATATTTCTCGTCAAGGATACCATTTCACAATTTATGTTCCTTATGGCAATGATTGGTTCGGTTACTTCATGCGTAGATTAGCTGAACGCCCTCAAAACCTTGCTCTTGCATATCAAGAATTTGTTTCAACTAAAACATTGAAGAAAATTGGTCTTTTCACTAGCCTAGGCCTTGGAGTAGCATTTATTATTTCTGGTTTTACAAGATTATTAAAAAGATAAAAAATAATCCTCGACACTGCTAAAGCTTTGTCGAGGATTTATATTTTTAATTAAAATTGTTTTAATAAATTTGCCATTTCAATAGCACTTACTGCTGCTTCAGCACCTTTATTACCCGCTTTAGTTCCAGCTCTTTCAACCGCTTGTTCAATACTTTCAGTGGTTAATACGCCAAATATAACTGGAATATCACTTACATCATTTGCCTTTGATACTCCTTTAGCAACTTCATTACATACATAATCATAATGAGATGTTGCACCTCTAATTACACAACCTAAAGTGATGACTGCGTCATATTCACCTTTTTGAGCTAGTTTTTTAGAAACTAAAGGAATTTCAAAGGCACCAGGTACATAAGCAACATCTATATTACTATCTTCCACACCATGACGAACAAGTGTATCTTTCGCACCATCTAATAAACGGTTCGTTATAAAATCATTAAATCGACTTACAACAATAGCTACTTTTAGATCTGTTCCTACTAATTTACCTTCAAAATTCATCTTTATTCCTCCTAAATTAAATGTCCCATTTTTATTTTTTTAGTATTCATATAATCATGATTATGTTCTGTTTCAGCTACAATAATTGGTGTGCGGTCCGCAACTTTAATACCATACTCAGATAATCCCTCAAATTTTTTAGGATTATTACTTAACAAATTCACTTGTTGTACATTGAAATAATTTAAAATTTGAGCAGCTATATGATAATCCCTTAAATCTTCGTCAAATCCTAAAGCTAGGTTGGCAGTTACTGTATCATGACCTTGTTCAATCAATTCGTATGCTCTTAATTTATTGATTAACCCTATGCCTCTTCCTTCTTGAGGCAAATAAATGATCATGCCACCATGCTCATTTATATATTTCATCGCTGATTCTAGTTGTGCACCACAATCACATCTTTGACTATGGAAAATATCACCTGTTAAACATGCAGAATGAATACGCACATTCTCTGTGGCACGGGGTTCTCCTTTAGCAAGTACAACAATTTCTTCTTTAGTTAATGATGATTCGAATCCATACATTTCAAAAGCTCCATGATCTGTTGGCATATTAACTTTTGCTTTTAACTCAACACCAGTGCCTTTGTCTTTTCGATAATTAACTAAACTTTCAATAGTAATCATTTTAAGACCATGTTGATGTTTAAACGCTTCTAGTTGCTCACCTTTAGCCATTGTCCCATCTTCATTCATGATCTCACATATAACACCTGCTGGAGCTGCTTTCGTTAGTTTCGCTAAATCTACAGCTGCTTCTGTATGACCAGTACGTTCCAACACACCGTTTTCTTTAGCTATTAGTGGAAAAAGATGTCCAGGTTTATGGAAATCTTCGGGCTCAGATTCTGGATTAATTAAAGCGCGTGCCGTTGCCATTCTATCAAATGCACTTATACCGGTTGATGTTGTAGCGTGATCGATACTTACTGTGAAATTAGTTCCAAAACCATCCGTGTTATGTTCTACCATAGGTATTAAATTAAATTTGAGTGCCAAGTCTTTACTAATTGGTGCACAAATTAGCCCTCTACCTTCTTTAGCCATAAAATTAATAGTATTATCATTCATCCATTGTGTTATAGCTACAAGATCTCCTTCATTTTCACGATCCTCGTCATCCACAACAATAATACTTTCACCACGTTTTAAAGCACTTAATGCATCCTTAATTTCGTCAAATTCCATCTATAATTACGCCTCCTAAAAGCCAAATGCTTTTAACTTATCTAATGTAAGCTCTGACTCATTTCTACTTACCATTCGTTCAACATATTTAAAAAGAACATCCGTTTCTAAATGAACTTGGTCGCCATTGTATTTAGAAGATAAAATCGTTGAACGTCTTGTTTCAGGTATTAAATGAATATCAAAACTATCATGTCGTAAATCGAAAATTGTTAAACTCACACCATCCACAGTAATTGAACCCTGTTTGACCATTTGATTAATGATATTTGTAGATGCTTTAATCGAAACTATCCTTGAATTAGGTGTTTCCTTAACTTGTGTTATAACACCTTTGTCATCAACATGACCTAAAACAAAATGGCCTCCAAAACGTCCATTTCCTAACATTGCTCTTTCTAAGTTGACTTCATCATTTTTATTGATTTGAGATAGATATGTTTTATCTTCAGTACCTTTTATAACTTGAACAGAAAAAAAATGACTTGTGAAGTCAATCACTGTTAAACAAGCTCCATTCACACTAATAGAGTCACCGATGTTCATGTCTTCTGTGATAGTTTGACAAGCTATATCCAATGTTCTAACCGATTGATGAGTACGAATATTTTTGACAGTACCTATTTCTTCAACAATACCTGTAAACATAAGTTGTCACTTCTTTCGCAAAATCATTTTTAAATTTTGATTAATTAACTCAGTAGAAGAAATTTCAAATTGAGTGGTTTCATTTAAATCAATAATATCTGTAGTTTGATAGAATTGATTTTTTCCAGAACCACCTATTATTTTCGGGGCGTAATAAATAATAAGTTGATTAATAAAATCAGTTTGGAGAAATTTGGAAGTTATACGAGGACCAGCTTCAATTAATAATGAACCAATACCTCGCTTATAAATATCTTTAAGAATATCTTTTAAATCGCATTTATCTATACAGATAACCTTTATGTTTCGATTTGGACTTTCAAGCGTTTGATTTTCAGTGTAAATCCAGACTTCACTGGACGAATCTTGAAAAAGTTGTTTCGTAAAATCAACATTGCCACTTTTAGCCAGCACTATTCGGATTGGATTTTTACCACTTGGAATACGAGTCGTGTAAAGTGGGTTATCAGCATTAATTGTGCCATTACCTGTCAACACAGCATCATGCGTATGTCTTAAATGGTAGACATCTTGTTTGACTTCTGAATTAGTAATCCATTTACTCTGACCTAAATCTGTTGCTTGTTTACCGTCTAATGATACAGACACTTTCATCGTAATTTCAGGGATCTGCTCTGACTTAGCTTTAAAAAAGTCTTTATATAAGGCAGCTGCTTTTTCAGAGTATTGATGTTCTACATCAATCCCAGCTTGTTTTAAAATAGCGTCCCCTTCAGAAGGTAATGTCGTATCTTTAACAGCGTAAATAACTTTGCTTAGTCCAAATTCAATAATTTTGTTCACACATGGTGGTGTTGAGCCAAAGTGGGTACATGGTTCTAGCGAAATATAGATTGTTCCACCTTTTGCTTCCTTTCCAGCCATATCAAGTGCTTGTACTTCCGCGTGCTTCTCACCTTGTTTTAGATGAGCACCGAGTCCAACTATTCGGCCGTTATTAACAACGACCGCACCAACTGGAGGATTGATACCCGTTTGCCCTTTAACCATTTGTGCGAGTTGTATAGCGTATTTCATAAAATTACTCAATAAATCACCTCATAATCAAAACTCCCTATACCAATAAAGTGCATAAAGGCATAGGGAGATCAAATGTATATTCAAATAAGCTTACAACATTAGTAAATGTGTATGCTAAATAACCGTCATAATTATCAAATAATGACGTCTCATTCTTTCTCCCATCCAGACTTTCACTGTCGGCTCTAGAGTCTCACTAGATCAGCCATCAAAGTTATTACCTTTCACTTTGACAGGTCGCAGGCTTATATTACTGCCGGTTGGGAATTGCACCCCGCCCCGAAAGAATTCATATGAAATTGTGATTGTTTGAGTTAACGTAGTTTAATAACTACAACATTAATCATACGCTTTTTATTAAAAAAATACAAACCGTCAACGCTACATATTATTTAACAGAGTAACTAATAATGGAATTTAGTTATTTAAGTGTAAATGTCTACATTATGAGTTGAAATGGTCAAATTTACTTTGGTTTTCGTATAAATAATTTACAGAATTGACCGCTTGATCAACGATCATCTTCACTCCATTACGCAATTTATTAACGCCATTAGTTACTTGCCCAATAGCTATCATATTGTTGAGAGTTCCATATCTTGGACTTATGACTTGATTGGTTTCTGGAATAATTTGTATACCTCCCATTGGATGTGGTTGAACAATTTGTCTGTTTTGGAGATTAAGAATAAGCTGATCTTCCTCATCTAAATCTGATAAATGTGTTTTTGATCCAGTCGTATTAATAATGACATCATATAGATAATCATCATCATCATTGTTGAATTTCAATAAATAATGGTTGTCTTTATAAGTAATATCTTCTAATCCTCTTTTAACAATTAATGATTGATTATTTATTAAGTCTATAATTAATTCTGCAGTACAAGGTGGCATAGGGTTAGAATTTAATTGAATAATTTTTGAGAAACGTTTATCAAAGTCTTGCTGATCTTCTCGACTAAAGCTATTCCATATCCAGTTTAGATTTTCTTTAATATTTTCAATTAAACTTTGAAACACACCAATTTCATCGGGTCTATCAAGATCATACTGTAAATCTTGAATTGTATTTCCTGTGCGACGATATACTAGTTTCTCTAAATCAATATTATGATCTTTACATTCTAATTGGAATAATTCAAAAGCTAATTCTAAAGGTACATTTCCATAATATTGCGACTTCAATTCATTAAACTTTTGCTTAGTTAAATGTTTAAACTCAACATCTATCATATTTCCTCTAACACTAGGTAAATGTGCTGAACGACTAGTCATAGTTATTGGTAATTTAGGATGATGTGTAGCCACGTATCTAACTACATCTAAACTGGCTAATCCAGTGCCTATAATTGCAATATCGTCTGATTGAGACACTTCATCTAATGTATTATATGTAGGATAAGGTGTTTGAATATAACCTTTATTCCCTTTTAGATTATATGGATCATGATATGCAAATGTACCAGTCGTTAAAAATATATAATCATACTCTTTCCATTGACTCATATCTTCTGAAGTACATACATAATATTTTAATGTAGTCTCATCAATTTCTGAATTTGTAAAAATTTCGCGAACTGGATGCTTAATAATGGTTAAATTATTAAATAACAAGTCGTAGTTAGATAGGTATGACTTCATATAATGACCAAATACAAACCTAGGAAGATATTTAGGATTATCGAATTTAAATTCTGATTGTTCTTGATACCATTTCCAGAACTCTTCATCATCATCCAAATTTAAACTCATTTGCTTAGTTGGCAAATTAATTAATAATTGGCTACTGTCATTTTGAAAAGGTACACCCTGCCCCATATTCTTATCATGATCATATACATCAACTTCTAGATTTTTAAACGCTTCATTTTTGACTAATTGCCTTAGAACACTAACACCTGCTGTGCCCATCCCTATAATTGCTA
Source organism: Staphylococcus sp. NWU MKU2 (assembly GCF_033283605.1). Lineage (NCBI taxonomy): Bacteria > Bacillati > Bacillota > Bacilli > Caryophanales > Staphylococcaceae > Staphylococcus > Staphylococcus sp. NWU MKU2. The sequence goes on along the minus strand of NZ_JAVSMH010000002.1, from coordinate 78,850 downwards.
CACGCATATATTCATCATCCTTTTAATTTTCTCTATCAAGATTTTTAATAATTTAATTATATCAATATCATAATTTGCTTAAAATAATTTATACTTATATGCAATTAGCATTCTCCATTATTCTTTATCCTATATTGATATGTTAATATTGAGTTAATGAGGTGAACTAAAATGAAATTTCTCTTAAAAGTTTTCGTCGTATTTGTTATAGCATTTAATTGGATAACTCGAAAAAATAAAGCCGAATAAATGTTTGTGAACACAAATTATATTAAAGAAAAAGCCAACGTCATCACTTGCTTGAAACAGTGTGATCGTTGGCTTTAGTTTACTTACAATTATTTATTTTTGATGTTTATTATCATCTTTGTATACGTATAATTTAAAATATTTACCTTCTGTTTTCATCTCTTTATAGAAATCTGCGATGATTTGAGCATTACTTTCTGCCCATTTAATATCAGTAGCATATTGATGTTCACCTGGATTTTTAGGATTCCATCTCATACTGTATAGCGTATTTTGATCATCATGTGATAGGAAGTGTAGGTGAATAAAATCAGCCCCACCTTTGATGGCTTTCTCTGGAGTATCCCAACCGTGTTTTTTTGCGTATTCTGAACCAGTTTTAATAGGATCACTATCGAGAGCACCTACACCATAGAAGTTATAATATTTTTTACCATCAATTTCTACACCATTGGCTAATTCACTTTTAACTGAACCAGTTTCTAATAAAGCATGAGAAATTAAATAAACTTCATTCACATGTTTCTCCTTAGCAGCACTTATAAATGCATCAGTATGCTTTAATAACATAGGTCGATCGAATAACATACGCTTAATACGGTTTTCATCAATACCTTGATATTTAGATAAATCTAAAAATTGATACCTTTGTTTGTCATCATCAATGAACTTACTACTGTCCATTGCAGCTTTTATTTCATTATCTGAAGCATCTCTCCAAGCAGTATTATTCTTGTTAGAGACTTGTTGACTTGTGTAATTATCAATTTGTTTATCGGCAGCTTTATTTAGTGTAACGTTTAAATGCTCTACTTTTTCTTCTTCATTTACTTTTTTAAAGAATATTTGATCTGAAATCATAGTAAAGAAAATAAAACCTGCTGCGACTAAAACAATCAATAACCCCACTAGGCTAATAATTGAGCCTTTTTTGTGCTTCGTCATATTCACACCTCTTAGGTCAATGTTGTTTTTTCTTTAAAATCTTTATGATAATAAAGTTTAACATTATTAATTCTTATAAACAATTTTATACTTGCAATGTTACATATTCATAAAATAAAAGTAATCAAAATGAAACTTTGCAAAATAAAAAGTAATGAAACATATAGAATTTCATTACTTGATTCTATAAAGAATAACTATTTATTGTTAGTTATCTTTGCGATAATCCATCATGATAAAACTAGCTGCTTGAGATCTATTCTTGTAATAATATTGATTCAAATCAACTGTTCCTTCTATTTCACCATCTCGATACATCATTTCATTTGTGAAATTATTAATCATTACAAATTCAGAACGATCCCTAATTATGTCTAGATCATCATTTCTTGCAAAAAAATGCTCTAGATTTAAATGTGCGTAATCCAAATTTATACCTCCCTCGTTAAAAATTGACTAGAACTTAAATATATTTATGAATGTTAGGTATGTTCATAATTAATTGTCGCATTACTGAGTTACTTATGTCTTAAACCATTATCTTGCATACTTTCATTATTCTATGTTTACTATTTAACACCCTTTTTTCAAATTACGCAAATGATAATTTAAATAAGTTAGTTTAAATTTTAGATATCCGGAAATTTTGTTTAAGTGCTTAAACTAGGAGCGAATTCCAAATACAATGAATTTTGATGACATATATCATAAATATCATAGAATTATTCATTATTTGTTAAAACGTTATTACGTCAAGTATAATTATGATGAATTTTATCAGTTATTGCTTATTAAACTGTGGCAATTATCTAAGAATTACAATAAGAATTCAAATATTTGTTTATCCTCTTATCTCTATCAACGGCTCAATTTTTACTTAATTGACTTATTTAGAAAAGAAAATTTGAAACCAGAAATAGTTGAAGTCGATGATTTACAAACTCCTCAAATTCCTTCTATTAATAGAGAAACAACTTACTTCGACTATAATGACATTTCCAAAATTTTAAATGCACAAGAACTCGCATGGTATAACTATTTTATTCAAGGCTATAAACAATTCGAAATTGCCGACTTAATGCATGTCTCTTTATCGAGTATTAAAAAGTATAAATCCTCTTCTATAAAAAAGCTCACCGATTACTATTTTAAAGGTGAATAATATGATTCCACACAATTCTTACCATTTGCTTTATATTCAAACATTGCAACATAGTGAACATAAAACTAAATGCTGCTTTTCGACTTATGACATGGTGCTACCTTTTCCAATTAAAAAGGTACTAATTTATTATTTCGAACAGCATAATCAATCGTATTTGCAAAGGCTAAAGTTGGCAAAACGATTATTAGCAATTAATAAATTAGTACCTTTATATATATCTGACAAAGTTGTCCTCTTCCCTATAAAACATCAACGTGCACCTTTACAAACTTACATCAACGCATTAACAATTATCGGATTAACTTCTACTACAAATGGCGTCATCATTACTTTTGAAAATAATATCCAATTACGCGTTGATGAACCCTATTCGTTAATTTATAAAAAATGGCAAGAAAGTACATTATTGCATCATTTAGTACAAAAAACTATGCAGATTTATTAAATTTATATTCTAATAATTTTTTTGTAAAAAATGCAGTAACTGATTTAATGAGTAATAAACTTACGATTGCAAGAAGTACTGCACCTATTAAAATTAAGATCACATTTATAACTGGCATTGTAACTTGTGGATTTATAAAATAATTCACTGCAGTAAGACTTGTAATAAACCCTGCTAAAAATAACCCTAGCAAGAAAGCATAAATGAGTACCATTCCTATTAGTAAAAATAACAATGTGGAACTTGCTACTTCTTTTTGTTTAAATATGTTATTTTTTAAAAATTGATTTGCGTACTGAATTGGTTTGCGATATTTCTTTGACTGAATATCCCCTTCATTATCCTCAACCTCATTATGGTAATGCGTTAAATTATTTTGTAATAGTTTTTTTTCCTTTTTATTTAAAAACCACAATTGCTTTTTAACTTTCTCTTCAAATTCTGTATGTTTCATACTATGTGGTTATCTCCTTCTAATATTATTTCTTTTAAATTTTAGCGAAGTTCTCATTTACTTACAAGTTAAAGATCAAAAGCTTTATTATATAAAAATACTCCGTTTCTATATGAAAGAGGTTGATTTAAAGAATCTACACACTACACACAGACATGAAAATGTTAATTGTATGTAGAAGTTCTAATCAATATCTTATAGAACGGAGTTATTTTTATTTTTTAAATTTTAAAGAATAGATAAACCTGAGCTTTGAATATCCTTAGCGAAACCTTTTACAGTATCAACTGATAATTCATTAATATCTCGACCTAAATTAGTATTTACTTTCTTAACTACATCTGCTGGACATGTAATAATGTCGGCACCAATTTCATCTGCTTGAATAACATTAAATAGTTCACGACAACTTGCCCATAATAATTTAACGCCTTCTTTACTATGCGCCACATCTACTGATTCTTTCATCAAAGGTAATGGGTCAACACCAGTATCAGCTATTCTACCCGCAAATACTGAAATATATGTAGGTACTCCTTCAGTTACCGCTTCAGTAATTTCTTTTACTTGCTCAATAGTGTACACTGCAGTAACATTTAAACGCACATTGTCCGCTGATAATTTTTTAATTAACGGAATTGTTGATTCGCCTTTAGTATTCACAACTGGAATTTTAACAAAAACATTATCACCATATTGTTTTAATATTTCAGCTTCTTTTTCCATAGTTTCTAAATCATCAGCGAATACTTCAAATGAAATAGATGCGTCTGGAATTTCTTTAACCGCTTCTTCAGCGAATGATTTATAATCTGTTACACCTGCTTTAGCCATTAAGCTAGGATTAGTAGTGAAACCGTCTACCTCTTTATTTTTATATGCTGCTTTCATTTGTTCAATATCTGCGCCATCTGCAAATACTTCGACATTTAATTTTGCCATTTCATTCTTCCTCCTTTAAGTTCGATTACGATGATAGTTAAATTACATCACAATAGATTTCTTATATGTATATGCTTCTTTTCATATGATGATCAGACTATTCCGCATCAATAAAATATTTATAAATTATTTATATCATTCTTAGAAACACTTGGCGAATGTTTTGCTTTTTAACAAAATTAATTATCAAATTCACTAGTCACTATTAAATGTTAATTAAAATATGGTAATATGATTAGATGATATTAGGTAGGAGGAACATTATGTCTAAGCCAAAAAAATACTTCTATATCTCAACAATTTTACTCATCATAAGTTTTTATTTTAATACATTCAACCCGCTATTAAGTCAGCAAATTACTTCTGTTAAATATTTACTTATTGCGTGTAGTATCATTAATGTGATTATATTAATTGCTTCTATTATATTTTCAGATAAAGCGATTAAACATTTAGGTGATAAACAAGGATGGATAAGAATTGCGAGTAAAATTTTGCCAATAATCATTTTATTGGTGATTTTATTCCATATCTATGCCTCAATTAAGACATTTGGTATATTGTCGTAAACTTTTTTAAATGCCAGAACTAACTTTCTAATTAAAAAAATAATTAACCATTAGTGTTTAACGTAATAAAAATAATGAATAGGTGTGACAAAATGCAATATTTATTTGTGTTTATTGGGGGCTTATTTGGAGCATTACTAAGATATGTCTTATCAACTCTTAATGCCGATTCTGGATTACCACTCGGTACATTAATTGCGAATATTGTGGGTGCAATTTTAATGGGATATTTATCTTCGTTATCCATTCAATTTTTTAAAAACAACCCACTAATTAAAAAAGGTGTCACAACGGGACTACTAGGTGCTTTAACTACCTTTTCAACCTTCCAATTTGAATTAGTTACAATGTCACAAAATAATAGTATCACTTTGCTCTTTATCTATGGCTTAACCAGTTATATAGGAGGCATTCTTTTCTGCTGGTTAGGTGTTAAATTAGGAGGGCAACCTACATGATACATATATTACTTATTATGGTAGGTGGTGGCATTGGTGCTGTTATCAGAGCTTGGTTAACAGATGTCTTTAAAAGTAAAACAACGTCACCTATACCGATTGCAACTTTAATAGTCAATCTCGTTGGTAGTTTCTTAATTGGCTTCGTATTTGGGATAGCTCAAGATTATCAATTATTTTCACTGTTTTTTATAACTGGCGTCCTTGGAGGGTTAACAACCTTTTCAACTATGTCTTATGAACTCGTCCAATTTATTTCGCCAAGTTTTAAACCTGTTCAATTTTTTAGTTATTCTATTTTACAATTTGTAATAGGGTTTATCTCATGCTTTATTGGTTATTCGATATAAATAAATACACTTCATAGTTTTAAGATTAAATCTTGCAACTATGAAGTGTATTTTTATATTTTTACATTTTTATTAATGTCCCTCAAATGTTGCTGGATCAGGACCAATGCGTTGATCTTTGTTTAGAGAATCAATTCGTTCCATTTGTTCATCTGTTAGTTCGAAATCAAAAACATTAATATTTTCCTCTATTCTTTGAGGTGTAACTGATTTAGGAATTACGATGACACCATGTTGCATGTTCCAACGAATGACGACTTGTGCTGCCGATTTATTAACTTCTTTACCAATTTGATTAAGTGTTTCATCATCTAAGATTTGGGCATTCATAAATGGTGACCATGACTCCATATGGATATTTTGTACTTCTAAATATTTACGTAGTTTATTTTGAGTAAAATATGGATGAAATTCTACTTGGTTGATGACTGGCTTAATAGAAACTTGAGCTAATAATGCTTCAAAGTGTTCTGCATTGAAGTTACTTACACCAATATTTTTAACCTTATCATCTTTATATAAATCTTCCATACCTTTCCATGTATCAATCATTATTGCTTCATTAGTACCAGGCCAATGAACAAGATATAAATCTAAATAATCTAGTCCTAATTTATTGATACTTGTTTCATAAGCATTTGCAACATTTTCACGCCCAAAATCTTCAAAATATAGTTTTGATGTAATGAATAAATCTTTACGTTCTAACCCAGTAGCTTCCAGACCCTCTTTAATGCCTAAACCAACTTGTTCTTCATTACCATATACTTTAGCTGTATCAATACTACGATAACCTGTGACAATTGCATGTTTAACTGCTTCCTTACATTCATCGTTATTTTCTACTCTAAAGGTACCAATTCCAACTTTAGGCATTGTGTGACCATTATAAAATTCAATTGTTTCCATAAAAGAAACCTCTTTTCTTTATATTTTAATAATTACTACTCTATTCCCATAATTGTCCATATTGAAAACTTTAATATTAGTTTAGTTTATTATTTTAATAAGCTTCTCCTCAAAATAAAAAACCCGAGATATAACCATATCTCGGATTAATACTAATTAAATGATTCAATTTTATCCATAACATTTTGTAATTCATCTACGTTATATTGAATACGTCCATGGAATACAAACTTATTAAAGAACTCATCTAATTGGTCAGGTCCCACTAGAACTTTAACACTTGAACTTTGTGCATAATTTGAAATCGTTACGTCTCCATCGTGTTTAGGATTAAAGTATAAAATCGCAGTTGGCGTATATTTAGCACCTAATTGTGTTTGCAAGTCTGACGCTAACTTTTCAATTGAAGTAAGTTGCTCTGAGTAATTAACGAATGACAATGAAGATTTATCTTCATTTTGATCGAGTACTAGTGTTTGAGGTGACTTAGCATCTAAATCTAAAGTACTAAATACTTGTTCCATCATAGGCAATTCGTTAAATTGCTTACCACTTATACCTTGATAAACATGCCCTTTTAATAGTTGAGAATCTATAATATATAGACCTGTACGCGTAAGTACAAGGTGACTAATGCGTTCAATATCATTGAATTCATTACTTGGTAAGAAGATGTTTGCCATTATATGCATATCTTCAGGTCTAATACGTTTTTCTTTCACTAAACGATCTCTAATTCCAATTAAACGCATATCTGTAACATATTCACTTTTGTTTTTTGAGAATAGTTTCAATGCATCAATTTCACGATCTTTACCGTTTACAGTTGCATCAAAATCTTCTTTTTGTTTAGTAACTTGCTTTTTATTTTGTATGCGTTCTTTCTCTAGGGCTTCGTCATGTGACGCTTTCATTTGCTTTTCTTTTAAGTCGTATTCTTCTTTTGTTTTCTGTTTAATATTATTTTTACTTTTAAGTGTAACTAAGAATAATATTAAACAGATAATTGCAACTACAATTGCTACGATTAAACCAATTTCGATTGGTCCAAATGAATTCATTAAATCAACGCTCCTTTAATCTATCAGTAAATCTAATTATAATGGAAACTATCTATAATTTCGACAATTTCTTTATATTATTTAAAGCGTTTATTAAGCTTGAACAGCATCTTTTAATACATTGACTTTATCTAATTTCTCCCATGGTAACAATACATCTGTTCTACCAAAGTGACCATAAGCAGCAGTTTGTTTGTATATAGGATGCTTTAAATCTAACATTTTAATGATACCTGCTGGACGTAAATCAAAGTTAGCTCTAACAGCTTCAACAAGTTGAGCTTCTGAAACTTTGCCCGTTTTAAATGTATCAATTGAAATTGAAACTGGTTCAGCCACGCCAATAGCATAAGCAAGTTGTACTTCACATTGGTCTGCTAGTCCTGCAGCAACAATATTTTTAGCTACATATCTTGCCGCATAAGCTGCTGATCGGTCTACTTTAGTTGGGTCTTTACCACTAAAGCAACCTCCTCCATGACGTGCATAACCACCATAAGTATCAACAATGATTTTACGTCCTGTTAATCCAGCATCACCTTGAGGTCCACCGATAACAAATCTTCCAGTTGGGTTGATAAAGAATTTCGTTTCATTATCAATTAATCCTTCAGGAACTGTTGGGTATATAACATGTTCTTTAATGTCACTTTGAATTTGTTCTAACTCAATGTCATCAGCATGTTGAGATGATACTACAATCGTGTCAATACGCTTAGGTTTATCTGATTCATCGTATTCAACTGTTACTTGAACTTTACCGTCCGGTCTTAAGTAGTCTAAAATTCCATCTTTACGTACATCAGATAAACGTTTAGCTAATTGATGAGATAAAAAGATAGGTAAAGGCATATATGTTTCTGTTTCATTTGTAGCATATCCGAACATTAAACCTTGGTCACCGGCACCAGTAGCTTCAATCTCTTCTTCTGAAATATCATTTCTGTATTCAAGTGCTTTGTCAACACCTTGTGCAATATCTGGTGACTGCTCATCGATTGCAGTTAAAACTGCCATAGTTTGGTAATCATAACCATATTTAGCACGAGTATAGCCAATACCTTTAATTGTTTCTCTTACAACTTTAGGGATATCTACATATGTTGATGTAGATATTTCACCTGAAATTAGAGCCATTCCAGTTGTTACAGTAGTTTCACAAGCAACACGTGCATTAGGGTCATCTTTTAAGATTTCATCTAAAATGGCATCAGATACTTGGTCAGCAATCTTATCTGGATGTCCTTCTGTCACTGATTCTGAAGTAAATAAACGTTTATTGTAAGTCATGATTTGCTCCTTTTATAACTATATTTACGAAAATTCTCTTTTAAATGTGAGCTCAAAAATAAAAGAGCCTTCTTCACTATTCAAGACAGAGAGAAGGCTCTTAAACGTCCATTCGCTCTTATCGTTCAGACGAGTATATGTCTGCAAACGGTTTGGCACCTTTCTTTTAAAAAAGAGGTTGCTGGGTTTCATTGGGTCCATGTCCCTCCACCACTCAGGATAAGAGAATCCGTTAAGAACTATACTACCTAATTCATTTATTAATGTCAATTTTGTTTTTACATGTTTTTTTGTCTTTTCCAGGTGGAATAATTACGGCATTATGTTATACTATTTTCATGTAAAGGCTTACAATATTGAATTTTTATAACACACGCTGGAGGGATTGGGTATGTCAGTAGATACATACGGCGAAACACCTAAAATAAAAAAATTATTGGAAAAAGAAAGCTCTCTTTTTCAGCTTTCAACAACTCAACTTTATTACAAAATTATGGATAATAATGAAGGAGAATTAACTGAACTTGGTGCTATCAATGCGAGCACTGGTAAATACACTGGACGTTCACCTAAAGATAAATTGATTGTTACAGAACCTTCTTATAAAGATAATATTCATTGGGGAGATATCAATCAACCTATCGATGAAGAAACTTTCTTAAATCTCTACTCTAAAGTTTTAGACTATCTTGATAAAAAAGACGAACTTTACGTTTTTAATGGTTATGCAGGTAGTGACAAAGACACACAATTAAAACTTACAGTTATCAACGAACTTGCATGGCACAACCTTTTTGCTCAAAACATGTTTATCCGCCCAGATTCTAAAGAAGAAGCTAGTAATATAAAACCTAACTTCACAATTGTTTCAGCACCTCACTTTAAAGCTGATCCTGAAGTTGATGGAACTAAATCTGAAACTTTTGTTATTATTTCATTCAAACATAAAACCATTTTAATTGGTGGTACAGAGTATGCTGGTGAAATGAAAAAAGGTATCTTCTCAGTAATGAACTATTTGCTTCCAATGCAAGATATTATGAGTATGCATTGTTCTGCGAATGTTGGAGATAAAGGAGACGTAGCCTTATTCTTCGGATTATCAGGTACAGGTAAAACAACTTTATCAGCAGCACCGGATAGAAAATTGATTGGCGATGATGAACACGGTTGGAATAAAAATGGTATTTTCAATATTGAAGGCGGTTGTTACGCAAAAGCAATCAACCTTTCTAAAGAAAAAGAACCTCAAATTTATAACGCGATTCAATACGGTACTATATTAGAGAATACTGTGGTTAACGAGCGTGGTGTTGTTGATTTCGATGATAATTCATATACTGAAAATACACGTGCTGCTTATCCAATTCATCATATTGATAATATTGTATTACCATCTAAAGCAGCACATCCTAATACAATAATTTTCTTAACTGCTGACGCATTTGGTGTACTTCCACCTATTGCTAAATTAACTAAATCTCAAGCGATGTACCATTTCTTAAGTGGTTTCACTTCTAAATTAGCTGGAACTGAGCGAGGCGTTACTGAACCAGAACCATCATTCTCAACTTGTTTTGGTGCACCTTTCTTACCACTTAACCCTATTAAATATGCAGATTTATTAGGTGAGCTAATAGATAAACATGATGTTGATGTATACTTAGTTAACACTGGCTGGACTGGTGGTAAATACGGCGTAGGTAGACGTATTAGTCTACATTACACTCGTTATATGGTAGATCAAGCAATTAAAGGTAAATTGAAAAATGCAGAGTTTACAAAAGATGAGAAATTCGGTTTAAGTATTCCTACTGAAATGGAAGATGTTCCAAAAACAATACTTAATCCAATTAATGCTTGGAGTGATTCTGATAAATATCGCGCTCAAGCGGATGACTTAATCCAACGTTTTGAAGAAAACTTCAAGAAATTCGGTCCAGAAGTTGAAGAAATTGCTAACACTGGTGGCTTTAACAAATAATTAAATATTTATTAAAAAGACAACGTATAAGGCATACTGTACTGAACCCTTATACGTTGTCTTATTAAATTTCTTCACATTTCGTCATCCATTGATTCACATAATCGAGCGCTAATTTCATTGCTTGTGGTCTAGGTACATGCCCTTCATTAAGTTGATAAAATGTATCATGAACAACACCTTTTAATTTCAATTGTTCTTCTAAGTAATAGGCATGATGAATACCTACTTGTTTATCCTTGCCACCATGAACGATTAAAATTGGTGGACTATTAGAATCAATAAGTTTTATCGCATCTCTTTGGTCATAAGATTCTTTATTTTTGGAAGGATGTCCTACCATTCGACGCAACATCCCTCTTAAATCAGCACGTTCTTCATACATCAAGTGCATGCTTGATACACCACCCCAGATGATGTAACTATCGACTGGGTAATCTTGATATGTAAGTAGTCCTTGTATTCCACCTCTTGAAAAACCAATCATGTGTATATATGCATTAGGAAATCGTTGTTTAAGTATCTTTATGAGATAGGTAACATCTTTTAAATCAGCGTTAGCAAACTCATCTCTACCTTCACTTCCATTACTTCCTCTATAATAAGGACCTACAACTAAGGTATTATCATTTGCAAACTGCATTAGTCTTGCTGCACGTACACGTCCGACTTGTCCCTTACCTCCTCGCAAATATACTACGATTCTTTTTACTGTCTTCGTTAAAGGACACATCTGTAATGCTTTTACTTTTAAGCCATCAACTTTATAAGTAATTTCATCAAATTGATGCGTTCTTGATGCTATAGGCATTTTTTTAGTCGCGATAATATCCAAGTTCTATCATCCTCTCGACACATTTAAGAATTGCATTATCTTGTATTAAATAACTTTGTTTATCTAATGGAATGGAATTAATATTATCAAATAATAATGGCCCTCTCGTTTCTAAATAATCACTTTTCTCTTTAAATGATTTAATCTTCACGATATATACATCTTTTTTGAAAATTGAGTTATCGAATGTATGAACCTGATATTGAGCAATATAATCTATCGTTTCAGGTATACCTCCTGTTTCTTCAAAAAGCTCTCTCTTGATAGCTTGTATGCTTTCTTCTCCTTTTTCAACCTTGCCACCCGGGAACTCTATGCCACGTAATTTATGTTGGGTAAATAGTAACTGACTCTGATATAACGGAATAGCTAAAACATGATTACCATCTGGATGGTCGTTGTTCGTTTTGTAACACATTGTGACACGTCTATTATCTTTATCTAGAAACTCCATGTTCCATACTACTCCCTTCAATATGTTAAACTTATTTATAATCGTATTACTTGTTGGAGGCCTATAATGTTAAAAAAATTATTTCTTGGAATAATCCATATATATCAACGCTATATTTCACCTATGACACCACCCACATGCCGATTTTATCCTACGTGTTCAGAATATACACGAGAAGCGATTGAAGTTTACGGCCCACTCAAAGGCGGCTACATGGGAATACGTCGCATTCTTAAATGTCATCCACTACATAAAGGTGGGTTTGATCCAGTTCCTTTAAAAAAGGATAAACATAAACATAGACACTAATTTAATTTATATAATTTTGATTTATCGATTTGAGGGGGATGAAATGAAATCATCCCCTCTTTTAATTTACCGACACCTTGCGTGAAATCGTCAGTAAAATAATAACCATCTGGGGTTACATCCCCAGGATAATCACCTTCTCGAGCTAATAATGCAGTAAAGTAACGACTTAGTCCATATTCGTACATTCCACCGATAACCACTTTAATATCAATTGATTTCAATTCACGAATCAATGATTGTACTCTATCAAGTCCACCCACTCTAAATGGTTTAACAATCACTACTTTAACCGGGAATTGGTTAACAATTGAGATAATACTATTGATATCAGTAGCTTTTTCATCGATTGCAATTGCAGGGTATTGCGTATGATCAATGTTTAAAGTTGAAGACAACGATTTAAATGGTTCTTCTATATAAAGTATATTTTGGTCATTTATAGATTCTAGTTTTTGAAAATCAGAAACATCTAGTGACTCATTAGCATCTAATGCTAATTCAAAATCATAACGCAATATGTCATCTAAAAGTGTGATGTCATCATTCAGTTGACCTGTCCATTTCAACTTTATACGTTTGGGTTGAGTTTGTTTTAAATACTCAAGTTGTTGTGTACTTAAGCCACTTATCGTTGCACCATATGCTACTTTAAACTTCGGTAAATCATGATACATCTGATAAATCGCCATAACTACAGTACTTCTCGCTGTGGGATAATTGTCAAGTATATCTAAATATGGTTTCCAATCTTCATATACATGAAATGACTTATGTATGACGCTTTCCGCCCATTGAGAAAGTGTTTCTTGTACAGTTTCAATCGTTTCTTCGTTGTACCAATTTGTTTCAAATGCATTGCACTCTCCAAAAAAAGATTGATCATCTTCACTTAAGATTTCAACAATAAGTGCTTTTCGGTATGTCATTTTAACTTTAGGAGTTACAATTGGATTTTTAAATTCCTGATTGTAAAGATAAAAATTTACTGCTTTAATCCTCATATTATTGTCCTTTATTAATCATTTTGTTGCGTTGTAATTTACCTGTAGAAGTGTATGGTAAACTTTCAACCTGATGAAAGGCTTTGGGTACTTTATATTTTGCCAAATACGTTTTCAAATATTTAGTTAATTCTATTTCTGGAATTGTATCATCTGAAACATAATATAGTACTGGTATTTGACCCCACGTCGCATCCTCTTGCGCTACACATACAGCGTCATTAATATCTGAGTGTGTTTTAGCAATTGTTTCAATCTCATAAGGATAAATATTTTCCCCACCACTTATGATCAAATCTTTGCGACGATCATAAACCATCACAAATCCTTCCTCATCAATTTCTGCTATATCACCAGTCTTAAAGTATCCATCCTCAAAAGTATCGCTCAACCCTGTTGGATATAAATAACCGTTCATTACATTGTTCCCTTTTATGAGAAGTTCGCCATGACCTTCACTATTTGGATGTTTAATACGTACATTAACGTTTTCGCTTGGTTTGCCAACAGTATCATACCGTTGTGCAAGCATCTCGGGTGTAGCAGTTAGAAATTGAGAACACGTTTCTGTCATTCCAAATGAATTGTATATCGGCAACTGATCATTTAGCGCTTCATCAATTAATATAGATGACAATTTGGCGCCTCCAAGTAGTATTTTTTCAAGTGAGAAAGGCTGATTTAATCCTGCATCCATAAGCCATTTAAGTGTTTGTGGCACTAAAGATACATGTGTAGGTCTTTCTTCTTTAATAATCGCTAACATCGTTTGCGTATTATATTTTTCCAGTATACGTACCGTAAAACCCTCGATTATAGAACGTAACAACACACTGAGCCCTGAAATATGATATATCGGTAAAACAGATAACCATTTCGTAGTTTCATCATATCCTAAACTTTTTTTACAACCAATCGCACTTGCATAATGATTTTTAAATGTTTGTGGTACTGCTTTTTGAGGCCCTGTCGTACCTGATGTAAACATGATTGATGCAATACGTTCATCATTAAATGTTTCGTCATTGGTATGACTTGGATATTGTTCTAATTCAGATAAATGTATCACATTGAAATGCGACAAATGAAAAGGTTGCGTCGTAAATATAGTTGTAATATTAATGGAATTCATTTGATTTATCATTTCAGTTTCTGTTAATCGTGTGTTTAACATTGCTATTTCAACATTAGCTAACCAACACGCGTTTATAAGCGTAATAGACTCAATATCATTCTTAATGTACAATCCTACTCTATTCAAATTCAAAGAAACTATATGTTCTGAAATTGAAAGTGCTTTATCATATAATTCTTTAAATGTTATAGAATGATTTCCATCTGTAACTGCTATCTTATCTCTATTTTTAATACTTTGCTCTTTTAACCAAAAATCCACTTTTCATTCCTCCATATACATACATTATAATTATAACGATATTTGAGTTAGTTAGCATTGGTTGTGTTTAAGAAGCAGCATATTTTAATGCCATTAACTAATAACTATAAAGATTTAAAGTGTATTTTAACTATAAATAATAAGCTACTTTTATTTTAAAAAAATAAAAAGAGTTTAAAGTGATGATTACCACTTCAAACTCTGATAAGCTATGATATTCAATTATTGCCTAGCCTCATAGTAGGCTGGCTACTGGTTGCAATGTATTTCGTTTTATAAGCTCCACGCATTGTCGTTGACGTAAATATATTATAATATTTTTATATAATAAAACCAACATAAATTTTATCCACTAATTCTTCCATTTCACCTTCAATCGATAATTGAATAATGCGATCATGATTGTAACTTAAAGATATTCTATTTTTTAAATCTATCAGTATTTTTAATTTGATATAAAAGAGAGCTAGAGTACCCATTACTCTAACTCCATTTTCTGCTTATGTTGAAATTTTCATTTCAAATCCTTGAAAATCAATGTATTTCGTTTTATAAGCTCCACGCATTGTCGTTGACCTAAATATATTATATTGTTTTTATATAATAAAAACAATATAAATTAAATACTAAATATTCCATCTTATCTCATTGGAAGTGGGACAAAAATAATATAATGAAGCTATTTTGCAAATTCGCAGTAGCTGACTGAATTGAAAATGCGCTTAAATCAAGCTTTTTTCAATTCTAGTCACCCTTGCGGAGGTGAGCGGAGCCCCAACACAAAAAATCACGAAAGTATTTTACAAGCTAAGCAAGTTGGGGACGGGACCCCAGAAGAGAGAATTTCAATAAGAAATTCCACAAGCAAAGCAAGCTGGGAGCGGATGACGAATTTAAAAAAAATTCTGTCCCACTCCCCTATACATTACAACTTACTAAAAATAAAAAAGCAAGGTCAACGTGTCAGTAAATTGTTTTCTTGACACGTTTTGACACTTGCTAACTCGAAACCCTATTGTATAAGGCTTATCATATGGAGAGCAAGGGATTCGAACCCTTGAAACGCTTATGGCGCTTACACACTTTCCAGGCGTGCTCCTTCGGCCAGACTCGGACAGCTCTCCTCAATATTAGTTATATATATACATAAAAAAACAGAAGCGATATTTCACTTCTGTTTGTATGACTCCTACGGGACTCGAACCCGTGTTACCGCCGTGAAAGGGCGGTGTCTTAACCGCTTGACCAAGGAGCCATGGCTCCGCAGGTAGGATTCGAACCTACGACCGATCGGTTAACAGCCGATAGCTCTACCACTGAGCTACTGCGGAATAATATGATGGAGCGGGTGATGGGAATCGAACCCACAACATCAGCTTGGAAGGCTGAGGTTTTGCCATTAAACTACACCCGCGTAGTAAACGATTATGGGGCGGTTGAAGGGAATCGAACCCTCGAATGTCGGAACCACAATCCGATGCGTTAACCACTTCGCCACAACCGCCAAAATGATTGAATGGTTCAGGACAGAGTCGAACTGCCGACACATGGAGCTTCAATCCATTGCTCTACCAACTGAGCTACTGAACCGTAATAAGTAATGGCGGTCTCGACGGGAATCGAACCCGCGATCTCCTGCGTGACAGGCAGGCGTGTTAACCGCTACACTACGAGACCTATTAAAACTATGTATTGCGGGAGGCGGATTTGAACCACCGACCTTCGGGTTATGAGCCCGACGAGCTACCGAACTGCTCCATCCCGCGCTAATATTATTTACGTCTCAAAAATCAGTACTTAACAAGTATATCATTTTATATTATCTAATGTCAATAATTATTTTAAATAAATTTTACATTCATTTAATCGAATCTTCATATTGAAATGCGACAATTGACTAATAGCTATCGCCTTTCGAATACTTTATTAGTATATATAGTATCATTAACTTAGTCAATAAGTATCGCAAACTATTTTGTGTAAAAAAACGCTACATTTAAAATATTTTAATTAAAGATACCAATTGGATATCTAATTGCACTTGAAAGTATCTCTATATTTAATTATCAACCTTAATGATAATAAAAAGTAGGTAGCTTTAACTCCCTACTTAAATTAGTTTAAATATATGACTATTAATAATTAAATCACATGTTTTATTATTTAGTCATGTAATGTTGCATTTTCTCTTGTAATTCAGTAAAGGATACAAAGCCCTCTTCTTCTAAGAAATGTCCACCTTCATTAACAATTTTAGTCTTACCACCTAATTCGTCAATTAAGTTTTGAGTTTCTAAGTAAGAAACATAAGAATCATCTTTTGAAGCTAGTCCATAAAAGTGGTTAACTTTAGTTTTAATCAAGTCATAATCAATATTAAACTCCCCTACTTTTATTGAATCGTCTATTTTCTTCGCATCTTCTTTAAATCCTGCTATACTGAAGAACCCCTCAAATGGTCCATCAATTGATAGACCTTCAATGTATTTCAAAGTAGCCAATGAACCATACCCATGAGTGACAAAATAAGTATCTTTAGATAAAAGTTCAATTTGTTGATTTAATTCGAAGACCCAATTGTCTATATCATCATTCTTACTTTCATCTAAATGGAATAGTTGAACATCGTAACCTTCTAGTTCTAAATTATGTTGCAACCACTTATACCAGTGGTTATGAGAATTTCCTAATTGTGAATGAACTATAATTACATTAGTCATTAATATTTTTACCTCCTTAAACTTAAATAATAATTCTCAATTTATATAACAAAACACTTTTAAAGAGGCAAATTCGCCTCAAAAAAAGTGTTTAAATTATTATATTTCATCAAGCAATTCTTCCACAGCATTTTTACCTTGTTGAATACAATCTGGAAGCCCAACCGCTTCAAATGGTGCTCCTGTAATTCTGAGCGCAGAATAAGTATTTTTAACGTGCTGTTGAATTTTTCTTATTTGACCAATATGACCAATGTGATATTGAGGCATGCTTTTAGTCAAACGATTAACAATTGTAAACTCCGGATCTCCATGAAAAGTCATCATTTTATTTAAATCACGACGTGCGATAGTCGCAATTTCTTCATCAGTATGATCTTCAACAACTGTATCACCTGGTTTACCTACATATGCTCTAATTAAAACTTTTCCTTGCGGTGTAGTAAAAGGCCATTTTTTACTAGTCCAAGTACAAGCTGTAATATTTGTATTACTTGTTCTCGCGATGACAAAACCAGTACCGTTATATGTGTTTTCAATATTCTTCTCATCAAATGCAAATACAACTGTTGCAACTGAAGTAGAATCCATCTCGTTAAAGTATTTAAAAGCTTGATCGTGATTGAACCATTTCATAAATGCTTGATGAGGCGTAGTAATTAAAATACCATCAAATTGTTCACTGTATTGATCAGTTACTATTTCATAATTGTCATTGTTAATAATGATATCTTCTACATATGTTTGATATTTCATCTTTACGCCTTTATCTTGTACATTTTTAGCTAATGCTTCAATAAATGAACTTAATCCGTGACGAAATTGTCTAAATTGACCTTTAGGGGCACCAGGATATAATTGACGTTGTTTAATACGTTCAGCCTTTTCGTGTTGCATACCTTTGATTAAACTACCGTACTTTTCCTCTTGTTCTTTAAAATTAGGAAATGTACTCATTAAACTCAATCGATCTATATCGGTACCATAAATACCACCCATGAGGGGTTCTATTAAATTTTCAAGCACTTCATTTCCTAATCGTCTTCTAAAAAACGCTCCAACTGATATATCATCCTCAATTTTTATTGGAGGTATTACCAAATCTAGTCCCGCTCTTATCTTACCAATTGGTGAAATAAGTCTTGTTTTTAAAAACGGTTTAATATCAGTTGGGATGCCCATAATCGAACCACCTGGTATAGGATACAATTTATTTTTTGCGAAAATGTATGACTGACCTGTTTCATTAGTAATTAAATCATCTTCAAGTCCAATATCTTTTGCTATATCAGTCATGATTGTTTTTCGTCCAAGATAAGATTCAGGGCCTAGTTCTATAGTATATCCATCTTTACGATACGTCTGTATCTTTCCACCTGGACGATTTGTCGCTTCAAAAATGGTTACATCTATATCTGGTTTATAATGTTTTAAATAATATGCGCTTGAGAGGCCAGTTATACCTGCACCAATAATTGCAACTTTTTTACTCACATTGAGTCCCTTCCTTTATTAAAAAACTGTTTTTATTTCATCCACGATAGCATTAATAAATAATGGATCCGTGTTAGGCATTGTTGGACGATAGTAATTTGCTCCTATCTCATCACAAACAACTTTACATTCATAATCATTATCATACAGTACTTCCAAATGCTCACATACAAAACCTACTGGCGTGTAGATAAAGTGTTTATATTGATGTTCGTTGTACAATGTTCTTGTTAAATCTTGTACATCAGGTCCTAACCAAGGTGTACCTGTGTGACCCTCAGACTGCCAGCCTTGAGCAACGTGTTTAATATTTGAAGATGTTTGTAAACGATTCATTGTATCTTTTAATTCATCAGGGTATGGATCATTATTTTTTTCAATTAAACCTTTAGGCAAACTATGAGCTGATACAACTAAGATTGTCTCATCATGTTCATTTTGGGGAATTTGCTCTAAAGTTTCATTGATTTTATTAGTCCAATACTCAATAAATTTAGGTTGGTGATAATAATGTTCAACATGATGTAAAGCAATATCGTATTTATCGGCTTCTTCTTTAGCACGTTTATTGTATGATCCAACTGAGAAACTAGAATAATGTGGCGCTAAAACAACAGTAACCGCTTCTTTAATGCCATCTTTATACATTTTTTCTACAGCTTCTTCAATATAAGGAGAAATATGCTTTAGACCCAAATACAATTTAAATTCAACATCTTCATAAACTTGATTTAAAGCATCTTTTAATGTTTCAGCTTGACGATCAGTAGTGCCAGCTAAAGGAGAAAGACCACCAATAAATTCATATCGGTCTTTTAAATCTTGTAATTCCTCATCAGTTGGTCTCTTACCATGTCTAATATCTGTATAATATGGTTCAATATCACTCTCTTTATATGGTGTTCCATATGCCATAACTAATAAACCTACCGTCTTAGTCATTAAATAAAACCTTCCTTAATCTTTGTATTCTTAATACTATTTACTTGTATAATCATGAACAAATTGAGTAACTCGCTTTAATGTATCAGGTTGTACTTCAGGAAAAACACCGTGTCCTAAATTAAAAATGTGTTTACCTCTTTCCATACCCTCGTCCAAAATTTCACGTACTCTTTGCTCTATTACGTCCCAAGGCGCGAGTAACAATGAAGGATCTAAATTACCCTGTAAAGTTTTATTAACACCCATTTTTGTAGCTGATGAGATAGACGTACGCCAATCTAATCCAAGGACATCTATTGCTAAGTCATTCCATTCATTAATTAAATGGCTTGCACCCACTCCAAACATTATGACAGGAACATCATATTTAGCTTTAATTCCATTAATTAACTTATCCATTGAGGGTTTAATATAATATCGATAATCTTGAACATTTAAAGCACCAACCCATGAGTCGAAAATTTGAATCAGCTCTGCGCCCGCTTCAACCTGAGCAACCACATAGTCAATTGATACTTGTACGAGATGATTCATTAAGGCAAACCATGTTGCCTCATCTCCATACATCATTGCTTTAGTATAATTATAATTTTTTGAAGGACCGCCCTCAATCATATAAGAAGCTAATGTAAATGGCGCACCTGTAAACCCAATTAATGGTACATTCAATTTCTCTTGTGTTAGCAATTGAATTGTTTCAAGTACGTACGGTACATCACGTTTTGGATCAATTTGAGTTAATTTGTCTACATCAGATACAGATTTAATTGGATTGCTAATGACTGGTCCAATACCTGATTTAATATCAACATCAACACCAATTGGTTTCAAAGGTGTCATTATATCTTTATATAAAACTGCTGCATCAGTATTATAATTATCAACTGGTAATTGAGTTACATAAGCACATAATTCAGGTTGGTGTGTGATGTCGAAAAGTGAATATTTCTCTTTTAATTTTCGATATTCTGGTTGTGAACGGCCAGCTTGGCGCATAAACCATACAGGTGTATGAGATGTTTTTTCACCTTTAATCGTTTGTAAAATTGTATTATTTTTATTATGCACCTTATAGTCCTCCTAAATTAAAATCATTCTTATCTATAATATCATATGCTGATATAATTATCGTTTATCTACACTTAAATGTCATAAAAAAGACAAAGCATAAATGTACATTTCAATTCATTAAATTATAATAATTTATTAACCATAATTATAGTATATTTATATGCTTAAAAATATCCCTCAATAAGACTAAATGAATTTTTAAAATATTTAAACAATACATACAATTATTATAGCTAGTATCATTAATTAATCGTATAATATAAACAACAAAGGAGGTATGAGTCATGAACATATATACAACTTATGGGACTTATGGTTACTTAAATCAAATCCGAACAAATAATACTGACAGAAATCTATTTTTATTTTCAACAAATGATTCTTCTGTAATTATTGAAGAATCAAATGAAAAATCAATTTTAAAACATCCAACTGTTTATACAACTGTTAATGCTATTAATGACTTAGATCAAACACATTTTTACTCAGCAATATTTATCCCTTCTTCTGATGATCATGTTCATCAATTAGAAAAACGTATTGCAAATTTGGAATTAAATTTCGATAAATTTGCCGGTTTTAAAAGTTATCGATTTTTAAAACCAGTGCAAGGAACAACTTACAAAGTTTATTTTGGTTTTGCTAATCGCCAAACTTACGAAGATTTTAAAGAAACAGATACATTTAAGGATTATTTTTCAAAAGATGCATTAAGACATTATTTTGGTTCTAGTAGCCAACATTCTAGCTACTTTGAGAGATATTTATATCCAATCAAGGAATAATAAAAAGGTTGCCTGTTAACTAGATGTAGTTTAGCTTGTTCTAGTTATAGGCAACCTTTTTAATCTTTAAGTAGTGATTCTTGATAATGTAATTTCTTAATTGTGCTTCTAATCGTTAACCACCCTACTATAAAGAAGATTAGAGCGAAAAAGAAATATTGTGGGTAAATACTGATAAATACAATTAAAAAAATTAATCCTATAATTAACATCAAGCGATAAAGAAATTTTTCATAGCCTTTAATCACTTCGACATCTGATACTGGCCAAACTTGAGGCCATAATCCATAGGCTTGTTGCTTATAAAATTGAGACATTTGCAATAATGTAATGTACATAAACAGACATCCAATAATTGCTGAAACAATCGGAAACGATAGCCAAATCATTAGCACTAATGCAATGACAATCAGTCTAAATATTATACTAAAAGCATCTCTACCTCTTACAAAGCTACGCGTGAACAGATATAAATACATATTTTTAGAATTAAATTTCCGGCCTTTAGGTGTAGGTAATAAGAAATCTAAATATCTACGTCTAACTGCAGACTCTTTTAAATGTTTAACATCCGTAAACATATTTACGAATTTATAATAATTTGTATGGTGTCTTTCTTCAATATTTATCATTCGTTCCCATGGATATAAATTAACTCGATTTAATTTAGGTAACGCTAACATTCCACCAAGTAATATAAGTGTAAAGATAACTCCCCAGTATATTTGGTAACCCAATATTAAGTCATATGTCACTAAATTAATCAAAATTAAAATTAAACTTATACTCCAACTTGATTGCTTTAGTTGATACCATTGCCATCTCACTTTCAATCCAATCCATGGATGTATCAATGTTAAAATGCTCAAGATGATAAATGGTGTTATGAAATCACCATCTAATTTAGAAAATAATGGAAACAATATAATGAGTATTACTAATTGTATCGCTATTCTATTGAAATAACTGTAGCGAATGCTTAGGTTCATATAATCTTTCATATGTTTTTCAAAAGGCAATAAAAATATTCTATCTGCATCTTTTAAAAATGTTCGTATTGGAAAGATAGATGTTACAGCTAATATTATACTTGCACATAACGCATAATCTATATGTTTAGGTATATGTTGCAACCATTGACCATAACCTAATATAAATGCTCCCAATAAAATTAATAAAAATACTGAAAAATGGCCATTAAAAATAAATTTATTATAATAACGCTTTTCTTTTTGAATGGTGTTCAATCTAGATTTAAATAATGAAGTAGCTGAATTATCCATTTTCTTGACCACCTTGTGTGACATGTATATAGATGTCATCAAGTGTGTGACCACTTAAACCAGTTTGTTTACGTAGCTCCTCTAAATCACCGAAAGCAACCACTCTACCTTTATCTAAAATAATAAAACGATCACAATAACGTTCTGCAGTTGCCAAAATATGCGTACTCATTAAAATAGTACGTCCTTCATTTTTCTTTTCTACCATTAAATCCAACATAGATTGAATCCCTAGTGGATCAAGTCCTAAAAATGGTTCGTCAATAATATATAATTCTGGATTAACAATGAATGCACATATTATCATCACCTTTTGTTTCATACCTTTAGAGAAATGACTAGGAAAGACCTTTAATTCATTCTCTAATCTAAATGTTTTAAGTAAAGGTCTTGCACGTTTCATTGCTTCTTCTTTACTCAATTGATATGCCATTGCAGTCATCGCAATATGCTCTTCTAATGTTAATTCTTCATAAATAATTGGTGATTCAGGTATATAAGATAACTTTTTTCGATAAACTTCGATGTCATCTGTAATTTCTGTATTTGAAATAGAGAGATTACCCTCAGTTGGCGTTAATAAACCTAGCATATGTTTAATAGTTGTGCTTTTGCCTGCACCATTTAATCCAATTAAACCAACAATTTCCCCTGCTTTTAATTCAAAATTTATATCTTCAATAACAGGACGTTTCCCATAACCACCTGTTAAATGTTCAACTTTTACTGTCATAAGGCACCTCCATGAATAACATTGTACCAAAATTAGCTTTTAACTACTAAAATTACATTTACTTCACTAACGAAATTTTATTTTACTAATGCTATAATAAGCTATAAATACGTTAAAGGAGTGCATTCAAATGGCTGAAACTGTATTTAGTAAAATTTTATCTGGAGAGATTCCAAGCTTTAAAGTTTATGAAGATGACTTTGTTTATGCATTTTTAGATATTTCACAAGTGACTAAAGGTCATACGTTATTAATCCCTAAAAAAGCGTCACCAAATATTTTTGAAACTGATGAAGAGACAATGGCTCATATTGGTGCAGCTTTACCTAAAGTCGCTAATGCAATTAAGAAAGCTTTTAATCCTGATGGACTAAATATCATACAAAATAATGGTGATTTCGCAGATCAATCAGTATTCCATATTCATTTCCATTTCTTACCACGATACGAAAATGATATCGACGGTTTCGGATACCATTGGGAAACACATGAGAACGAAATTAAAGATGAACAAAAACAAGCTATCGCTGATCAAATCAAAGCACAATTTGATTAATTCTGCATATTGAATGTCATTTTAGGGTAATATACAATTATAATTAACTTGTCGAAATATGATTGTTGTAGAATCTGAAATTTATTTCATTTCTTATTCTATTATTATCCGTTAACGACATAATAAGTGAGGAGAATAGAACATGAAAATATCACGCGTATTATTTGGTATTACTGCGGGAGTAGCATCTGGAATTGCTGTTTCTTGGTTAAACCGTGATGATCAAAGCGTAAAGAATAACACGATTGATTCTAAAGAACCTACTGGGTCTCGCTCTGAATTAGAACGTGAAATTGAGTCACTTAAACGTAATTTCTTTAATATTATTGATTATGGTAAGCAAGTAAAAAATGATGGTGTCTCATATGGTAGCGAAATTGGTGATGAATTTAAAACACTAATTGGTGATTTTAAATCGGATATTAATCCTAATATCGAAAAATTACAATCACACATTGAAAATCTCCAAAATCGTGGCGAAGAAATAAGTAATACTTTTTCAAAAGATAATAAATAAAGTTTAATCATTAGATTAAACTGTGATATGGGAGTGGCGTTGAAATCATTATGAATATTTCGCTACTCTCTTTTTTAATGCCAAAATTGACTTGACTGTTGTTACTGATAGTTAGATAATACGTAGCATATATAAATAAGACCTATTAAGAGGTGTCAGTATGTTTCTATGTAAACGTCAAATTGATATTCATGCACGATTTGGTGTACCAAGAATTGCATTTTTAAGTTTTACTATTACAGTCATCGCATTTTTAATTAGTTATGAAATAATGTACTATTTTGTAGATACGCCTTTATCAGATCGACATTTTATTATCCTATTAATGTTTGTTGCACTTATGTACCCTATCCATAAAGCATTACACCTTCTCTTTTTCTTACCATATGTTAATTCATTTAGAATTCATAAATTAAACAAAAAGCGTTGGTTACCCTATTTTAATACGTATGTAAGTACGCCTGTACATAAGATATACTTTTGTATTAATTTAATTTTACCTTTTATTTTAATAACTATATTTTTGATTTTTCTAACGATGCATTTTCCGCAATACGGACACTATTTTATGTTTTTACTTGCGTTAAATTTTGGCATATCTGTAATGGATTTTTTATATCTTAAGATTATTATTTTTTCAAATGAAGGTCATTTTATCGAGGAGCATCAAACAGGTATAAATATATTAAACAGAGTGCCATATCAATCTTTTCATTAAGTATCATAGTATCGAGCTTGAAACATATATTATGCCTCAAGTTTGATACTTTTTTAATACTTAAGCCCTATTTAATCTCATACTTTGGCAGTATCTAGCCTGTTTCTAATTGGTGATGTTTTCATAATATGTTATAGTAACGTTGTTATTAATGTAAAAGGAGCTATCAACTATGAAAATTATGAATAAATTAATTGTTCCAGTAACTGCGAGTGCTTTACTTTTAGGTGCATGCGGTTCAAATGCAACAGATTCAGAAAGTAATACATTAATCTCTTCTAAAGCTGGAGATGTAAAAGTAAAAGATGTAATGAATAAAATTGGTGACGAACAAATTGCTAGTACGTCATTTAGCATTGCGTTGAATAAAATTCTAGCTGATAAATATAAAGATAAAGTCGATACAAAAGATATCGATGATGAAATTAAAAAAGAACAAAAACAATATGGTGGCAAAGATCAATTTGAAAGTATGCTTAAACAACAAGGTATGTCTTTAGATGATTATAAAGAACAAAAAAAACTTGCCGCATATCAAAAACAATTATTAGCTGATAAAGTTAAAGTGTCAGACAAAGAACTTAAAGAAAACACTAAAAAAGCTTCTCATATTTTAATAAAAGTTAAATCAAGCAGTAGCGATAAAGAAGGTTTATCAGACAAAAAAGCTAAAGAGAAAGCTGAAAAAATTCAAAAAGAAGTTGAAAAGAACCCAGATAAATTTGGAGAAATTGCTAAGAAAGAATCTATGGATTCTTCAAGTGCCAAAAAAGATGGTTCTCTAGGTTATGTAGTTAAAGGACAAATGGTAAGTAAATTTGAAAAAGCACTATTTAAACTAAAAGAAGGTCAAGTTTCAGATGTGGTTAAAACAGACTATGGTTACCATGTCATTAAAGCCGATAAAGAGAATGATTTTGATAAACAAAAATCTAAACTTAAAGCCAAACTAATCGAACAAAAAGTACAAAAAGATCCTAAGATTTTAACAAATGCGTATAAAGATTTATTGAAAGAATATGATGTAGATTATAAAGACAGTGATATCAAGAAAGCTGTAGAAAACACTATTTTAAATCCTGAGAAACTTAAACAACAACAGTCATCTTCAGATAGTTCTTCAGCTGCATCAGATTTATCTTCATAATTTTCATAGTATTAACATTAAATAGTAAGGGAGCAAGTCAATCAATTCGTTAAGAATTAGGCTTGCTCCCTTTCACGTGTTCAAAATTATATAAAACAAGCGTTTTTACCCACTACAATGTCTATTCATTAATTGACATTGTAAGGTAAAAACGCTTTTTAATTAGTCTAATTTTTCTGGATTGTAAAACTGTCTATTTTCCATACCAAAAATTCGTTCAGTAAATTGACCTTTATCAGTTTTCTTAAATGCTTTTTCAAACATATTCATTTTCGCATCGATATTGTCAATAAAGAATAATATTTCTGCTTCTTTTAAATGTGGTAACTTAGGTGATCCAAATTCCATTTTGCCGTGATGTGCTAAAATCATATGACGAAGTAACATCACTTCTTCACCATCAATTCCTAATTCTTTCGCCGCTTCGGCAACTTCATCACTTGCAATTGATATATGTCCTAGCAAATTACCTTCAACTGTATATGTTGTAGCTACTGGACCACTTAATTCCCTTACTTTACCTAAATCATGCAAAATAATTGAACTATACAACAAACTACGGTTTAACAATGGATAAATGTTGCATAATGACTTAGCTATTTCTAGCATTGTAAGTACGTGATAACTTAGTCCACTTGCAAAATTATGATGGTGTGAACTTGCTGCAGGATACGTAAAGAATTTATCTTGATATTTTTTCAATAGATGACGTGTTATACGTTGTAAATTAGCATTTTCAATATCTAAAATATAGTGTGAAATGTTTTCTTGGATTTCATCCGGAGATAAAGGTGCACCATCAACGAAATCTTGAGTCTTAAATCCGTCTTCTGGATTAGCTAATCTAAACTGATTGACTTTCATCTGTTTACGACCTCGATAATTAATCACGTCGCCTTTAACCCAAACAATTGTCTCAGGTTTAAGAATCTGCATATCTTCTTTACTAACAGTCCATAGTTTGGCTTCAATATCACCACTTTTGTCTTGTAAGAATAAAGTCATATAGTCTTTTCCTTGAGCAGTAACACCTTGTGTAGCTCTATGAATTAAGAAGAAATTTTCAACCGAATCTCCTGGATTTAGCTTTTCTACATTTCTCATCGTTTTCCGCCTTCCTCTAGTTTATTTAATATTAGCATCTCTTTAGAAGGAATTGCAGCATCTTTCATGCAAGTGAAGTATAACACTTGATAATCTTTCGCTAATTCTCTTAAATAGTTTAACATCATTGATTTTCTTTGTTTATCAAAATGAACAAAAGCATCATCAATAATTATTGGGAAAGGATAATAAGGTCTTAAAATCTTAATCAAACTAATTCTAAGTGCAATATATAATAATTCTTTCGTTGATTGACTTAGTTCAAGTGGATGATACATTTGGCCATTATTATGTTTAACCATTATTGTATCATTTTCATAAGTTATCATATTATAATTCCCTTGTGTCAGAGCCGTAAATATATTTACAGCTTCATTTATTACTTGAGGTAATCGTTTATCTTTAATTTGCTTAATATGTTCATTTATTAATGCTTCTAAGTAACTTAAACTAGCCCAATCTTTAGCTAAATCATTCATTCTATTCTTCAAGTTATAATACTCATGTCTTAACTTAGATAATGTTTTATCTGTCTCCATGTAATTAATTTGAGCGGTTAAGTCACTAACTTCAGTTTGTTTATCTAAATACTGATCGTTATATGCATCAACTTGTTTAGCAAGAAGCGCATCTTCTTCTTCCAATTGAGCAGTTGTTTTTTCGCTCAAATTCGAACTATCTTCATAAGAGAAATTTTGATTTTCGAGATATGCAGTTAAATCATTAAATCTTGCAAGTTGTTGGTGATACAATTGATATTGCTCGTAAGATTGATAATACGCT
Source organism: Staphylococcus sp. NWU MKU2 (assembly GCF_033283605.1). Lineage (NCBI taxonomy): Bacteria > Bacillati > Bacillota > Bacilli > Caryophanales > Staphylococcaceae > Staphylococcus > Staphylococcus sp. NWU MKU2. The sequence goes on along the minus strand of NZ_JAVSMH010000002.1, from coordinate 50,175 downwards.
TCTTCACTTGAAACATTGATATAAGTAAATAATGTATTTATAGTTTTTTCATTTTCTTCTAATTGTTCTTTTAATTGTTTCAATTCATTACTTAATAACTCGATTTGACTTTTAAGTTGTTCTTTCTTCTCTTTATTACTCTCGTATTTAGAAATCCAGCTCTTCATATCATTAAATAGTGAAGCTTTATTAAATGGTGTGATTTCATTTTCAGTATTTTTAAGCGCTTTATCATAAAAATGTGTCAATTTCTGATTTACTTGTTGATGTTGATCTAATAATTTACTGCGGTAACTGTCATTTGATTTAAGTTGATTCATAGTTTTAAAGCTATCTAGTAATAAATCATCTGTCATTTCATTAGGTACTTTCACATTTTCTTTAACTGCATTTAATTTTTGAGTTAAGTCATTGATTTGTTGTTCTGTTTTTTGCAGTAAATTCTCTTGATGATTTAATTTATTAGCTAATACACTTTTATTGTTACTTGCATTACTCCAACGTTCACGTAGTTGAAATTGTTGATCTAAGTCGAAGTTTAAATCGTAATTAGATTCCAAATCATTAATTTGTTGTTCTAAATCATTAATTTCTTCACTAATTGATTCACTGTAATCAATTTCTTTTGTCTTAACCAAGAAAGTACCAACGATAAATATGACAGTTAAGATTGCAAATATAACTCCGAAAATTAAATTTTGTGTCACAAATGAGAATAATGTTAAACCCAGACCAACTATAGATAACACTATAAAACTTAATCTAAGCCACCAATTTCGCTTTTGCTTTCTTTCTTTATCAGAATTAAAAGTATCTTTAAGTTTGTTATACAGATTCTCTTTCTCATGTAGTTCTAACTTTTGTTGATTATATTGTTTCTTTTTATCCAGTGAATCTTCAGAAACTAAATCTTTTTCCAAGTTTTCTATTTCCTGAGATAACGTATTTTGTTCAATTTGATTTTCATCAATAGCTCTTTCAATTTGTTGTTTTAACACTTTTTGCTCATTTCGCGTCTTGATAGTTTCACTAACATAATTCTTCATAGATTCAGAGGTATCTGTATTGTGATAAACTTCTTGCCAACCAATACTTGTTTTCAAATCAGCTTCTTGACGCTCGTAATCATCAATTTCTTGCTTAAGTGAAGAAGATTTCATTTCAGCTTGTTGAATTTCATTTTCATCACGAGTTAAATGATAAATATGATTAGCTGTATCTTCATTCAAAGCAGGAATTGCATTATATTCATTCTCTAATTGTTTTAATTTCTCTTCACGCAAACTTATATCTCTAGCTAGAGATTGTTTGTAATTTGAAGCTGTTTCATAACGCTCGATCCCTTTTTCCGGAAAACTTAATGGCTCAATATTAAGTTTTTGCTCTAAATCTTTCCATTCTTGAGCTTGTTCATGAATAGCAAGTTGCTTTTGTTTACTTTCATGCATTTTTGATAATTGGTTTAGATTGGCTTTTAAATGTTCTAAATGACGTTGTGATTTATCTCTATCATCAACTAAACGATGATATTCATCTAACTTAGCCTCTCCTTCTCTTATTTGGGCTTCAAGGCTTTTCAATTCATCAAGCTGTTGATTGAGTATTGGGTTTTTTCCAGCCTTTTTATAAAGCGTGGATTTCTTTTGACTGACCATTTTATTCATCATTGTGAACTCAGAAGAACCTAATGCACCTGCTTCAAGTAAATAACTTTGTAATTGGTCCTCATCTAAGTTACGGTGAATATCTTGTAATCCAAGCACATTAAACGAGAATATACCTTGATAAGTTTTCTTAGAAATGTAATTTAATTTTTTCTTGAGCCAAGCTTCGTCTCGAATCAAACCATTTTCTAGGTAAACTTTTACATCACCTGAAATGCTACCTTTAACTCTCTCTACTACGATCTCTGATTGGTCATCTAGTATAAGCGTAAGTTTTCCCCCATACTGATTACCCATACGTGGTTCAAGTCGAGGTTCTTTTTCTTTTTTCGTTGGAAAGCCAAAAAGTATAGAATGTATGAAAGCTTGAATCGTTGATTTACCAGCTTCATTCTCACCAAAAATTTCAGTAAATTCACGGTTGAACTCTATTTTGCGATGCACAAATTGACCATAGCCATAGATCTCTAAAGATTTAATGATCATCACTTTCACCTCTCATGTCTGCCTTTAAAATGTTCTCAGCGCGATTAACAAGTTCAACAGTATCAAACTCAGTATAATCTTCTAAATATTTGGATGCTCTAGGGTTTAAATATAATTCAGTCATCGCCTCTTCAAACACTTTATTATCTTTGATTAAATCAGCTGAAAATTCTCTTACAAGAGGTACTTCATCCATTTGCATATAATTAAATGTGAGCGTTTCTATGATTACGAAATGATGTTCATTTTCTTCGTAGTCATCAATCATTTCTTTGATTTGACTAATGTCTTGTGAAGATATGGGTCTATCACTGTCAACATTTACAGTTATTCTATAAAAAGCCTTTCCATTAGAACGTACGCTTTCTTTGAAGGATTGAATTGCTTCATAGATACCTTGTTTAGTAAGTTTATCAGTATTGATAGTAGCTTCTTCAAATCTAATTTGTTGCGTTGGAATAAAAGTAGCGTTTAATCGTAAATGGTCACCTTCTACCAATAAACATCCCTTAGGTCCTTGCTCACCAAAGTGACGTCCTTGAATGTTTCCAGGATAGTGAATTGGAGGCATATCACTTAATTCCTGTCTTTCATGAATATGGCCAAGTGCCCAATAATGATATAGTTTTTGATTCAAATCTTCTAAAATAAATTCAGTATAGCGATTTTTAGTTGAAGATTTACTATAAGTACCGTGTAACATTCCAATATGAATACCTTTTTTACCTTGGCTAGATGGATACTCATCAATTTTATTTTCATAACTTGTATCATGTTGATAACTAAAACCATGAACAAAAATTGTCTCTCCATCTTTTGTGATAGCTTGATATGTTTCTACTCTATTTGAGAAGACTGAAACATTATCTGGCCAATCATTAGTAATTTTTTCAGTAAGTGGATCATGATTACCATGACTTATGTATACGAAAATTTGTTCTTTTTCTAATCGCTTAAATTGTTCTTTCAAGAATACTTCAGCACGCAACGTACGATTCTCACTATCAAATAAATCTCCAACGATGAGAACAAAATCAACTTCTTCTTTTAATGCTGTATCGACAATCTTCTTAAAGCTTTCATAAGCACTGTTTTGAACATCTTCAAAAATTGATGGCGCCAAATGACTCTTAGATTTAAAGGGGCTGTCGAGATGTAAATCTGCACAGTGAATAAATTTTATCATTGAAATTAGCTCCTTAATTGCATCTTCGTTTATCTTTATGTATTCCTTTATTTTACCATAACTTATTTATTGGGGTCGATGAACTTATATAATAAAAAAACTACAAAGCTTTCAATTGAAAGCTTTGTAGCTTATTGTGTTAACAATTAGTCAGCGTAAATTTCATCTAATGGTTTAACAATGATTTGATTAATTTCTTGGAATACTTGGCTCATTTTTTGCTCAGCTTGCATTAATTCAGAAATATTTTCATCTTTTTCAATTGCTTGAGCTTGTTCTTGAGCTTTTGCTAAATCTTCTTCAGGAATTTCTTCACCTTGCATTTGTTTTTGTTGGAAACTTAATTGAGTTTCACGGAACTCATCGAATAATTTTTTTGATTCTTCATTATCTTTAACTTTAGAAAAAGCATCTTTAATAGCTTTATATTCATCACTATCTCTTAATGCTTGTTCTAGTTGATTTGCATAATCATATAAATTTACTGCCATGTTTGTTTGCACTCCTTAGTGAAAAGTAATTTTGACAACTCTTTATTACCATAACATATTATTTATAGTTAGACAAAGATTGCGACTATACCTTGGAAGAATCCTATAATACCACCCAAAATGAAACCTAATGACATGATAAGTTTTAACTCTTTATTAGCGATTTCAATAATTAATCTTTCAATATAATCTAAGTCAAAGGTATTAATTTGATTTTCTACCATCTGACGTAAATTTATTTTTGTCATTATCGTTGATAAATGATTAGATGCTTGTTTAATTATTAAATCAGTAATTGTATTAGCAACTCCTACTTGAATTTGATCAACTAATTTTGGTGTTAACTTACTGATTGGAGTATCCATTTTTTCATTTAATTGTAAATTTGTCATGATCAAATGCACCAGGGATTCACTTATATTTGTAAATTGTTCTTCTTTTACAACGTGACTTAAAGGTTGAGATTTTAAAGTTTCATATTCATCTCGAATCACTTTGTCAATAATAACTTTTGCTTTAGGATGTCTTGTTAAACGTATTAATTCATGTTGAACACGTTCAGCAATACTTTCTTTAGTCATAAACATTTGTAATAATCCAACGATTTTACCTTTTTCAGCAAAAAATGTATCTAGCATATCGTAAATATCTCTAGCACCTTTATCTGAAGAAAGATAATTACGTGCACGTTCTCGAATTAAATCACCTGCTTGGTCTAATTTTTCATCGACCATTGTAACTACTTCTGCAGGAAGAATTTCATTAATTGATTTTGCCTGTTTATCATAGTAATAATTATTCAATTTATTTATTATGGTTTTATCTAGCTTATTGTTAATGAGGTCATCAAGATCAAAATCAAATTGATTTGCAAACTTTCGTATTGTAGCATCGTCACTTTTTAATTTAGACAATTGCTTTATTACTAAATCATTGATTGCTTCACGCGTATTTGGTTCATTTAACTTTTGATGTATAACTGACTCTGTTATCAAATGTTCTTCAATCACTTGACCTATCTTTGTAGCAATTTCTTCCCTTCTTTTAGGAATTAGACCAGGTGTAAATGGTATACGCATCTTGAATATATAATATGGTTTAAATGGATGGAATAACATTCTTATTGCAATTACATTTGTTACGCCTCCAATTACAGCCCCTACTACTACCATAAATAAGATAACTAAAAAAGCTTGCATCTCGATTTCTCCTTAAAAATTATTTTCACAATATGATGATTATATCACTTTGGAATATATGGTTCCTTAATTTTACTTTGCATTAAAATTGAAAATGCTGAATTGTTTTGAAAATAAAAAAATCGAGCCGCGATATCAAATATCTTAGGCTCGTCTTTTAATTAATATCAAGTTAAACTTAAGCTGAGAATTTCTTGATATAAGAATAATCTCAGTACAGTCAGTTTTACAATTAAGCTATGTAGTCTCAAAACAATATGTTCGCCACAAGTAATAACCACACACCTTGAATGTATATAAATTAAAAGTGATTAAATCTGGTGTGATTCTTCTATCACTTTCATATTAAATCATAATATTTTAGCTACTATTAAACGTGCATTAATTCTTCTTTAGCATTTCTGTTAAAGTATGTTTCAGCTTCTCTTAATTTTGAAGTGCCAAAGATAGGTTGCTTTTCAGAATTTAAAACTCTATATATGTTGCTTACTTTATTACTTTGTAACATAAAACCATTACGTGTTTCGATAGTATTCCAATAAATATCACTAGTTGTTGAATGATTTGGATATGCACAATGATTACGTGAAATAGTTTGAACAATTTCTAAAGGATCGCAACCGAACGTATTATTTAAAACATCTGAATCTCTGAATAATGCACAAATTGAAACACATGTTGTCCAGTTTGGTAACACACGTTCTTTCTCAATTTGAACTAATGTTTTTTTTGAAAGGCCAATTGTTTGAGCCATAGTATCTTGCGTATAGCCCGCTTCAATTCTTACCATTTTAAATTTTGTTTGAATTAAATCTGTGAAACTCTGTCTATCCATATTTTATTCTCTACCTTTCTAATAGGGGTTAATTTATCCGGACACAAGAAATTGCAATAATACACATTTCTTGAAACACAAATTACATCTTAATATATTTTCAATAAAATGAAAAGAGGAATTTTTGTTTTATATACAATTTTATTAATGGCGAAATTATCAAAATAATTAAATTAATTTATTTGCTAACTCACTTCTAATAATCCTTGACATTTTAATTGTATTTTCATTCCTATCTCTTTAACGATTTATTATATTACACTCTATACAAGTTTATTTTCAATAGCATAAATTGCTGCTTGTGTACGGTCTGTTACACTTAACTTATTAAATATATGACTAACATGTGTTTTTATTGTTTTTTCAGAAACAAATAACGTATTTGCAATTTCTTTGTTCGTTTTACCTTTTACCATTTCAGCTAATACTTCTATTTCTCGTTTAGATAGCTTATTAGTATTATGTGGTTTTGAAGACACGGTGTCTATTACACTTTGTGCCTCTGGATGAATAATCCGTTTATTATTTAAAACGTCATGTATCGTTTGAATTAATTTTTGAGGCTCAACATCCTTCATTTCATATCCATCTGCCCCTTTATTAATAGCTGAAATAACGTGTTCATCATCTACATAACTTGTTAATACCAATACTTTAATATCAGGGAAATGACGTTTCACGTATTCTGTCACTTCAATACCATTCATTTCAGGCATTACCAAATCAAGAAGGATGATATCTGGTATAGCATGTTCATTTAAATAATTAATTAAAGATTGACCATCCGATAAGCTTGCCAAAACTTCCAAATCAGCCACCGTCGATAAAAGGAATTCCAATCCTTGTCTTACAATATGATGGTCATCAATCAATATGACTTTAGCCACAATTTTTCTCCTTTCACCAATTTACAAAGGAATCTTTAAAGATAGCGTTGTTCCTTTGTTAGGCATTGTATCTATTTTAACTTGTCCATTTAATGCATAAATTCGTTGACTTATGTTTTTTAACCCTTGTGATGAAGTATTAGTTTCTTTGTTCATATCGAAACCAATTCCTTCATCTTTTGCAATAATGATCAACTTTTCTTTATCTTGTTTTAGAATAATATGTACTGAATCAGTTTGAGCATGTTTTTTAGTATTATTCATACATTCCTGTAATATCCTATAAACGTTCTCTTCTACGATATTCGATAAACTAATAATTCCATCAACATTTATTGTTAGTTTTATATTTAGAATTTGCGCATATTGATTTAATGCCTGCACCAAACCATGCTCAAGACCTACTGGTTTAAGTTGCCAAATTAATGTACGCATTTCATTAACCGCATTTTGACTTGTTTCTTCAATAGTCTTAAAAGCTTTTTTCGCAATTTCATCTGTCGTTATGTCATGTGCTGCATGAGCGGTCAATTTTAATGAAAATAATAATTGGTTTACTGAATCATGTAAGTCTCTTGCTAACCGATTACGTTCATTTAATCTAGCTGCCTCTTTTTCTTGATCAGTTAAATAAATGCGTTTAATTGCAGAGCCAATCTGTAAAGCGACAGATTCTAATAGGGCTAAATCCTGTTCGCTATAACGCGTAGTATACGGTGATGCAACATTGAGTAAACCATATTGTTCTGTGCCAGAGCGTAGTGGCACTGTAGCATGGTGTGTTACACCTTCTGTTTCTGCTTTATATGCTTGATTTGCTAAATTTATTCTAGAACAATTGATTATGTTAGAAGCCTTCGTTAAACGCTCATTATGATACGCAGTGACACACCAACAAGATCCCTCTTTCATATAACAACAATTATCCTTCTTTAAAGCACCTGGGAGATCAACATCAGCTACCATCTCATGATGGCCGTTATTATCTATAAAGAAGATCCAACCAGTTGTAAAGTTACTACCATTTATTAAATAATTCAAAGCACCGTGCATCATGTTATATAATTCTGTTTCCTCATTGAGATATTCTGCTATTTCTTTTAATAATGCTAAGCGTGTTGGTTTTTCCATGAAATCGCCTCAGTTACTCATATTTGCATTAGTCTTATTATACAGTGAGATTTACATTTTTAAAAATGTAAAAATGTATAAGTTATATACTATTATTTATTATGAAATTCGTAAGATTGTGATTAATATACGTTATTAGCAATCTAAGATATGGTATGATTAATGCGAATGCTATTAGGAGGAAATTATGAAGTTTAAAATACATGAGAATTATAATCAAAAAACTTTGAGAGAAATTTTTCAATCATTGAAATTGCCTAAGAAAGACTTACATCAGTTAAATATGTCAAAAGATATAACTATAAACAATCACCCTGCGAAATTAACAGATAAAGTGGTTACCGGGGATGATATTTACATTCCAACACCAGTAGAAAAAAGTAATTACTTACCTAGTTATCGTTACGCACAAATTAGTTATGAAGATGATGATTTAGCTATAGTTATGAAACCTAAAGGCGTTAAGACTCATCCAAATGATTTAAAAGAGAGTAACACTCTAATGAATCATGTTATTTATACGTTAGATAGTGATTATGTCGAACCTATTCACCGCTTAGACCAAGAAACAGTTGGTTTACTCATTGTAGCTAAAAATCCTCTAATGAAAAAAATTCTAGATCGTATGTTGGAAGAAAATGAAATTACTAGAATATATAAGGCTAACGTTAAGTCATTATTACCAATTAAACCTCAAACTATTGATAGTCCTATAGGTAAGGATAAATTCCATCCTAATAAACGACGAATTTCTAATACAGGTCAACGAGCGATTACGCATATTCTTTCCTCTAAAATGATTAAAGAAGGCGTATGCCAATTGGATATTAAATTAGATACGGGTCGTACCCATCAAATTAGAGTTCATTTAGCTGAAATTGGTCATCCTGTTATAGGCGATCCTTTGTATGGTGATTCTACATTACGCCAACTAGAACTTAATAGTCATAAAATTGAATTTAAACATCCACTCACTCAAGAATTAATATCAGTTAGTTTGGATGATGAATAAATAATAAGGAGTAACTATCGATTCATAGACAGTTACTCCCTTTATTAGTTTTATGTGGTTGTTTTTTAGTGGGGGTCCACCATATCCTCAGGCTTAATCCATTCTTCAAATTGCTCTTCTGTAACATGACCAGATTGAATAGCAGATTCTTTTAATGTTAACCCTTCTTTATGTGCTTTCTTAGCAATTTGAGCAGCTTTTTCATAACCAATGTGTGGATTTAGCGCAGTAACTAACATTAATGATTGATTTAAATAATTATTAATGTTTTCTTCAATTGGTTCAATGCCGACTGCACAATTATCATTAAACGTTTGCATACCATCTGCAAGTAAGTAAATTGATTGTAATGTATTATGAAGAATTACTGGTTTAAATACATTTAATTCAAAATTACCTTGAGAACTTGCAATTCCAACTGTAGTGTCATTACCCATAACTTGTACTGCAACCATAGTTAACATTTCACATTGTGTTGGATTTACTTTACCAGGCATGATTGATGATCCTGGTTCATTTTCAGGAATTGAAATCTCTGCAAGTCCTGCTCTAGGACCAGAAGCTAACCATCTAATATCATTAGCGATTTTCATTAAATCTGCTGCTAATGCTTTTAACGTACCATGTAATTGCACGACTTCATCATGTGAAGTCAACGCATGGAATTTATTTTCAGATGATACAAAATTATATCCAGTATTCTCTGAGATAAATTTAGCAACTTTATTACCAAATTCTGGATGCGCATTAATACCTGTACCTACGGCAGTTCCACCGATAGCCAAACTTAAGATATGTTTTTTTGATTCAGCTAATAATTCTTCACATTTATCTAACATATAACGCCAGCCACTAATTTCTTGACCTAATTTAATGGGTGTCGCATCTTGTAAGTGAGTACGTCCAATTTTAATAATTGATTGGTATTTATCTTCTTTTTCTTTAAAAGTATCACGTAAATGTTTTAAAGCAGGTTCAAGTTTCGTTTCAACTTCATGATATAATGCAACATGCATTGCTGTTGGAAATGTATCATTTGAACTTTGAGATTTATTCACATCATCATTAGGATGAATCGATTCATCGATACCTTGTTCTTTTAAATATTTATTTGCTACAAAGCTGACTACTTCGTTAACGTTCATGTTACTTTGCGTACCGCTTCCTGTTTGCCAAACAACTAATGGGAAATGTTCATCTAGTTCCCCTTTTAAAATTAAATCACAAGCGTAAACGATTGCATCTTTTTTAGCATCACTTAGTTTTCCTAGTTCATGATTTGCTAATGCTGCACCTCGTTTTAATTGAGCAAATCCATATACTACTTCAATTGGCATACGTTCTTTACCTACAGGAAAGTTTCGTTTACTTCTCTCCGTTTGTGCACCCCAATATTTATCACCAGGTACTTCAATCTCTCCGAATGTATCGTGTTCAATTCTTACTGACATGCGATAATCTCCCCTTATACAATTATTTATTCATAGTATAGCATTATTTAAATTAAAGGGGCAATGCATTACTAAAGCGGTTTCAATAATACAAATTCATTTCATAAATATAAAAAAATAACGATTGAAACAATGATTTAATGTCCCAATCGCTATTATTTTTGAAAAATTTTGTCTTATTGTAATTGACCGTTACTTGCTTAAGTTAGACTTGATATTTAACTTTTACTGCTTTAATAACAGCTAAAGCACTCAAAATATAAAATATTATACTTAAAGTTATTGTAATAGGACTAATTTGAACTAGAAATCCTATAAAACCAGTGAATTGCGCATAAATATCATTTAAAGAATAAATTAAAATACCAGTTATTAAAATACAACACAACACACTTATGAACACACCTGTTTGATTACTCTTAATAAAAGGCTGAGCACTAATATTATCAATTAAGCCTTTAGATAAACTTAATTGTAATTTTATGATTTTAAATAAAATAGGTAAGTAAAGTGCACCGAATGCTATTGGAAATCCTTTTATAGAAAGTAAACTAATAATAATTGTGGCAATCGTAAGTGGAAGCCAATATCTATGTAACATTTTAAGCTCTCCTTATACATTTTCATTGAATTTTATTTTACCATAATTTTTATAGCATTAAATTGAATTAAATGATTGATTGATGAAATTACGCACTCAATTGACAATGTATATTGCTTCATTAAAAAAATAACCTAAGACATCTTTAACATCTTAGGTTACTTAGTTCATAACTAATATTTTTTTGTTAATTATCATCAAGTTTTAATTTACTCATGCGATTGATTCAACTTGTCCTCGTCATTTTCTTCAGAAATTTGTTCCATTTCTTTGCCCAATGTTTTCAAGTCATCTAAATCTTGAACCATCGCATTTTCTTCCTCATGATAATTCAATTCTGAATCTTTATTTTTAGTCATAACTCAGACCTCACTTTTAAATTTAAGCAAATCTAGCAGTGAAATATTCTTTAACATCCTCAGGTAAACCTTCTGCAGCTGCTCTATCTAAAACAACTGTTACCATTCTATGAGCTTTTAAATCAGATGGTTCAAAGCTAGATTTACCATTTTCTTCATAAAGTTTTTTAACAACTTCACGTTTATTAGCACCAGTCACAACTAATACTACTTCACGCGCTTTTAATAATCCTTGTCTTACATTTACATTTAAACTACCTGATTCATCAATAGAAGTAACTTGTAAAATTAATTTACCTTTATTTTCTTTAGTTTTAATTTTATCATCAATTAAAGATTCTGCATCATCGTCAAAATTAATTGGATAAATTTGACTAGCAGGTACACCTAATGCTTCATAGTAAGAGCGATTATCGTCATAATCTAAGATATTTACTTGACTAAAATCAACCGCATTATGATCTACATCTTTCTTTAACTCATCTAAAACAGGTGCAGCATCCTTTGTTAAATGAATTCCCGCAATAGTTGTAGGATTATTATTAAATTGCTTTCTAATGATATCTGCTGTGTACTCAGCTACATGTTCTACATCATTAAATACTTTAAAGTTCATTGCCATTGTCATTACACTCCTCTTAGTTCATCAATGTCATATAAATAACGTATTATTCGTTAAATTACCCTATTAGACACTAAATCAAACTATTTTAAAAATGTTATTATAAATCACTATTAAATATAACATTTTTTAATAAATAGATGCATTATATTTTAACTAACAAACTACTTATTAGGATAAGCCTGGGAAATTTTGTTGTCGCAATGCTTCATAAATTAATAAAGCGGCTGTGTTAGATAAATTTAACGATCTGATATTTTCACTCATAGGAATTCTTAATGCCGTGTCAGCGTATTTCTCTTTTACCCAATCCGGTAATCCAGTCGTTTCTCTTCCAAATATAAAATAATAATCTGTATCTTCTTTAGAAAAATCAAAATCACTATACGTTAGTTTTCCAAATTTAGTTAGTAAGTAGTACTCACCTTGAGTAGCATCGAAAAAGTCTTCAATACTTTCATGATAAGTAATATTTACATGCTCCCAATAATCAAGGCCAGCACGTTTTAACATTTTATCATCAGTACTGAAGCCCAAAGGCTTAATTAAATGTAAATGTGTGTTCGTTCCTGCACAGGTACGTGCAATATTACCAGTATTTGCAGGAATTTCTGGTTGAAATAAAACAATATGGTTTGTCATTTAAATTTTCCTCATTTCTAGTCCTTTTATCATTTCATTTTGAACTTCTTCAATTTCATTTTCATAGTTTGCAACTATAAATTCACGTGCATCTTCACCTTGAATTTGGCCAATCGCCCAGTATGCCGTCCCTCTTATCATAGGTCTTGGATCATTTAATGCAACTTCCTTAAGTTCTGGTATTGCTGTCTCTTCATTAAAATGTGCTAAAGCTATGATTGCATTACGTTGAATTGGTTTTTTACCTCGCCAAGCACCAGCTAAATGCCCATATGTTTGTTTGAATTCTTTATTGCTCATTTGTAATAACGGTACCAATCTTGGTTTTAGAATCTCAGGTTCTAGTATAATGTCATCATGTGTTGTATTGATTCTCCTATTTCTAGGACAAACTTGTTGGCACGTGTCACATCCATATAAGCGATTGCCTATCTTATATCTATATTCATCTTGCAAATATCCTTTAGTTTGAGTTAAAAAACTAATACATTTTTGAGAATTCAATTGACCATTTCCAACAAGCGCCCCTGTAGGACATCTATCTACACAAATTGTACAATCTCCACAGCTATCAAGTAATGGATCATCAGGTTCAAATGGGATACTCACTAACAATTCACCTAAATAACTCCATGTTCCTAAATGTGGATTAATAATAAAACCATTACGTCCAGCAAATCCTAAACCTGCTCGTTCAGCAACGGCCCTATCTGATAATACACCAGTATCAACCATACTTTTTAATTCTACATCAGGAACTTTAGATTGAATAAAATCAGCAAGTTTATCTAAACGTTTACGCATAATAGAGTGATAGTCTTGCCCCCAAGAGGCACGAGCAAACATACCTCGGCGATCACCTCTGACACTTTTAGGCGCACCTTTAAGCTTATTCGGATATCCAACAGCAATTGCTATAATTGAGCGTGCGGTAGGCAAATTTAATTTTGGCTCAGTTCTTAATGAAATATCTGACTCTTCAAAACCCGAAGCATAGCCATTTGCATGATAATCTTCTAATTTCTTTTTAAGTTCATCAAATGGATCGGCAGTAGTAAAACCTATACTATCAATACCTATTGAATATGCATAATCGATGATTTCTTGTTTAAGCCAATTATAATCCAATTCATTTGCCTCCTTAAAAATGATACATATGACATTTTAACATAATCCACATTATGAAATCGTTATTTATTTATATAATAATTGAACACTTTCCTAGTAAATATTCCAGTTCAATTTAAAAATAGCGAGTTTGAAACATGAAATAATGTCTCAGACTCGCTGTTATTTGTTTACTTATTATAAAACTCTTGATAAAAAGTTTTGCGTTCTTTGATGTGTTGGTGATTGAAATATTTGCTGAGGTGAACCTTCTTCAATAACATACCCATCTGCCATAAATATAACTTTATCACTCACATCTTTTGCAAATCCCATTTCGTGTGTAACAACAACCATTGTCATTCCTTCTTTAGCTAAATCTTTCATTACCTTTAGCACATCATACACTACCTCTGGATCCAATGCAGACGTAGGTTCATCAAACAATATAATATCTGGATGCATAGCCAGTGCCCTTGCAATCGCAACTCTTTGTTTTTGTCCTCCAGATAATTGAGAAGGATATACATTTGCCTTATCTTCAAGTCCAACTTTTTCTAATAAAGTTAATGCCTCTTGTTTCAATTGATTTAAATCGTTTTTATTTAATAACTTAGGTGCCAATATGATGTTATTTAATACAGTCTTATGTGGAAATAGATTAAAATTTTGAAAGACCATGCCCATTTTTTGACGTAATTTATTTAAGTTATTTTTGTGATTGGAGAGTTCATTACCTTCGAATATAACCCTTCCATTTGTCGGTGTTTCTAACAAATTCATACATTTTAATAAAGTGCTTTTTCCACTTCCTGATGGTCCTATAATCGCTAATACTTCACCTTTTTTAATCTCTAAATTAATATCCTTAAGCACTTCATTTTTTCCAAATTTTTTATTTAAATTTTCAATTTTAATCACTTGCTTTCAGTCTCCCTTCGATTAAACTCATTAATCTTGATAATGAAAAAGTTAATACAAAGTACATACATGCTGCTATGATTAATGGCGTAAATGGATCAAATGAAATACCTTGAACAACCTGTGCATTAAACATAATTTCACCAACCCCAATTGTAGATATGATTGATGATTCTTTTATTAAAGTTACAAATTCGTTTCCTAGCGCTGGCAATATATTTTTAAAAGCTTGAGGCAATATGATATGAATCATTGTTTTTGAGTAGTTTAACCCCAAGCATTGTGCAGCTTCAGTTTGACCTTTATCAACTGCATTAATTCCAGCTCTAATTATCTCAGCAATATAGGCTGAAGAATTAATAACTAAGGCAATCGTCCCACAAATTAAAGCTGAAATGTCTAATCCTAAAAGCGCGGTAGTGCCAAAAAATACGATAAACACTTGCACTAACATCGGTGTTCCTCTTAAAAATTCTATATATATTGTTGCGGGTAAAGAAATAATTTTAAACTTACTTAATTTTGCAAGTGCAATAAATGACCCGATTATTGCTCCACATACAACACCAATTAAAGAGATTATTATAGTGTTTTGTAATCCTTTTAAGAAAAAAGTTCCATACTTTTGAATAAAGCTTCCATCATCAACCATTTGTTCTGAAGCAATATCCATATATTTATTAATTAAATGTTTATCTTTAACATCTTTAATAGACTGATTTAAGTGTTCTAGTAAAATTGGTGAGTCTTTCGGTAGTGCTATAACTGTGGGTTTCTTTTCTTCATTGAAAGAAACATGGGCAATATTTAAATCCTTATTTTGCTTAGCATAAGCATCTGCTACTGGTTTTTCGATTACTAAGCCATCAATTTTTTTACTTTTAAGTGCCAAAATTGCATCTGGTAAACGATTTAATGAACTTATTTGTGCATTTTCTATTTCTTGCTGTGCAATTTTTTCTTGTTCACTGCCCTTTTGAGCTCCTATTTTTTTATTATTAAAATCACTCAACTTATGGAAGGTATCATTATTGTTTTTTCTAATTAACATAACATTTCCTGTTTCCATATATGGATCGGAAAAATCAACTTCTTTTTTTCTTTCAGGTGTTGTTGTCATTCCTGATATAATTATGTCAATTTTTCCAGTTTTCAAAGCTCCTAGTAGGCTATCAAATTGCATATTCACTATTTTTAACTTTAAATGATTATCTTTGGCAATTTTTTTTGCTAATTCAATATCTACACCAGCATACTCTGTTTTACCATTTTTAGTTTTTTCAAATTCTAATGGTGCGTAATCAGCTGATAATCCTACTCTTAATTCACCCCTATCTTTAATTTTATTCCAAGTTGCATCTTCATCAGCTAATGCCATTGGTTGTATGTATATCAATGTCAAACTAATTAAGATTGCTATCGCAAGTACTTTTGTTAATTTTTTCATAAGCAACCTCCTTTAATTAATTCATTATTATACATATAAACGCATTAATATACAATATAAATTTTTAAAAAAAGAGTGAAACAAAATTCGATTTGAATCTTTGTCTCACCCCGACAGGTTAACTAGAGTTGAGAAAAGGTCAATATAAACACTTTCTCAATTCAGTTAAAAGGTTTGAATTAAATTTATTTCATTATATAAATTAAACTTTTGTACATACATCTTAATTGCTATTATTGTTTAGGAATTTCGAATTTGTATATACCATCATGATAGCTTGGTATTAATTTTTTGCATATTTCATGTATAATGAATGCACTCACAAATGGAATAACAAAATAGCCGAAAACGAGCAAAATAATATTTATAGTAGCGTCTCCAGACATTCTATTAAATGCATTAATCGGTCCTACCAAGCCTGTATAACCAAATCCGGCAGATAAAGGTGTACCTTTAATACCTATAGCATATGCCAATACACCAGAAACGATACCATTTAAAGTTAAAGGAACTGCAATAATTAAATGTTTTAAATAGACTGGAATCATCATCTTCGCTGCACCTATAAGTAAAACAATATTAACCCCCATAGAGTTAACTCTTATTGAACCGAATATAAAAGTCACACAAGCTGCGACAATGCCCATGTTAGCAGCACCACTTCCCAAACCAGTTAAACTTATAGCTGTTGCTATGGCGACTAATGAAATAGGTGTAACCATTAACAATGAGAAAGTCACACTAATTAGTATAGACATAATTAAAGGATTAAGATCAGTGAATGAATTCACCATATGGCCAAGTCCTTTAGTAATTGTTTGTACATAAGGTAAAGTTAATAAACCAATTAATCCACTTAATACAGGTATTAAAACTGGTAATATAATCATTTCAAGTGAGCCTAATTTCCCTTGTAAAAACATATACATTGCACAAGCTATAATTACAACTAATATGATATTGATTATATCTCCAATACCTTTTAAAACAATGCCCTTAGCTGTAAATTGAACCGCTCCAGATCCAAGCATAGCGGCTACGCCTACCATGCAAGAACCTGCCCCATTAAACTTAAATTGATGTGCAGCTAAAACACCGATAATAAATGCCATGAATGATTGAATTATCATTACTAATTGAAACACAGTTTCGAGCATTGGATGTGCATCCATAAATAACTTCAAAAATTCTCCTAATAACGCATTTGGCAATAAAGCTAATACTACTCCAGCACCTACCGCATTTAGAATATTACTAAAAAAATACTTTAAACTTACACGTTGTTTACTCATAGTAGCCTCCGTTTTTAAACATTAGCTTTATCTTAGTACATACTAATGTGTTTAACAATATGAACATTTCTTTTTAATCAAAAATTAATGCTAATATTTAAAAAAAAGCCATTGATAAAACTTAACATAAGAAGTTAAAAAAAATTATAAATATAATAGTTTAATAACTGATACTTAATCACTGACTAGAAAATTGAAAAATTCAAATCAATTACAAAACAAAAAAAGTGGAAACGTTGTTAAAACAACATTTCCACATTGAGAATTATACCGGCGGTCGGCAAATTAAATTACGACAAACCTTATTAAATTAAGCTTTATCTTGCATACATGACATTGGTGTGACATAAAACTTTTGAACTAGTTTCTACCATTATATATGTGAATTTATCAATTCATAAGCTCGTATTATTTACGAGCTTTTTTCATCTAAGTAATTTTTAATTTCTTCACAAAAATGGTCAAGTAAATTTAACTTTTCCAACACAAAAAAGAAGCTAAGGCAAGATGCCTTAACTCCTTATACCACTAAGTCTTTCCCCGATTTGCTTAGCGAATTAATATTGTTTCATGTATTGATCGCGTTCCCATTCAGAAACTTGAGTTCTGTTTTAGCAAATAGAAATTACACTAAATTATTATAACTTAAAATCCTATTAAATTAGGACTTAATACCTAATAATAAGTATTGGTATTTAATTTTACTTGACCAAAAACTTGACCACTTTTCTAATTTTAAAAAATGGTCAAGTAACTAGGCTCTATCCCTTATGTATCAAGAGATAGAGCCTTATTTTACATTTAGAAAATTGGTCAAGATTGATTGTAATAAAAACAGGGTATATTGATGTAAACATTATAAATTATTTACATTATATTGGAGGAAGATATTTAATGTTTATTCTAGACGAAACTGCTACCTCAAATTTACCAGCGATATGGTCAGCTATTGCTGCAATTTCCTCATTTATTGTAGCGTTTATCACTTTATGTATTACTATTAAAAAGAATTTAAATGAAAGAAAACGAAAATCACCAAATATTATATTGACAAGAAAAGAGTATAAAATTAACAGTGATAATCTCCCTTCGGAATTACACGTTTTGGAATGGTTCAATAAATTTTTAAGAAAATGGTATAGGCATAATAAATTAAAATATAGTTTAATAGTAACATCAGATCAACCAATTTATGATGTTCATGTCTCTATAACTCCTTCGAAAAATAATAACATAAATTTTCTAATTGACGAAATTTAAAAAAGATATAATAAAGAGACTTCTGTAGTCGATACAAATAATAAATTAAAATCATTTAATGAATTTCTATTTGAATATTATTATAACAAAGATACCGAATATTTCGGTATAAAACCTGACACCAATGAAACTACTCTTATTTATTCAATCAATGATAGAGAGTATCATTATTATGAAAAAATAGATGATATTTTAACATTTCCATGCCCTAAAAGTATTTATGTATATATATATGCTTATTATTTAGAATATAAAGAAAAAGTTAAGAACGCTTCATTAGCAATTACTACTTTTGAAAAAAACTTCACTTTCAATTTAGAAATAAGTTATTTTAATAAATACGAATCTAAAACAAAATTAATCAATGATAAAATTGAATTTAAAATTTCAAAAGAAATTGAAGCGGATGCTATTTATATTAAAATTCAAAATAAATTATTTGAATCTAAAAATTCAAAAAACTTTTAACTAACTATCATTCTATACAATTTTAAAGCTCCCCACACCTTAACTTATTACTTTAAAAGATGTGAGGGGCATTTAATTATAAGTTTTCTAAGTAATCTTTTACTTCTTGCAATGTATAATCAAATTGAGTAGGTTCTTCAATTTCTTCTCCATAAAATTTACTATTTAGATTTTCGCTTTTGTCATAAATTTTTTAATACATAAAAATTGCCTCATAAGTTAATAAGCAAATCAACTTATGAGGCTAATATTAAATATCATGTGTAAATACTAAGATTTTCTTAGATATATACTACTCTAATCAATAGTTAAACTATTTATAAATTCTACCGCTTCGTTTCTAAAAAAGAAATTGTTCAAAGCTTTATAAGTGTAACTTTTACAGACTCTATAAATTTTACGGTTTGTACTTAGTTGATAAACCTCAACTCTGTAACCTTTATAATAAAAAGTATTAATGTATGCATCAACATTTCTTGATAGCAAATTTGCGTATGTTTGAGTGTTTTTCATGTAATAACCTACTTTCTTAATCATCCATGATAAAACTTCTTTCAATTATAAGTTTAGTGTAGCATCAATTGGAAATTTTAAAAGTTAGTTATATATGTATATTACAATTAAATGATTTAAATACTTTCTTTAATATTGTTTTTCACAATAAAGCGTGCCTAAATCTTTATTTTTGAGGGTATTATATATAAATAATATATCAAATAGGAAGTGAATAATTAACGTGGACAAGGAATTTAATACTATACAAGAGAAAACTTTCAAAAAGTATAATCCAAAGTTTAATGCTAATAATAAATTATACTTAATTACATTCCGTTACTTACTACCTTTTAGAATACCTTTTATAAATGGAAACACTACTATGATTGACATTGAAGAAAAAGCTGTGTTATTCCAATTTTTACAATCTTCTGAACGCGACTCTATGGAAGACAGAGTATTTATATATAGACCTTTGAAACGAACTATAATCGAAAGTACAATTTTCTTAATAGAGATGATTTTAAAAGACTCAAAAGAGAAGCTAATAGTGGCTCTATGAACACATCAGAAATATCTAATCTTTTTGATTTTCAATTGAAGGTTTTAAACAATTTAATTGAAAGTACAATCATAAAATTTAATCATTATAATTTATACTCACTTAACAAAGGAGAATTATCAAGCGTACCTTTATATAAAACATATACTTTCTATGCCGATACTTGCACAGAATTCAATCATGGTGCCATATTTCTTGATTATTTCAAAGGTTTGGAAATAAACGAAAATGCAACTCTAGATAAAAAAAATTCTTCCATATTAACCAATATTACGAGGATTATAAAATTTTTCCAAATAAACATTCAGTATTACTTTTAGGAGATGCTCAAAGAAATTTCGATTTGTGTGATTATAATTCCACAATAATTAATGCTCAAACTTCCGTAGAAACATTTATTAAATTTATAGTTGAAAATTATTATATATATGATAAAAATTTAAGTAAAGATGATGCTAAAAATAAAACCAGTAAATTTAAAAATTCTATTTACGACCACTTATTCCCAAAAGTTATTGATGGGTTAAATTTACCTAGTGGAGAAGCGCTTAAAAATTGCTTAAACATTTATTATTACGACTATTATGATTTTAGAAATGAAATAGTTCATAATGGTTATAATGCGAGTGAAAAAGAAGCTAAAGATTTTTTAACAACTATATTAGACATTTATACTCTTATAAGTTACGGATTAAACAATACAGGGGTTTCTTCTAACTTTGTAAATTATTATAAATCGCATTATTTTTCAAGTTCTGGTACATCGATAAATGGAGTTGCTAATAAATATCTATAAATAAAAAAGGGGGCCATTTCTGACCACCTTTTTAAGTTATTCTTTATATGTTTCTTCTACATCAATAGTATCTTTATGAACCCAACCATTATTGCTAGGTGAATATGTTCTACACCAAATATTCCCCTGCGGATCTTGAATTTCTTCATAAATATAGACTAAAGAACCCGCTTCAAGTACATCTTTTTCTCTAGCAAAGCTATAGTTATCAAAGCTACTACCTGCACGTTCACGTAAAGATGCATCATATTTAATTGTACCTTTGTAATAAGGTTCTTCAGACCATACTTTCACACGTTCACAGCCTTTAGGTTTTTTCTCGATAACTTCATCATCTTCAGGTAAATCCATTACTGTATCTTTATCTATATCAGTACCATCCATATAATGTTGTACTAAATTATCAATCACATCAATTTCATGACGACCATTACCACAGGCTTCTAATGCATTACCTGGATCTTGTTTATCATCTTGAATATCTTGATGACCAGGGCATTTATTGTAATGGTAGATATTCCATGATTCGAATAATACTGCACAAACTCTAGCAAAATTGTCTAATGCTTTTAATGAACGTTCTCTATCGTTTGGGAAGTAACATAACTCTCCACCAAATGCTGCGTCATTGGCATCATCACCAAAGTAATAATTATCTTTAGGTGTATCGTATATTACGTGCCATGCTTTTTCATCAATAGGAACATCAATAATACATTCTTCATCATCTACAAAGAAATGCGCTGAAGCGGTTGAAGCCCAATCTTGCATATAAGTATTGATATAATAATCAACATTTTGTTGCGCTGTGCTACCTGGATTACCTGTATCATGATAAACCGCAAAAATCGGCTCGCTTGTATCAAGTTTTTGACCAGTACGTCTAGTTCCGTATGGTATTAAATCTAAATATACTGGTACACCATTCCATGTATCTAAAAACTTTTTATTATTACTCATACTTAATCATCTCCATATAAAAAGAAGCGACTTTATTTAGCCGCTTCATCTTTTTTAGTTGTTTCTTCATTAAAATTCAATCTGCTTTTTAATTGGTCAGGAATAGGTACACCTAATTTTACTGAATTTTCTACAATGCTAGTCGCTTCACCAATGATAAAGAACATTACAGTAGCATTAACTAATAAACCGTGCATTTGAAAAATAATATCTAATGCGTTTGCTACAATGATAACACATAAAAATGCTATTTTTTTTACATAACCTAGCATTGCTTTTTTACTCATTAATTTACCTTCGCTAAACGCAGTAACCATTCCAGTTATTACATCTACAAAAATCAATAAAAGTAGAATATAAACTAACACTTTATTTCCTGAATAAATCAAGCTCATAAAATTATCAACTTCAATATTATATTTATCTGCTATATCAGCCATTCAATACATCCTTTCTTAATAAAAAAACTACCTATTTAAATAGGTAGAAATTAGTAAATACCATAAATTGCAGTAATAGTTGCATTTGAATCAGTTGCAGCATTTCCATCAGAAGCTATTTGAGTTTTGGTTACTTCTAAATGAGTATCATCTTTTATTAAAATTTCAATTTCTTCTAGATATCCATTTTTCATATGACCTTCACTAGATCTCATTCCTGTTTGATTTAAATATAATGTAGTTCCATTAGCAGGAATTGTTACAAATTTAGTTGAATGTCTATCACTAACAAATGTTACATTTATAATTAACAGTCCGAATTGATGAACATTTCCACGTAGATTAATTAAATTATTTTTAGTAGCACTTCCCTCCCATAGTAGGATAGGGATTGAAGTTTTCCATCTACTATATAATTTACCTTTATATTTTTCTCTTGAAAGTCCTGTGCCTAAAACAGTTATCATTCCATTATTATCATCTTGCATAATAGCTTGAATAAATCCATTACTATTCCCTGGATTTCTTGTAGGTAGCTTTAGAGTGTTCTCATTATAATAATAATGACCTGTTTTTGTAATATTAGCCACATCATCTAAAACACCAGGAATAACTTTTACATCCATTTTAGATTTATCTAGATCATCAATTTTAGTTTTTACTTCTTGCTTAACCGTATCAATAGTTCGCACAACTGTATCAACTTTATTATTTACATTATTAATAGTAGTATCAACTTCACTTTTTGTTACTAAACCATTTTCATTGATACTTTCTTTTAAATTGTTAAAACCTTGATGTAAACTATTCATTAATGTTGTGTCTACTTCAATTTGAGTATTAATCCCGCCTAATAAATCATTAAGTCTTAAAACTTCTTCATTAATTTTTGTTTTAAATTTGTTAATTTCTTGTTGATATTCTGTGTAGTAACTTTCCGAGTTAATACCAAATTCGACTTTATTTTTAAGTACATTAATCTTTACTTCAAGACTTGAATCCGTCTGTTCATCCCTTTTAAGTTTAAAGAATGCTTGCTTATATTGTCCTTCTGCAGTACTAGCTTGTTGAGGAAATGTGTATCTAAATACGCCTTTTTTAGGATCTAATACAATTGCCCCAGTAGTATCAATGATTCGCTCACCATCTGGTTTAACCCCTTCAAAAACTGGCGTCAAACCTGTTAAATTGTAAGGATATCCATTTGACCATACTGTAATTGTAACTGTTTTTAATCCTCCATCACCCACCCTTGTGATTAAATATTGTTGTTTTTCTTGTTCGGAACCTTGTTTAGTAATATCAAAAAACAAATCTTGATTTGCCATTTACAAAATCCTCCTTTTAACCATAAAAATAATAAAAATTCTTAATTAACTCATATGCAATTAGTTCATGTGCTAATTCATTAGGGTGCAAACCATCAGTCATATTTTTGTGACAATACGCTGGATTATAAGGGTCAAATATTGTAGTATGATATGCGTCAAATACTGGTACTTTAAGTTCAGAACACGCTAATACTTGAGCATTAACATAATCTTCAAGAGTCAATCCTAAATTGTTTCTATCTGTGTCTTTTCTATATATTTCACCCTGTTTATTGGTAGCTGTCTAGTTGCGGTCATTACAATTATTTTAACGTTGTTATTATTCTCTTGTAACTTTCTAATAGTTTGGATAAAAGCACCATAAAATGTAGAAGTATCACTCTTATTAGTACCAATAGCAATATTTTTTATCCAGTCATCATCAGTTCCTTGGACAATAACTAAATTCCCCTCTCTTACTTTCGAAGCTTGGCTAAATATACTATTTGAATAAGTTTCTGACATAGTAGCACCGCTAACTGCTAAATTAACAACTGGTGCATTTAATCTGTCAGACAAATATTCACCAAAGTTTTTTGTTGCACGTAGTCCTTTAGCTACTGAATCTCCAATACAATGAATTTTAGTTATATTTTCTAATTCACTTGAATATTTATAGTAATCAGTTACCATTGAGCCATTTTGTGTTACTTTAAAGCTATTAAGTTGATATTTTTCAATTAAATTATTTATATCTTTTTGAATTCTTTCTGATAAATTTTGATGTTTAATTCCTTTTAAATCCGTTTTGCTATCCTCAAATTGACTAGTTATTTCCAGTGGCGACATTTCTGGAAGTACAATCGCTCTGATTTCTTTTTGTAATTGATCATATTTCTTATTAAAAGAATCATTAATCATTTTTTCAATAATACTTTTTTCTTTTACTTCAGGTAGTTTTTCTGCAAGTTCCTTAAAATTTTGTTCAACGTCATTTTTAAAATCTCTAAAAATAGGCGATAAATTTAATTTCATCTTTTACCTCCCTAATATTCAAATATACTTTCCAAAATGATTTTATTTGCTTCATTTAAAACATTTATTTCATTTCCAGTTATAAAATGATTATTTAAATGTATTCGTTTACTTATATAATTATTAAATTGAAATGATAATAAAACTTCATCTTTTGGTAATAATGCTTCTTTGGGTATTATTTGATAAAAATTTATATTATTTTCTGTATCTTTCCAATCTAAAATAAGTCCATTTCTAGTATCAGAAACGGACTTACTTAGTAAAATACTGTCATCTTTATTTAATATTTTATTTATATTTGTCATAATCATTTTATTTACATTTTGATTGTGAAATTGATTAATCAACAATTTATCCTCTTTAGTCATAATTCCATCACTAGTACTTGTAGCTAATGGTATTAATTCAGTATTTAATAAACCATCATTAATTAATGCTTTAAAACTATCTCCTCCATTATTACTAATTTGAATACCTTTTGATTTAGTTAATGCAATAATATTGAGTTTATTAATTAAAGTTAAACCATTGCTATTAGCATTTAATGCATTCCCCATGCTAATTAAATTTTCTGTATCGCTAATTAATGAGTTAACTTTATTTTGATTTGCTTCAAAATTAATATTTTTATTAGCTAAATCCTTAGTATAGGTAACGCTATTATTTACCAACGATAAATATCGTTCACTTCTTTTATAATCTCCTAGAGTAGCTTCTTGCTTAAAAATATTATTATTTTCATCTCTTTTTGTTTTTACTTCTATAATTCTAATATTATCATTAATCAATAGCGGACTATCTTTAACCGGTACAATACCACCAACGTGTACTACTGCTTCAGGAAATTCATCTTGCAATGCTATAAAATCAAGCGATAATGAATATTTAAATGAATTATTAACAATTTCCTTCATTTTCGACATTAAATATTTACTATCATTAATTTTACCATCTTTTACTGGGGGTGCTTCATATTTACCAATTGTATCTATAAGTGGATGTTTATATTCTAGCTTTAAGCCTGCATTTTGAAATTTATTATTATAGTTTCCAAATCCTTTTATATACGTATAAAGATCGCTTGAATCTTCTTCTAATTTAAAATTCAGAGCATTCGTACCATTTTTTATATAATAATTAGCTAAATGAAATACTTTCTTCTTGAGTACAAAAGTTTTAATCTCAGGTTTATATTCAAATTCTAAACCGTATCGTTCTAACCCTTTTTTAAAAGTTTCAAGTTTATTTTCACCGTCGCCTGCATTTTCCCATTTTTTCGAATATACCTTATCTTTTAATACAAAATTATATAAACTATCAGCAAACACAATTTCAAAAAATTTTTTAGCTGTATAATTACCTGTTAAATTTTCATATATAATTCTGCTTTTCAAATCATCTATTTGCTTTTCTTTCGCTACTACTGATACTTTTACCGATTTTGAATTAGATTCTTTTTTTATAAATGTAATCACAAATTCTTTATTATCCTCAGAGCCATTTACGTTTGTAACTTTCCATTTTTTAGATATATTATCAATTAGTGTTTTATTATATTCATCTTCTACAAATTCAAACTTTAATTCGCTTTCTCCACTTATTTTTTCAATAACTTCTGTAGTTACAGGTAGTAAAAAAGCTTGGTTAATATAATTTATTAATTTAATCAAATTATTACCACTTCCTATTTGCTATAGAACCTCATGTCAAATTCAATTCTTTTAATTGTTTGATTTAAAACAAAGTTATTATATCCACTTTCAAATGTGGGTAATTCTGAATTTGTATAACGAACTATACTTTCTCCATTTTTTAAAATCCTTAAAGAGTCATATTCAATTTGATCTCCCTTTTTAAGTTCAAGACCTTTAATACTCATTATAATTTTATTATTTAAAGACCATATAAATTTATTTGTATTATGACCTAAAATAATTTTTATCCTTTTATACATATTAAATTGATTGTTAGGAATAGAACCATGGTAATAAACTCTACCAGAATTAACTTTTTCAAAAATATATTTTTGTTTACTTTCATCTTCTAGATCAATTTCTTCATCAATTGACCATAAATCACTAATAAATTGTTGATGCAGTTCTAAACTTGTTCCTATAGATTCTGCAAATGGTAATTTCGTTGTTTCAAATTCTAATTGAACATTGCCCGTATAATTTTTTTGCGTAGGATTCAAGATATTAGTTAATTTAACTAGATATCTTTTAGCTGTAACAAACTGGTCTGTGTTATTTTGGTATACAGGGTTTTGATTTTTATCAACAATTTGATACTCACTAGCCACTGTGTCCTTAAAAATATAATTATCTTTTTTACTTTTTCTCAATTCACGTATCCAAAAAGGATTAATGTCTTGAACAAGTTCATAAAGTAAGTTTCTTTGTAAAGAATAATCTATATTATCTCTAGCAATAAAAAAGACAGGTACCAAGATTTTTCTTTTTCGATAAACACTACTTATTAAATGTCTACCATGAATACCTTCATAATCTTGAAACTTGTCTTCTGATTCAATGTTTTCAACTACTACGTCTTTTACATTAATTCCATAATCTGACAGTCGGTAATTATCACCATTTAATTTTGTTATTTCAATATCCAGTTTAATTACCTCCTTATAACTCAAAAATAGAACGATTCAGGCGTTGCGATCATTTACAATACTTGTTAATGCATCGTTATCAACGTTCATTTCAATTCTTACTGTTTTCATACGAGGATTTATATCCACTGTATGACTATGCTGAACCATAGTATTGATATTTCCATTAATGCCACTAAAACTTCCTGTCAAATTAGGAATATTAGTTGTTTCAAAGTTAGGACTAAATGCGTTTACCATTCCTGAAGCAACTCTTGATACTGAATCAATCACTCTTCCCGATTGCCCATTTATTCCTACTATCAAACCTAACATTGTATAGTTACCTATACTTCTAAACACTTTTGATGGAGAAGCGATATGTAATAAACTTTTAGCAGCGTTTATAGCCCTGCCTACTACATCTTTTACTTTATCAACTAAATTTCCCGCCATGCTCGCCACCCCATCAACTAATCCCATTATTAAATCTCTACCAGCACTTAAAAAGCTCCCTACAGATCCTTGTATAGCACTAAGAGCACTTGAATTTTTTCTTTAATTGCATTGTAAAATTGACTCATTTTTTCTTGAACAGTTGAAACCATTTCACTAAATTTTGATGCTATAGCTGACCAAATTTGTTGTGCAATTGAAACTACTAAATGATAAGCCGCAACAATTCTATTAACTATTACTTCTTTCAGATAATTCCATAATGCACTAGCGATTGAAACAATTCCTTGCCAAATTGATGTTAGAATTCCTAACAATCCATTAAATAACGAATTTGCAATTGTACAAATAGCATTCCATATAGTTGAACCAATTGATAAAATCGTATTCCATGCTCCTGACCAATTTCCAGTAATCATTTGCATAATTAGGGTAATAATATTTAATACGATAGTAATAGCAGTTTGAATAATAACTGTTATATTCGACCAAACAGTTTGTATAACTGTAACTACAATATTCCAACCTGTTTGAATAATTGCTACTATTATATTAATTATTGTCATAATATATACTGAAATTCCATTCCAAATAATCATTATGGTATCCATGATTAATTGATTGTTTTGTTGCCACCAAACAACTAAAGTTCCCCATATTGTCATTACCACTGTCGTAACTACATTAATACAATTAGATATATATGTCGTGATTGTATTCCATACTGATATAACTGCGTTTCTAAATGTTTCGTTCGTATTCCATAAATAAATAAATAAATATTCCTATTAAAACACCGATTATAGCAACAATTATAAGTATTGGAGCACTAATAGCTGAAAAAGCTTCTATCACTAAGGAAAGTACACCAACTACATCCATGACTATTGGCACAACAGTCATTAATATACTAACAAATATTCCAATGACTCCTAATATTTGCGCTATTGCAGGATGAGCTTCAAATAGCGTAGCAATAAACCCTGCTACTGCGTTTAAAACACTAAGTACTACTGAACCAATTGGAGACATAGAAGTCAAAAAGTTTATTAATGCTGTTGCAACATTTCCAACTATCGAAGCTAAAATTGGCCCATTTTCATTAATGTAATCAATAAATTGTTGAAATCCTTTGGATTGACCAACACTTTCAGCCCATGTTCTAAATTGACTAGCTAATGTTGAAATAGAGCCTAATAATGAAGAAGAATTAGAACCAAAAGCTTTAAAAATACTTACAATCCCTATGAAAGTATCACCAAATATTTTACCTATAATAGGTAGATTAGTTTTTACATAATTAATAAAATTATTAATACCTTGAGAAGTAGAAACTTTAGAAGACCATATATCAAATTTTTCTGCTAAATCATTTAATCCTTTAGCCATGAATACAAATAGTGGACTAAATTGAGTGAATATCCTTACTAAACCATCACCAAATTTACCCGCAGATTGAAGTAAATTATCAAATATCGTCATACCATCAGTTCTTAGAGTGCTAAATGCCTTGTTAGCCGTATCAGAGGACTCAACCCATGTTTGAAAGCGTCCTGCACTATCTTCAACCTTGCTAGCAACTTCACTAATAAATGGTGATAATTGCGTTAAAGCATTTCTAGCAATATTGGCACCTATTGCTAATGTATTAAAAATTTGAGATTGATTTGAACTCACAATACTTTGCCATGCAGATTTTAAATTATCCACTGAAGATTGGTAATTTTGCACTTCGCTCGTAACTGATAAAGTGCCATCTTTTAGCATTTTTAACGCAGACAAGCTTATAGCTGCGAATGAGCCGACACCTACAGTTGCAATTCCAAATGCACCTGCCATGCCTAGTGCACCTCCGCTCACGACAGCTAACGCATTACCAATCATAGCAATTACTGGTATTAAACTAGCTACAATTGGTATTAATGACGTAAATGAAGCCATAACTACACCACGAATTATACCCGAAATACTACTTCCTAAGTTCCCCATTGAATTACTTACTTTACTCTTTATTACTTGGTTAAATTGGTTGATTTTTGCAATCAAACTGTCTATTTCATTTTTAGACATGTTGGTTTCTGTTTCTGATTTAACCTTAATTTTATTAGGAATACTTTTAAGTATCTTCTTAAATATAGAAATTTTAGCAATACTAGCAGCAGTTTCCACTTCAACTTTTGTTTTACTAGTATTATTTTCTATAGATCGTAAAGTTCTTTTTACGCGATTAGCTTTGAACATAAAGAGCTTGTCTGATAAATCAATTGCAGTATTAATACGTTTATTATCTAGTACATCAGTAGCAATTTTATATTTGTTTAATTTTGCTTTTGCATTACTTATATTTAATGCAACTTCAGTATTTACTTTTTTAGCATCTAGATTATTTAAATCAAACTTAAAACGATTTATTTCTGCAACAGCTTTTTTATCATTAAAATCTATATGTGGATTAGCTTGTGTTTGATCTAGTACATTAATCATTCTTGTGAAATTAGACAATTTAACTTTAGCCATATTATCGGAAATATCTATAATAGAATCAATTTTTCTATTATCTAAAACATTATAGACTTGTTCTAATTGATTAATTTTGGAAATAGCTTTTTGTGTATTACTATCTATAGTCACGAGATGTTTAGATTTTTCTAATCTTTTCAATGAATTTTCTGCTTTTATTAATTTAGACTGTAATGCTTTATCATTAGCTTTCAATTCTAAATCATTAATTTTAAAAGCGATTTTCTCAAATTTTTCAATTTTTTTTATTGCAGATTCAATTTCACTTTTAAATTTAGAAGTGCTTGCTTTAAGTGTTGTGCTAACTGAATATCCTGTATTTCCACTCATAGTATCCTCACCTCCAAATTTAAGTATGTTTGTTAATTTCTGCTATTACTTCAAATAAAGCATTTTGTTCAGGATCTATTTCTTTCTTCTCATTAGTAAACATAATTTGTTTACCTTCTAATAAGCGTTTGTAATTATATTCATAATCTATGATGTCATTTACAGATTTGAAAACATACGCTTCTTTAGGTTTCTTTTCAGTACCAATATTCTTAGTTGCAGCTGCGTCTCTTATAGCAAAAGCCAATTTATATAAATCATACTCTTTGCGTAAAATTTCAAATCTTAAAGCGTACATACGATAATTAAATTCAGATAAAGTTAGATTATTAATCTCTTTCAAGCTTTTTATGTTTAATTCACTCATACAAATAATAACTATTCTATCGTAAGTCATTTTCTCTTTTGTAGATTCTTTGGGATTTTCAATTATCTCGTTTTTACTAAATCTTGGGTTAAAGGTTTGTTTCCCAATTCTTCAATTAATACTTTTCCAAATGCTCTGAATGAGCCATATTCATTGAAGATGCCATTTAATACTTTTTCTAATTCTTCATCATTTTTAGGTCTTCCTTTTTGACCTTTAGTACAAGCTTTAATAATTTTTGATAAGGCGAGTACATTACCTGTTTGTAATTTAGGTAGTAACGTTTCTAAGCCTTCACCTAAATTAATATCCCTAACTTCATAACCTAATTCTTTATCAATTGCATTTAATTCGCCTAAACCAAATTTTAATTCTAATTCATTTTGTCCGTTTTTAATTGTAATCATTAATAAATCCTCCTAATAAAAATAAGTAGGTCGTCAAAACCTACTTACTTAAAATAACTATTTTTAAAATTAATGAGTTAACTCATTTGAATTTTCATGTGTTTCTAGATTCTCTCGATTATCTAATGCGGTTGAATTATCGATTCTGTTTGAATTAACAACTGGTTGCGTAATAATTTTTGGTGCTAATCCATCATTAGCATAGTCTTCTTTTGTAGTATCATGGAACTTATAGCCTACTTTCGCTAGTTTTTGAGTTACTTCTTCTGTAATAGTTGCATAACCACGTTGATATTTATCGTGTACTGCAAATTCAACTTCATATTCCTCTACTGAACCATTCTCACCTTTACGTTTAAATTTTTTAAAACGTCCTTGATGATATTTAGCTTTAAATTTTCCTTGATTTTCATTTTCACCAGCAATTTTACTCTCTATTTCCCAAGCTTCATAAGCTACTTTATCTCTTACTGCATCTTCAAATTCATCGCAAAGAGGATCAGTATAGTTCGCTTTAGCAGTTGCAGACAGAGTATTCTCTAATTTGCCATCACTTGTATAACTTCCATCCATTGTTTCTTCAATATCAAAATCATTTTCCAATTCATTCTCAAATTCAGTCATAAACATCATTTTAGTGGCATTAACTCTTTCACCACATTTTCTAAATAAGTAAAGTCTATCTTTACTGTCTTTGTACATAAATTAACCTCCTATAAAACTTCATATTCAATATTTATTATTGTATGAAGTAATTCTATATCAGTAGAGTAATCAATAATTGTATTAGTAGTGATTTCTTTATATCTAATTTGGTAATCTTCAATTTCAGTAATTTCAGATAAAATAGTTTCAGCATAATTTACACAAAGATTATGCTCTCCTAAATCATTATCATTACTCCATACGTCAATAGTTCCATTAAAAGTGCCATGATATGAATTAAATGTATACTCTGTTTTAATTGTTTTAAATTGTCCAACTACAAAAAAAGGATAAGGTATTTTATTAGTTATATCTTTTGAATCTATAACTTCAATACCTAATCCTTTTAGTGCAGTAAAAGTAGCATCATATAGTAATTGTGCAGGCGTATATTTAATTGTCATAATTAACTCCTATCCATGAATTAGTCTTTCTATATCTTCATGTACTTGTTTTTTCAAAGTTAAGTAGGTTGGAAAAATAAATGGTTCTTTTCTCATGTACCGCGTTCCATATTCCAAATATCCACTATAATGAGCATTAGATATCACTTCATACTGTAATAGTCCAGTCTTTTTAGCTTTGATTTGTCTAACTAAATTACCTGTCCAATATCCTTTCACAAAAGCTTGTTGGGCATTTCTAACAGCAATTTCAACACCTTCATTAGCATTGTTTTTCAAAATAAAATCAATATCTTCATCTATGTCATTATGCATCATTTGTAGTTTTCTTTTTAATTTTTCTGCACCTTCAACTTTCATGGATTAATCTCTCTAATAAATATCGAAGTTGTATGTTGATAATGTTTCACCTTAACGATTTTATATTCTCTGTTTTCAATTAATGCATGAGTGGGTATATAATTTATTACTTTCGGTATTCTTAGGACATTGATATCCTGAGTAATTTCACCAAACTCAACTCTTGTGTTCTCTGCTGTTAGACAATTACGATTACAAACTACATTTTCTATATATTCTCTTGTAACTTCTTTTCGTTTAGTAGCTGGATTGTATCTAGATTCACTTTGATTATATAATGTAACTCTATCTTTATAATTCATTAATAAAATTTAACGAAGCCTTTCTTTTCTTGTTTATAAAAAAGGTTATTTAATACACCATTATATTCATCAAAGTCGTGTGATTCATAGCTACTTGAACGACCATCTTGATTTTCTGAAGACATTCCTTCAGCTCCAATTCGATTATATCTTTTAGTTGCAACTTCAATTACAATAAATCCAATTTCTTCCGGCACTTCTTGCTTTACTACTGGCAATAGTGCTAATAATTCATCTTTTACATTATGAATAATAACATTTAACTGCTCACCTTGAAAGTTATCAATCAATCCGATACGTTTTTTTACACTATCTAAATAGTTCATCTATTTACCCACTTATTCAGGACTTACTGCCTTTTCTTTTTCATCTTTAAGTTTCACTTTTACAACTGCATCAATATTTTCTGGAAATACTTTAAGTGCAGCCATTAAAATAGTTTCAGCAGTTAATCGACTTGATTGAATATCATGTAAGACGCCGACAAATCCTGTTTCATCAGTGGCAAAATTAAATGCTTGACCTAACTCTCCACTTGGATCTGCATATGCAATATTTAAATTTTCAGATACTGTCATCCAAACTTCACCTTGTGGAACATCTGATAGTTCAATAAGTTTAACTCCCACAAAGTTAGTAAGTAGTCCCATTCCAAATAAAGAACCATTTGAAACAATTAATCCATTTGCTAAATGTTCAGCTGTATCATCTGGATTAACGAAAGCAATAGGTGTAATATCACTGTCGATAACAGTTGATAATTTGGCTCTACCTTTCGCTAATGCCCCTTGTAAGTTTTTAGATGTAAGCGCACGTTTATTACTATCTAATACCGTACCAGCTGCATCACTCATAACTTGCGCAAAATCAGTTTTTATTTTCTTTTGTGCATGTCTAAGTAATTCATTATCCGTTTTATTAACTGCTAAATCAAAGCCATGAGCTTGAATAGCTTCGGCTGTTGTTGCCTTACGATATTTATCAAACTGTAATTCAATAGTTTGTGCAAGTTCTCTATTTACTTTTGTTAAAGGAATTTCATCTCCTTCATAAGTAGAGTAACTTGGATCTTGTACTGTGAATTTATATAATTTAATACTTGAACCAATTGTCATAGGTAATTTATTGGTTACTCCAAGTACTTCTAATAATTTATTAATATTGTTCCCTATTCGATTCGCAAAATCAATCGACTTTGCTTGACTTAAATGTTCTTTTAAAATTACATTTTCTTCTGCTACCATATTTTCAACCTCCATTTAGTTAAGAAAATAAATTTATATTTTGTGCAATTGCCTTTTGCCGTTGTACATCGTCTTTAATTGACATAATATCTTGCTTTGTCATGCCAGTTGTTTGAGTATTGACTGGTGAATTTTGTCGTAATGCTTTCTCAACGTTACTTTTAACCATTTTATTTAATAAGTTAGTAAATGATTCAACATTTTTCTTTGTTGTTTCTGCATCGGAATTCACTAATACATTTATGATTTGATCATCAAAGTTTTCTACACCTGATTCACTATGCATTGAACGCGTTTCATTTCTCATTTGAGATAATGCCTTTTCAGCTTTTAATGCTTCATTCTCTTTCATAAGTTTTTCTATCTCATATTGACTTTTTTGGTCTTTATTCATCTTGGCCAGTTTTTCAGCTTCTTGAATAGCGTCTTTAATACACTCATCAGATTTTCTTCTTTCTCTAGCTAGACGGTCTTTAATCATTTGAGATACTTCTTCTTGGGAAAATGTTTTCTCATTATATTGGGCTTGTTCATTAGGTGTTTCTAATTTCTCATTGCTTTTTGCTTCTTCAGTAATATTACTTTGGTTGTTTTCCATGAGATATACCTCCGTTTATAGTCTGTCGACTTTTCATTCCATACTTGCTTTTATAACGTCATCAGCACGTTTTGGACATAAAAATAACCTTCCGTGGAAGGTTAAAAAAGTGTATAAAAATAGCACCACTTTCTATTTATATGGGTAGAAAGGATGCTTTCAGTTTAAAACAATTGATTTAATTTTATTCTCTGTTATATCGTATAAAATACTACCTGTATCTATTTCTATTGAATTAAATCCATCAAAATTATCATATTTATCATCAAAATCTGTCACTTTTCCAACTAATACTTTATTATTAGTAAGAGTTAATTTGACAATTTTTCCTAAGTAATATTGTAAATTCAAATTAATCACTCCTTTTTAATGTAAGGTACCACATGAAAACCAGTTTTAGAATAATGAACTTTACCTAATTTTGTTTCAATATATTCATCATTTACATAAGATTTGCCGATTATCTTGTTGTAGTTAATAATTTGTTTATTTCTAAATTTCCCTTCATCATCAAATAAAACAGGAAAATTAATAAATTCTTTTTTAGTTATTTTTTCAATCTCCTTGGGATCCAGCGTAATATAACTTGGCAAGATAGAAGAATTATATTTCTTATTATAGTATGCTTTTGTATTTAAAATATGGCGTTCTTGCTTTTCATTATTCAATTCTATCTTTATTTTACCACTACGTAACATTTCAAGCATTTCTTTTTTTGCTTTTTCTTGTAATTTTTCTTTTTCTAATACATTGTTCTGCACTTGATACTTACTTTTACGCTCAGTAAAGAAATTATCCCGCCAGTTTCCCACATGCGGTACTGTAGTACTTCTGCACCAAGGGTGCATTGGTGGAGCATTGATGCCTGGAACCATGTCTTTAACTTTAAATACTTTGCCATTTAATGTGTGACATATTTTAGATGTTTTCTTGTCAATTTTTGCTACATACTTGTACTCGCCATCTTCACCTAATTCTTTAAGATAAGTTAGCTTCTGTGATTCAGCCTGAACACGTGCAGATTCAGTAACTAACAATCTACTAGCATTATAAGTAGTGGCATTTGTTTGCTTTTTAAACTCAGATACATACTCATTAGGATGTCTCCCTCTAAGTAATACATTGCTCGTCGTTTTTTCCACTTCTTTTTGAACTACAGCCATATCTTGCCATAATCTTTTAGACCACTTCACACCTTTAAAATTACTGTTAACGACTGCCTGTACTTCAGTTTCATCAATTTTTACATGTTTACCAAGTATATGTGCTTGTCTTTCAACTTCTCTATCAACCGCATCAACTAATTTATTTTCTATCTTATCTTGAATATCTAAAGTGGAATCTTTGACTATCAAATCTAATTGTTGCTTTAATAATTTTTCTCTAGATACTCTCATAGTCAAGTTATACAGTTTAAGTACTTTGTTTGCTTCATCGCTAAAATCTCTACGCTTCACATATTTTTTAGCTTTGTTTCGAAACGCATATACATCAAAGTCATCTGTTTTTTTCATGACTTCTTGAATTGTTAATCCTGTATTCGTTGCATATTTTGCATAAAAGGCGAGTAGTTCCCTCATTATTTCTGCATACATTAACATAATAATACGTTCTATTTCTGAAGTAGCTTGGGCATCAGCTAATGTCTCCGCTTCTATAACATTTTGAGCCCTCTCTAACCAATAATCCTGACTATCTGTCATAACTATCAGTCATTTCTTTTATGTGAGTAATGGGTAATTCAAATGATGAATGATCACTTTCTTCTCTTAATTTCTTTCTTTCATTATCCATTTTTTTAATCTCATCATTAGGATTCTCAATAATAGGCAAAAGTTTCAATCTTGTTTGTTCTGAAACTCCTCCATTAAGTGCATTGAATGCTTCAATAAATTCAGATAAAGATTTAGGTAAATTAGGTGTAAAAGTAATTTCAATTTTTGTGTAGTCGTAGTTATATACACTTGTTAAATTAAGATTATTAAATAGAATTTTATAACGTCTCATTAAGCCCTTTTTAAATAATCTTTCTTTTATTGATCGCACTTGTTCTAAACCAAAAAGCTTATATTTCATTGATTCACCAGATTGTACCCCACTAAAATTTTCGTCAGTTAAATCTGGAGTATTTGTATATTTATGAATATCTCTTTGCAACCTCGTTTTATAAGCTTCGGCACCATTAACTTCATATTGTTTATAAATATACTTTACTTCAGCATTGCTATCAGAACCATTTGAATTAATATTTGGTTTAATATGCACCATGTTAGCTTGTCTGAATTTATGTGCATCATCTCCATCTATTTCAACATTTCCTACAATAGCTAACATTGCATCATTTATATCTGTCATATAATTAGCAGTATCCGATTGTGCACTATGGTATAAGTCGATTAAAGAAATCACATTTTCAAAATCACCTTGCTTAAATTGGTCATTTAAATACTCTATTATAGGCACATCATTATAATAATGTTTAATTGAATCAATAGCTAAAAACTTTCCACTTTTTGTAGTAATATAAAAAATCCTATCAACTGTGTATACTTCTATCTTTTGTACTGGTAAATTGTCATTATCTTTAACTATATAATATCTTATACCTGCAATAATCTTTTTTTCTAAGGTGTTATCGTACACTACAAATGTATTTTTAGAATCAAGCACTTTAAATTTATCTACATCATTTTTGTCTCTATAAACAATTTCATATGCTCTACCATATATTGATAAATTAAGTGCTAAATCGCTATTTGTTGCATCTGCATCATTAGTAACATTTAAATTGGCTATGGCTTCATTTGTCTTTTCATCTTTATGAGTAATACTGATAGGATTACCAGTTAAATATCCTACTATAAAGCGTGTTACATATTTAGCATAATTATGTACAGCTCTATGATCTGATTTATCACTTAAATCAGTAACTCTTCTTTTATCAGTTAATATATCTGTATTTCTATTAAGATAATAATCTTCTAACATAATCAATCTAGGTAACTGTTCAGTTTTATGCTTATTTATTAAACTTAGCAATACTTCTTCTTTAAGTAATTGCTCTACATTTGTTAATAAAAAATCATCATTAGCAACTTTAGAGAACTTTATGTTGTTAATATCACGGTTGTATATTGTCATTAGTTCACATCCTTAAAACATTCTTCTCATTTGTTTTAAACTTTTAATATCTGCGCTATCAGTTTTATTTTTAAATATTAATTTACTAACTGCATACCTTAATGCGTCCATACAATGGTTATAAGAATCAACTGGCTCATTATAGTACTCACCTGTTTTTTTATCTTTTTTCCAAGTGTAATTATCTAATTCTTCTATGGTTTTAAAACATCTTTCGTCGACAATTATTTCAAATTGACTGATGTATTGAATGCCAGTTAAAATACTATCTTTTCCTTTCATAGCTGGTTCTATTCTACTGACGCCTTTTATTTTAATCTCTGCTATACTTTTTTGTTCAGCTGAGTCCGCTATTATAACTTCTTTAGCAAACCCTAAATTAATAATTAAATTGGCTATTTCATCATTTAACATCCCTTTTTTAACAAACTCAGATAAGATGTATAGCTTTTTATTATCTAAATCTACTTTCACATGAATAAAAGCACTCGGATCATTAATATATCCAAAGTCTAGACCAAAATATGAAGGTAAATGTTTTACTTTTTCAAAGTTAATAAATTGTTTTGTATACTTTGGAAATATTAGTTTATCTAACGTAGCGAATTCACCAAGCGCATAAATCTTATAGTAAGCAGGATTTCTATCGGCCAACTGTTTTAAGTTATTTTTAGTTAATTCGTCTAAAAACTTATTATCTTTATAACTAGACTGCCTTATTAGAACATCATGAAGTTGTTGGCTAGGTTCGAAAAATGCTTTGTAAACCCAATTTAATTTTGAAACTGGGTTAAACATTAAAAATATTTGTCTTTGGACATGTTTCTTTTCTCTTAAACTTAACGTAAGTTGTGTATAATCATCTAGTGTAAATTCAGAAGCTTCTTCCATAACTACATCAGATATTGCTTTAATTGATTTTATTTTTTCAGGGTTATCTAACCCTTTAAATAAAAAAATAGCGCCATTAGGTAGCACTACTTTATTATCAGTCTTATTCCATTTACACAAATCCCAAATCTTAAAATCGATCAAGCAACTTCTTACATCTTCAAACAGGCTATCTGTAATAGTTGCTTGAACTTTACGTAACCATAATACCTTTCTAGGATATTTCCATTTTTTTAAAGACTTTATAATAACCTTTTGTACTACACCATGTGATTTACCACTTGAACCACCACCATAATGAACCTCAGTAAAATTAGAATAATCTTCTAAAATTTCATATATATTTTTATTGAATACTTTATTGGGATATTTAAAGTTAAGTCTAATCGTCGTCATCATAATCACCGATGTTAATTTCTATGTTTTTCTGAGTGATTTCTTGTTCAACTTTATCTCTATATTTATGTGGTAATCTATTTTTAAGCGCAAATATTAGGGATGTAGGATTAGCATGTTCATATTTCTTAACTCTCACTACTTTTCCAGTATTTGTAACTGTTTCTTCTTCATAGTAATAACCTACAGCTCTTTTGTGTAGTGCATTTTCTAATTCATAGTCAGAAACTTCTTTTCCTTTTTTTATGGCGTCTAAAAAGTCTGGAATATTCTTTTTCCATTTAATTAAAGTATGTTTTGATACGCTTAGATTTTTAGCTATTTGCTCATCTGTTAATCCATCTCTTTTCCAACCTTCAACTAATCCTAATTTACTCTCTATATCTAACTTTTCATATAAACCTTTTCTAGCCATTTCTTTTACCACCAACTCTCACGCTATTAGCTTTATAAAATTAAAATACCTACCCGTATCATTACAGGTAGGCTTTAGGAGAACATGCCAGAAGGACTTAACCTTCTACTTATGTATCATCTTTAAGACAAATTTTAGTTTATAAATATATTTGTTTCCAATTCAGTATTTATTTTATTTAGAGCTCTTTCAATATATTTTTGAACAGTTCCAATTCTGATACTTAATAAATCTGCACATTCTCTATAAGTTAATTTTTCACATTTTATCATTATAAAACACTCTAATTCAGTAGTTGTTAGACGCATTAATGCATAATTCACTTTGTGGTTAACATTGTTTATAATATCTGAATACTCAATTGTAGATATTTTTTTATAAATAGATTCACTTATTACTTTGTTAATCACTTGTTGATCAACTAAGTAGCATTGAGATTTATCAATAGCATTATAGTTACCAGGTTCATGTCCCTTTTTTAACCATTCAATTGAGTATTCTATATCACTTAAGATGTTTTTATAGATTGGTAAATCTTCTATCTCATTTGCACTTTTTTCTATCTCTTTAATTTTTTTCAATACAGCTAATCTAGTTTTCCTATACTCAACCAATAAATCTTTCATGCTGTAATAACCCCTGATGTCATTAAGTAATTAATTTAGATTATCTAAATCATCTTCTTTAATAAATTTACCATCAATTATTTTCCCTTTTCTATTTTTAATTTCATCATAAGCAAGTTTTACACAGTAAGATAAACTCGTTTTATATTCGGTTACCGTTTTATGCAACAATGATAATAAATTAGATATTTCTGTCTGTATATTTGTGAATAAATAAGTATTTGCAGCATTTTCATTAAGTAATTTATTCAACATGTCACCTAATTTACTAAGATGTTTAATGTAATTAACAGTTGTTGATTCACCTTCATAATATTTTGAAATTTCTTCAGCCAATTTTATATTTCCATTAGTTTGTTGCATCATTATTGTCATAACTATAAACATATCACCAATGCTATCCATAATTAATTGCTTATTATTTTTATTTAGTCCCTTAACTAGTTCTCCATATTCTTCAATTAATTTGTCATACTGCTTCATAGGACACGCAGTATTTAAAGAACGATCTTTACTCCATAATTCAATATTTTTAATTAAAAGTTCCATTATACTCATAACCTCACTTTAAATAGTTACATATTAGTTCTTGTAATTCCTTTTCTATCTCTTCATCGCTTTTTATCGAAATTTTTAGTCTTTCTCGTACATCGCTAATATATTTATCCCAAGCATTGGCTTTTTCTAAAATAGTTAATTGATTCACTTTTCTTTTACTTTCTAACTCGTCCACATAATGTAGTATTCCCAAATACTGTGAACTAGCAGGATTTATTTCTAGTTTTAACCTTAAATAATTAATCAATGAAGTATAATTTCTTTTGATTCTGAGTAACTCATCTAGAAATTTATAAGTATCATATAATTCATAATCTCGATTAAATTCTTTTAAGTTAAAATTCTTATCGATCATATCTTTCTCCTTTGCAAATTATCTGAAAGCTTTTAGAGCATAATTTAATAAATTGTAATAATATTTTGATGCTTTAACTTTTTGAGGGTATTTCTGTAAATGTTCTTTAGCTTTCATTTCTTTTAATAAAAGTTGTTGCTTTTTTATTTCTCTCTTTTTCCTGTTTTTTTCAGCTAATTTTTTTATTTCAAGCAATTTATCATATTCTTCTCTAGACATCTCTTTAGGCTGGTTAATGATATAATATCTTGGCCATCCATTTTTAACTCGAGCTGTAATTGTAGCTCGAGTTATATTTAATTCTTGCATACGTGTTATTTCTTCGTCAGTGAATTCAAGTCTTTTGCCAGCACATTGCATAACTTTGCGGATATTAGACAATTATGACTCCCCCCAATCTTCTTTTAGTTGTTTTCTAAAAGCTGCTCTTTCTTTTTCGAAATTAGGGTTTACCTCGCTTTTATAATTATTTTGGTTGCGATTAGCCAACCATTTTGGTGTTTTTTCTCTTGAGTATGTTTTAAAATTTTTATGTTGTTTTTGTTGTAGTCGTTGCTGTTCGTATTGCTCTACTGCATTGAGATTATTTAAATTTTGCTTACGCCAATCCTTCAATAGATAGTCA
The DNA here is from genome assembly GCF_033283605.1 of Staphylococcus sp. NWU MKU2. Taxonomy (NCBI): domain Bacteria; kingdom Bacillati; phylum Bacillota; class Bacilli; order Caryophanales; family Staphylococcaceae; genus Staphylococcus; species Staphylococcus sp. NWU MKU2. Next base: position 8,214 of record NZ_JAVSMH010000002.1, on the reverse strand, counting down.
ACAAAGCGATAATTATGAACGTTTGATAAAGCTGCTTTTTCTATTGCATATCCTAATAATTCTTTCCCGAATTCTTCGTAATCTTGAGTGAATTTTTGTATAGTTATTGGACTAGGAGTTTGTTCTATATTTTCTTGATAAAGATTGAATACATCTTTAAATTGGGCGTCGTTGCTTAACTCATCTCTCTTGTTCTCATTATTCCCATTATTATTATTATTTACATTATTATCATTATTGTTTGTTTCTTTCTGTGTCTTTTCAGTGTCTTTTGACTGTTCTTCCACTGTTTTTTCAGTGTCTTTTTTGTTTTCTTTTTTTAAATTGTCATGTTGATAAAAGTCATATTTCACAATGGTTATAATTGTTTTTTTCGTGTCTTTTTTTAACTCAATCATCGTCTCGTCTTCTAACGCTTTTAGAAAATTATTCACCTTGGTTATTGACCAATTCCAACGCTCTCTCAACTGTCTAAGTGAAGTAATTCTTTGTCCACGTTTTACAATTATTAACTCTCCATCAACCATTATTTTACTTTCAGTATGATTTACCAATAATAACAAATCGATCCATGCTTCAAATCGCGAGAATTTTCTCTTTTCCTTGAATAACCAATGATTTAGAATTGAACGATGTAAACTTATCCAACCTGTCATTTAAATCACCTCATTAAAAAGGTAAATCATCATCAGTGATTTCTAGATTATTAAGGAAATTGTCGTCTTCAATGCTAAATTTTTGTTCTCCTCTTTTTATTTTTGACGAAACATCATCATTATTATCAGTGAATTTTTCAAATACAGGAGTACCATCGAATTTCCAAATCTTCTTTAAATTATTCCTGAATTTATCAGTGTATTCATTATATTCACGCTTTAACTCGATATTAATAGGTTTGCCAATAATATCATTTTCTGTAAATGAGAACTGATAGTTATTATTAGTTATATTCAATAATCTTAAGAATGTATACAACCAATTCCTTGCAAATTCATTATTAAGATCTGCATTAGCATAATGAGTGAATTCTCCTTCTTCTTTATGAGTAAACGTAATAGCAAACTGTGGGTGTTCATTTTTAGATTCCTTTGCTACAAAATCTTTAATTCTCACACTAAATCGTCCTGCTGGAATATAATTGCCTATTTCTTCTGCTCCATTTAAATCTAAGTTAAATTTCATACCTAAATACTCTCCTTTAAATTAGTTTCCATTTCTAATGGCATCTACAATATCTTTAACACAAGGGTTAATAAATTTTTTATTACTAATATTTATATTCGGGGAATGTCTAATTTTTGTTTCAAATAAATTTGAAGGTTCTGCATTTAAAATATAATTAAAAGTTTTTTCGCCATCTAAATCATATTCTTCAATAGTCATTCTCGCTAAGACATCTGATTGGCTTACTACTGCCTTACGTATTTGATCTTGCGCCTCTATAGTGATAGTAGGATTAATAGTACTACCTTCTTCATCTTTATCTTTGTTTATCCCTTCATGGCCACTAATAGCTAAATGAAATTGATATTCTTCTTGAAGCTTAGAAATATATCTATAAATACTCACAATTCTATCAGCACATTCTCCCCAATCATTAAAACTAGGTTTTCTAGTTTTATTTTCCATAATATCTTTAATCGTTATATCTCTTAACTTTTGTATAGTCTCAATCACAACTATATCTATCTGCTTATTTATTTTCCTAAGTTCAAGTAAAACTTTTGGTAATTTTCTAATAACAGTAGTGAAGTGTTTATAATTTTTATTTTGTACAACTGCTCCATCTTGGGTAACTGTAGTTCCATCTTCGTGTATATCTAACACCAAAGCATTGTTATCTTTAGTCAAAAATGTTGTTTTACCTGTGCCGAATTTTCCATATATTGCGAATTTATAATATTTGTTAGAATTTTGTTTACTAATATCTTTGACGCCTAACTGATTTAAAATATCTGACATACTAATCACCAGCTTTAACTGTATATGTGGTCGGTTTTTGAACTAAATAAATTCCTTCTAAAACTTCACCATTAGCATCAATTAAAGTGCCATTTTCTGTTGAATTAAAATCCTTTTTAATATCAGCTTGATTAAGTTTTTTACTAATCTTAATAAATTTGTATAATCCTCTTTTTTCAAGTTCATCAATAATTGCTTGTTCATTATTAATCTGTAATACTTTAGCACCAACTCTTGAAGATACTTTTCCGTAGGGTGTACTTAATTTAAATTTCTTATCATTTTCTTTTTGCTGAATATAGTATTCTTTTAAAAGGTGCTCCAAATATTCTTTTTGTTGCTGAATTTGATTTAATTCTTTCTCTTGCCAAGTTTCAATTCGAGCAATTTCATCTCCGGCCAAATTATTAATTTCATTCTCTTTATTACTTATTGCGTTTAACTTTTTGAATGCCCAATTAGCTGTTTTCAAATCTTTAATTTTAAAAGTTTCTCTAATATCAAAATTATCTAACTCTCTTAATTCTTGTAGTTCTAATTCTTGAAATTGATTCATTTCACTTCACTCCTTTTTGAATAATTTTTCGTCCTCTTAAAACTTCAATAACTAAGTTCTTTAGTCTCACATGAGAGTCTGGATAAATTTCAAGAATTTGTATTAATTTATTATTAGTTTTATATTTATCGCTATAATGTAAAAAGTTAATTATTAATTGATCATTATTATTTCTCTCAATTTCTAATAAACATCGTTCACTAGAAACTAAAAATTCATCAATTAATTCTTTATATATAAGTTGAAGACTCATCTTACTATTCATCAATATCACTACCTAAATATTTAGCAATTTTTGCCTCACAATAGCCACTAACAATATTTTCTGTACTCTTATCATTAAGCATGATATCAATGATATTTTCACTATTACCTCGTATAAATATTGCACCTTCAGAATAATCTTTCCCCTTAATAGAAGTAAGAATATAAGCAGTTGGCTCATAATTAGTTTCATTCTTAATGCGTTCAAATAACACTCTCAACTTATTAACTTCATTAATTACTAAAAATCTTATTTCATTTTGTTTCAAATTTTTTAAGTTTTGCATGTTGATATCCTCCTAAAGTTGCTTTAAAATAAATTTGAAAAATTATTTTTTATTTGACTGTTTGCTAATTGCCGTTAGCATTCAGTCTTTTTTTAAAGTTTTAATAAAGTAACTATCAAAAAATATAAAGGTAAATATAGATATAATGCCTGAAGTACCTAGAGCAGTAGTAAAATAAACTCCTAATAGCATTAATAAAAATGAAGCACTTAGAAACATTAAATATGCTATTAAAAATGCTAATTCTGAATAAGTCACATTTAATTACCTCCTTTAGTTAGCTCTAAAAGTTCTAGCTGAAGCTCTTATTCTTGAATGATTTTTTACTAGCCACTCTTTCATTTTGTCAGCTATCATTGAGTAACCTTCTCTATTGGCTGTTGGATAATAGACTATATTTAACTCTTTTAACTCTTCTTTAAAAGGGGGATAATTTAACATGTCGATGCACCATTGACGCCCTTTCTTACATTCTCTTTTTAAATCATCAATATCCCACCATGTTGAAATTTCTTCTTTATCAATATTTTCTGTTAGTTTTTCTAAAATTCTTGAATCAATGAGTTTATTTAAGGCGTCTAAATTTACTAAATCAATCATTTTCTTTCACCTCCAAAAAGTTCAATACTATTGAACTTTGCGATTAAAAAAATATATTGGAATACTATCTTCTTTAAGTTCTAGTAAATCAATAGCTTTCGCCATCTCTTTATCTTTCCAAGAAACTTTATTATTTAATTTCAATGAAAGGCTTCTTTCTGATAGTCCAATACTTTTAGCAAATGCGTACTGACTTCCATATTTTGAAAAAATACGACCATTTAAAGCTGAATAATCAAATTTCATATTATCCACCTCCTTTTAATTTTTGTTCAATTTTATTGAACCTGTGTTTAATTTATCACAGAATAAATTTGCGCGCAATACTTTTATTCAATAATTTTGAATTTTATTATTGAACTTTTGTTCAATCTTATATATAATATGTCTATAGACTTTAAGGAGGCCCTTAAAAAATGAGAAGTACTATTAGCGTTAGACTAAAAGAAGCTATGAAGCAAAATGGAATGAAGCAAATTGACGTAATCAATAAAGCAAATATGTTAAAAGATAGTGATGGTGTTAAAGTAACTAAAACTGATTTAAGTCAATATGTTAATGGTAAAACTTCTCCAGGCCAACAAAAGTTATATATTTTAGCTAAAGCACTAAATGTAAGTGAGGCTTGGTTATTAGGTTATGATGTAGAACCTAAAAGACCCACCGATGAAGAGAGAAAATTAAGCCACAAAGGTGAAATTATTGCTGCACATATTAGTGACGACGTTAATGACAAAGAAATGAATGAAATTATAAACTTCATAGAATATATAAAAAGCAAAAGAAATAGCGATAAATAAAGAGAACGCTAACTTACTAATAAATAAGTATTAGTTTAAGTGTGTTCTCTTTTTTTATATAAATTATGCATAATTTAAACATATATAGGAGTTGATGTTTAGATAAAAAAAAACAATTTATAATCACTAAAACTAAATAAGGAGTGAGAATTATGCATCAATATAAGGAGCTGATTGATGATATTAATGTTAAATATATGGAGATGCCTAGTAAATTAGAATGTTTAATTTCAGGTAATGATTTATACATTAATGAACGTTTATCATCTTCAGTATTCATTAGAGAAACATCTAATTCTTATTATTCTATAAGCAATGAAATTACTTCATTAATCCCTTTAAATCAAATTGAACATGCAGTTACTATATATAACTGTACTTCCCTTCTAAAACTCAGTACGTTTTTCAAACTACCTACTACTTTTATTTTTCTAAATCTCTATTTTTACTCAATTAAATACTCTAATCTATCTTTTATAAATAATTTTCATATCAAAGGCTTAAAAATTCATGAAATTGATATATAGTTGGTCATTTTAATTATTATTATTTTAATCACAAAAAATTAATTTTACTAAATATCTTCGAATATATTTTTGTTATCAGACTTATCTTCTATTTTTAAAGATGATAATTTATATTCAGTTACTTTAGAAAAGGAATAAACATCATTATAAGGTAGCTTAGACTACCTTATTTTTAGGAGGAAAGACATCATGAAAGTAACAAAACGTGGTAACAGTTGGCAATATGATTTATTTTTTGAGAATAAACGTTATAGAAAAGGCTCTTTTACAACCAAACGTGAGGCTACTCTAGCAGGTAATGAATTGTTAAATAATTTAACTAAGGGGATAAATCCTTATAATAAAATAGCATTTTCACAGTATTTAAAAGAATGGAAAGAAATATATATTAAAGATTATGTAGGTGCTAAAACTTATAATAATTACGATAGATACTGCTCTAAAGTTGAAAAGTATTTTAAAGAAAAACCAATAAATAAGGTAACCAGAAATGAATATCAATTATTCATAACAAGTTTTAAAAATAGCTTAAGCCAAGATCAATTAGGACGTTTAAACCAGTTTATAAAAAAAGCAGTATCAACGGCTATATTTGACGGTTTATTAACTAAAGATTTTACATTTAATGTAAAAATAGAATCTTCTAAACCTCCTATCAAAAAAGAAACTGATAAATATTTTAATATTGATGAATTAAAACAAATAAAGACTTATTACTTAAATAAAACACGTTATTATTCAGCATCTACTCATCTGATATTATTAATGATTGAAACTGGTGGAAGATTTTCAGACTGCATTAATTTAACTAGAAAAGATATTAACGAAGCGAACTCCACTATTTTCTTAAATGGCACTAAAAACAAATCAGCAGCACGAACGGTAACAGTGTCAAAGTCATTAATAAAATTACTTATAAATTATATAGATAATCACACAACTTCAATTGAAGGATATGTATTTGTGAATAAAGGTAAACAAATAACAAATTCAACTGTTAATAAATCTATACGTGAAGCTTGTAGTCAATTAAGTATTGATAGAAATATTACTAGTCATGCATTTAGACATACACATGCTTCTTTGTTAATCCATGAAGGATTGAATATATACTATATTTCTAAAAGATTAGGTCATTCTTCAATTGATATAACATTAAAAGATTATGGTCATTTACTAAAAGAAACTTATGAAAAAGATAATAAGAAAGCTCTTAAAATCATTAATGAGTTGTGACATAACTTGTGACATAAATTTTTAATTTAGTCCCCTCTTGTGACATAGATGTGACATAAAAATAGTTTCTAAAAGTGTCTAAAAATATAAAAAAAAGAGTGAAAACGTTGATTTAACAACATTTCCACTCTAAAAATTCCTAAAAGAATTTAAATATATACCGGCGGTCGGGGTCGAACCGACACTCCAATACAGGAACGGGATTTTGAGTCCCGCGCGTCTGCCAATTCCGCCACGCCGGCTCAATTTTTGATAAATAAAAAACTTCCATTTGGAAGCAAAAACATGGAGCGGAAGATAGGATTTGCACCTATATCTCGTTCCGGGAAGGAACGTATTCTAAAAGTTGAAATACTCCCGCATTATTAAAAACTATTGGAGCGGAAGATAGGATTTGCACCTATATCTCGTTCCGGGAAGGAACGTATTCTAAAAGTTGAAATACTCCCGCATTATTATTAAAAATTATTGGAGCGGAAGATAGGATTTGCACCTATACCTTGTTCCGGGAAGGAACATATTCTAAGAGTTGAAATACTCCCGCATTATTAAAAATTATGGAGCGGAAGATAGGACTTGCACCTATACCTCATTCCGGGAAGGAATGTGTTCTAAAATTGAACTACTCCCGCATCGTGCATGGAGGCGGCAACCGGATTTGAACCGGTGATAAAGGTTTTGCAGACCTCTGCCTTACCACTTGGCTATGCCGCCAATAACTGGGCTAGCTGGATTCGAACCAGCGCGTGACGGAGTCAAAGTCCGTTGCCTTACCGCTTGGCTATAGCCCATTAATAAAATTAAGGGCGGTTGAAGGGAATCGAACCCTCGAGTGTCGGAACCACAATCCGATGCGTTAACCACTTCGCCACAACCGCCATGGCAGGGACAGTAGGAATCGAACCCACATCAAAGGTTTTGGAGACCTCTATTCTACCGTTGAACTATGTCCCTAATTTAAGATGGTGGAGGGGGGCAGATTCGAACTGCCGAACCCGAAGGAGCGGATTTACAGTCCGCCGCGTTTAGCCACTTCGCTACCCCTCCATGAGATGGTGCCGGCCAGAGGACTTGAACCCCCAACCTACTGATTACAAGTCAGTTGCTCTACCAATTGAGCTAGGCCGGCATAACAAAATGGTTCAGGACAGAGTCGAACTGCCGACACATGGAGCTTCAATCCATTGCTCTACCAACTGAGCTACTGAACCATAATTTGTAATGGCGGTCTCGACGGGAATCGAACCCGCGATCTCCTGCGTGACAGGCAGGCGTGTTAACCGCTACACTACGAGACCTAAAAGATAAATTGCGGGAGGCGGATTTGAACCACCGACCTTCGGGTTATGAGCCCGACGAGCTACCGAACTGCTCCATCCCGCGATAATAATTAATGGCGGAGGAAGAGGGATTCGAACCCCCGCGGCCCGTTAAGGCCCTGTCGGTTTTCAAGACCGATCCCTTCAGCCGGACTTGGGTATTCCTCCACTAATTAAATGTAAATTACTATAAAATTATTAAATGGCGGTCTCGACGGGAATCGAACCCGCGATCTCCTGCGTGACAGGCAGGCGTGTTAACCGCTACACTACGAGACCAATAAAATACGGAGGAAGAGGGATTCGAACCCCCGCGAGCCGTTAAGCCCCTGTCGGTTTTCAAGACCGATCCCTTCAGCCGGACTTGGGTATTCCTCCAAAATTATATGGACCTTGCAGGACTCGAACCTGCGACCGAACGGTTATGAGCCGTTAGCTCTAACCAACTGAGCTAAAGGTCCAAATTATAATTCTACAACTAATAAGTAGTGGCGGTGGAGGGGATCGAACCCCCGACCTCACGGGTATGAACCGTACGCTCTAGCCAGCTGAGCTACACCGCCGTTATCTAGTTTGTAAATTTAATATGGTGGAGACTAGCGGGATCGAACCGCTGACCTCCTGCGTGCAAAGCAGGCGCTCTCCCAGCTGAGCTAAGCCCCC